>CAYNNN010000031.1:0-31552 GCA_964398665.1 uncultured Gammaproteobacteria bacterium | reverse complement strand
CAGCTGACTCTTAATCAGTAGGTTGAAGGTTCGAGTCCCTCACGGCCCACCAATAAATCCAGGCACTTACACGAAGCGCCCAGCAGCCGAAAATCCGGCCAGTAAGCGTTTCAGGAAAACGGGCACAGGTTATCCCGTGCCTGATTTGCCCTTGATGCCTTCGGTCGCAATACCGCACCACCGTTTGAGTTGCCCTCGCCATCCGTGAATCTGAACTAGCCTGCGTCAGGGCCGCTTCGGTCAGCATCCATGATTCAATCCTGGCATGCCATAAGCGCAGCCTGCCCAGCAAGCCATTGCGGTAGTGTTTTTCCGCAATGGCGCCTAGGGACATGGACACTATCCTCACCGGGCATGTTACGATGCTGCGCCTGCAACCCATATCATGGCCCAATGCTGGACTCACCCCTGGACGTACACTTCAGACCACCGCCGGAATTGATGGGCTGTCGCACGCCGGCAGTGTCTGACTGGGACACTTTTCCGAACTGGATGAACTACGCATGACCTCACATGTGCCTGCAACGCTCACTGCGCGTGTGGTCATCGGCATGACCCTGGGCGCGGCACTGGGCTTGCTGCTCAATCTTGGTGGTTGGGCCACACCGGGTGGCTGGGTGGATTATTATCTGCTCGATGGCCTGTTTCAGGTGATCGGCACCTTATTTGTCAATGCGCTGAAGATGCTGGTCGTACCGCTGGTCCTGCTCTCGCTGATCGGGGGGGTGTGCGGGATCGGCGATCTGAATGCCCTGGGCCGGGTGGGCCTCAAGACATTTTTCTGGTTCCTGCTGACCACGGCGCTGGCCATCGCTACCGCCCTGGCCTTGGCCAGCGTGAGTGGCATCGGCCACGGCATGAATCTGCCGCCCGCAGCGTCCTATGTGGGCAAGGAAGCCCCGCCGCTGGTCAGCGTGATCACCCACCTGATCCCCAGCAATCCGCTGGCCGCCATGGTCAATGGCGAGATGTTGCAGGTCATCGTGTTTGCCTTGCTGCTGGGCATTGGCCTGCTTCAGGTCGGGGCCAGGGCACGCCCCCTGATTACCGCAGCCGCAGTGGCCAATGAGGTCATGCTCAGGCTGGTGCTGCTGGTCATGGCCACTGCGCCTTACGCCGTGTTTGCCCTGCTGGCCAAATCCATGGCCGAGCTGGGCTTACCGCTGCTGATTCAGCTGGCTGGTTATGTCCTGATCCTGGTGACTGCGCTGGCCCTGCACTTTTACGTCACCCTGATGTTGCTGCTCAAGCTGTTTGGCCGGGTAGCGATCCGCCCCTTTTTGCGCAAGATTCGCACCACGCAACTGTTTGCCTTCAGCACGTCCAGATCCAATGCCACGCTGCCCGTCACCTTGCAGACTACCACCGAGCGCATGGGCGTACATCCATCTGTAGCAGCGTTCACCGTGCCGCTGGGCGCCACCATCAACATGGACGGCACTGCCATCATGCAGGGCGTGGCAACGGTTTTTATCGCCCAGCTATACGGCGTGGAACTCGGGCTGACAGGCTATCTGACCGTGCTGGCAATGGCCGTGCTGGCCTCCATCGGCACGGCAGGCGTACCGGGCGTGGGCTTGGTGATGCTGACCCTGGTCTTTGTCCAGGTAGGCTTGCCGGTAGAAGGTATTGGCCTGATTTTAGGTGTCGACCGACTGCTGGACATGCTGCGTACCGCAGTCAATGTCTCCGGTGACGTTGTGGTATCCGTAATCGTGGCGCGCAGTGAGGGCAAACTGGACATGGCGGTTTACCCTGCCGCAACCCCGGATAGTGATCACGCTGGCACTTGACCGCTCCTGGCTGACAGTGCGCCAGGAATGGGCTACCATCCCGATGTGTGCCGCTTCCAGGGGCAACACTGCCACGCACCACGTTCCTGTCTTCGGGAGTCCAGATGGCCGAAACCATTTTTAGCCGCATCGTCCGGGGTGAAATCCCGGCCCATATCCTCTATGAGGATGAGATCTGCCTGGCTTTCCGGGATGTAGCGCCGCAAGCGCCGCTGCATTTTCTCGTGATTCCAAAAATTTCCCTGCCCAAGCTCAATGACGCCAATGTCGAAGATCAGGCCCTGCTGGGCCATCTGCTGCTGGTCGCGGCTCAGGTGGCCCGAGATCAGGGGCAGGGCGACGGGTTTCGGGTCGTGATCAATAACGGCGCGCTGGCCGGACAAACCGTATTTCACCTGCATCTGCACGTCCTGGCGGGCCGGGCACTGCACTGGCCGCCCGGCTAGCCATGCTGGCTTATGCGCTGCTGGGTCTGGTCGCAGGTTTGCTTGCCGGAATCTTCGGGATCGGCGGCGGGCTGATTCTGGTGCCTGCCCTGCTGCACCTGTTACCCGGTGCGCTGCAAACCATGCACTACGCCCTGGGCAGCGCCTTTGCCTGCATCCTGCTCAGTGGCAGCATTTCTGCCTGGACGCACTACCGGCATGGCGCTGTGCAGCGGGCCTGGCTAATCTGGCTGGCTCCGGGCTTACTGTCAGGCACCCTGTTGGGCAGCACAGTGGCCAGTGCCACGTCCAGCAACAGCCTGCAACGGCTGTTCGGCATTTTTGAGCTGCTCATCGCCCTGCGTCTGCTGACGGCACGTCCAGCTCCGGCCGGGGCTACGCCCCGACCTACCCCGCGCCTGCAACTGGCGAGTGTGGGCGGCGGGATTGGGTTTGTCTCGGCCTTTCTGGGCATCGGCGGCGGAACCCTGACGACACCCTATCTGCTCTGGCGCGGAACGGATTTGCGCCGGGCGATCGGAACCGCAGCGGCAGGGGGTGTACCGATTGCGCTCGCCGGCACGACCGGTTATAGCCTGGCCAGCGGGGCAGGACCAGCCGCCTGGAGTAGCGGTTATGTGTACTGGCCTGCCGTCGGGGCCATTGTGCTGACCAGTCTGCCTGCCGCTTACTGGGGTGCCACCTTGGCCCAACGCCTGCCCCTGGCCTGGTTGCAGCGGGGCTTTGCCTTGTTGCTGGCCGGATTGGGCCTGCACTTGCTACTATGGATGTAAATCAGGCTCATGCTGACTGGCCGACCCCGGACCATCTGAGTCTGCGCGGGCGCCTAGATGCTTACGCCGTGGGCCAACTCTGGCAAAAGCTACACGCCGATCTGGCCCAGCGCCGCGTGCTGCACCTGCATCTGGACGTCAGCGCGGTCACCTACTGCGATACTTCCGGGATCGCGCTCTTTCTGGCGCTGGAACGTCAGCAACTGACCCGGGGCGCCCGTTTCGAACTGATCGGCCTCAAGCCGGAATACGCGCAATTACTACCGCTCTTTGAACAGCTCCCTCCGCCCGATGCGCCACCATCCCGCTGGCGGATCCGGCACCTGCCCGAGGAAGTGGGCAAGGCAGCCGTCAATCTGAGTCAGGAGCTGCGCGAACTCATCAGCTTTACGGGTGAACTCAGCCTGGCCACCTTGGCGGCCCTGCTGCAACCTTGGCGGGTGCGTTGGCTGGATGTATTGCGGGTGATGGAACTGGCCGGGGTGCAGGCGTTGTTCATCGTGGTGCTGGTCGGTTTTCTCATGGGCCTGATCATGGCCTTTCAGTCAGCCGTGGCCATGCGCCAGTTTGGCGCGGAAATCTTTGTCGCCGACCTGGTGGGGCTGTCGATGCTGCGTGAACTGGGACCGCTGATGACGGCGGTTCTGCTGGCCGGGCGCACGGGCTCGGCCTTTGCGGCGGAACTGGGCACCATGCGCATTCGGGAAGAAATTGACGCGCTGACGACCATGGGCCTGAACCCTGTACCGTTCCTGGTCTTGCCCCGGGTGCTGGGTGCAGTGCTGGTGACGCCGCTACTTACCATTTTTTCGGGCCTGGCCGGTGTGCTGGGCGGGGCTTTGGTACTCTGGGGCATGGGAATTCCCCCCGTCGCCTATTTTAATGAAATGCTGATCAATGTCGGTTATGGCGACATGATCGGCGGCTTGTTCAAAGCGCTGATCTTCGGGATTCTGGTGGCCGCCATCGGCTGCTTGCGCGGCCTGCACGCAGGCCGTGGCCCCAGCGCCGTCGGCGAAGCCACCACCAGCGCCGTGGTCAGCGGGATTATCCTGATTGCCTTGACCGATGGTGTTTTTGCCATCATTTACTACCTCCTGGATATCTGAGCGCATGGACAATTACGTGAAAATCCTGACCCAGGAAGTGTTGTATCAGGGCTTTTTTCGTCTTGAACGCTTCCAGCTCCAACATCGCCTGTTTGATGGTCGCTTAGGGGCGCCCATCACCCGCGAAGCCTTGTACCGTGGCCCGGCGGCGGCTGTGGTCCTGTATGATGCTGGAGAAGATGTACTTGTTTTTGTTGAACAATTCAGGATCGGGGCTTTTCTGGCCGTCAGTCACGGCGGCTGGATGCTGGAACTGGTCGCCGGGATTCTGGAGCCTGACGAAGCCCCGGAAGCCGTGGTGCGCCGGGAAGCGCTGGAAGAGGCCGGCTGTACCATCGGCGAGTTATTACCCATCGGCAGTTATCTCAGCAGCCCGGCCAGCACGCCCGAGCGCCTACATCTGTACTGTGGTCAGGTAGACGCCCGCACGCTGGGTGGCATTCATGGCCTGGCTGAAGAAGGCGAAGACATCCGCGTAGTCTGTCTGCCTGCTGAACAGGTTTTGACCCAGGAACTGTTCACGGGCCGGATCTGCTCCGCCACCCCGCTGTTGGGCCTGCTCTGGTTTGCCCAGCAGCGGGCGGCCCTGCGGGCACGGTGGGGCTAGATCCGCAGGCAGTGGCGCTGGGCACGTTCCTCGTAGCGGTTGGCGTCGTCTGCCTGGCCCTTGCGTAACAGAAAATTGAACGCCAGCTGGCAACCAGTGGCCGTCAGGTCGGGTTTGTAGTGCATGGCCGTCTCCAGATGTTGCAGCCCTCGGTCGTCATCCTGGGCCAGAAAAAGTCGCCCGATGGCCAGATGCGCTTCTGGATGGTTCGGCTCCAGACCCAGAACCTCCCGATACAGCGGGATGCTGGTCTGGGCAGGCGCAAACAGCTCATTGAGCTGGGCCAGCTCCATGGTTTCAGCCAGGGTCAGCGGACGCTGGCCACCGTGCAACTTGCGCAATTGTTCACAGCGATTGCGCTGATGCTGATATTCCTTGTGCCACTGACTCCAGAGATTGCGACTGGTCTTGCGCCAACGCTGATCCAGTGCCGTGACGATGGGGGATAACTGGCGGCCCAACAAGGTTTCTGCCGCACTGGGCTTGGGGGGCAGACTGGGCAGATCAAAGCGCTTCCAGTCAATGGCCTGGAGACGATCCCGCAGCGGGGGGCGCGGATGGGCAAACAGTTCGCCGCACCATTTTTTCTCCAGCAACCAGCCACGGGCCTGATTGGGGTCTATGCCCACGCTCATGGCCAGACCCAGCTGGGCATTGGGTAAAAAGGGCGGGGTATCGTGTTCGATGGCCAGATGCTTCAGGGTCGGCCAGAAGGCATGTTCCAGAAAACTGTCCATGATTTCCAGGCTGATCAGGGCCGTGGCCAGGGCCTGATTGCCAAGTTTTTCGGCAACTTGCTGATCCATGAGGCCCTCTACCTGACGGGCCAGCTCAAATGAGGCATCAATGTAGTCACGTCGGAAATAATCCAGCAGCCCCAGATACCAGCGCAGCGGCCAAGACAAGGGTAACTGTTCCAGGGCGGCCTGCAACTGGGTCAGACGCCGCCGCCGCAGGCGCAGCCGGGCTGCGTGATCATGGCGGGTCAGATGCAGCAGGGCGTGCTCGCGTGCCAGCATGGCGCGCAACTCCGCCACGGTCAGACACTGCAGCAGCGGCAGGCCGATGAGCAGATAATGACGCACCCGACCCCCGATGGCCGTTTGCGGCAACGCTATCAGGCTGACATCCAGCTTGCCATGCAGGAATACCCCGGCAATGGCCGGAGTGGCAAAAGTCTGCTGCATTTCGTCCAGAATGGCGGTCAGGGCTGGAAATTTTTCCGGCTTGAGGTGAAATCCCAGGTGGGGTAACAGACCAACCTTGATCAGTTTGAACAACATCCACAGGCTGAGCAGGGCATAGCCAAACAACAGACCCACGGCCAACCAGCGCCAGAAATCCGTCTGGGCCAGCAGGGCCGCCACGCCCAGGACCAGATAGAGACCCAGCCAGAGCAGAAACGGCACGACACCCAGCCAGAGTCGCAGATACAGGCTCCAGCGGTAGCGCACCGGATCCCGAGTGGCAAACAGGCGCCAGCGGGCCCGGCGGAGTTTGTGATGTGCATTGGTCATGTTCAAATCAAATCATCAACAGAGGTCAAAAACATCGGGGTTGTGTCCTCGGGTTTGCTAGAATTCAAGCATAGTCCCCCATTGCGGGGAAATAAATAGCAGACTACGCTTGACACGGCTACGGTGACGGCGCGGCCGCAGTATTCAGTCTCCATGGTATTAAAGGCACGGTATGGGTAGCGAAGAAAAACAGCGTCTGCTGGTCGCGGTGTTGGGCATCAACGAGCGCACGGCGCGGACGCTGAAAATGTATTTCAAAGGCCCTTGCGAGGGGCGCTACAAGATTATCGAGCAGCATGAGCTGGCTCAAGCAACCCTGGTTGACCTGGACGGGTTGGCTGCGCCGGGTGAGCTGACGGATTACCGCAACATTTTTCCGGGCCGCCCCTTGGTGCTGCTTGGCAAGGCACCGCTGGACGAGCCGGAAGTCCTGTTTCTGGAAAAGCCGCTGCAAATGCAGGTCCTGGCTGATACCCTGGAGCGGGTACGGCTTCAGGTGTTCGCCGGCACCGTGTCGGCAGCAGCGGCGGCGGAGGTTCCCGTCTACCCGGTGACGGATGCCCAGCGCCAGCGTGTGCGGGCCGCCCGGCGGCTGTTGCAGGAATCCAGCGAGGTCATTGACATTTGCGGCAATCATCAGGACATTGACCTGAATGACCGCCGCCAGCGGGAACGGGTCATTTTCATCATGGAGGAAACCTGGCTGGCACGCCTGGTAGCCGCCTGGGAACTGGCACGCACCAAAGCCATGCCGGTACGCCTGAGCTTGTTGTCCAAGCCGGTCATCCTCCTGCCGGGGATGCGCAAGGTCGTCTGCACCATCAGCGACCGGGAGTTGCGCGGGGTGGCCGTGGTCCGGGCCGATACCCAGGCCGCCCCCGAGCTTCTGCCCGAAACCGAAGCCCAGTTTTTTCAAAAACTGATGGCTTCCGGCAAGAGTATGACCACCGAGACCATTGAGCCTTTTCTGTGGCGGTTTGCGCTCTGGACTTCACGAGGCCGGGTACCCCAGAAAACCGACTTCGGGGTGCCGATGTTCTTGCGCCATTGGCCCAATTTCACCCGCCTGCTCCTGACTCCGGAGGCATTGCGCATTGCGGCGCTCTGGCTGCATCAACCGCATGGACTGGCCGCTACGGCCCAGGTGCTGGATATCCCCCAGCGCTATGTCTTTTCCTTCTACACCGCCACCCAGGTGCTGGACTATTCGGGAACCAGCCGCCGTGAGGCCGATTATCTGTTTTCGGAACCCCTGCCGGTCGTGCAGCATGAGCAGCGCAGCCTGTTTGGCCGGATGCTGGATCGTCTGAGTAGCAGCGAGAAAAAATGATGTCCCAACTGAGAATCATCTTTACCGGCCCTAATCTGGGTCTGGTTCTGGAAGCCCTGGCCACCATCGGAGACCCTCCCCCGGCACCGGCCAGTGACGAGGCTGCCCGCCGTTCAACGGCTGAAATCAGCCTGCGTAAGCGAACCCTGAATCTGGGTGGGCAGGAGCAAGTCATTTTATACGCCGTCACCCAGCCTGCCCATGGGGCTGCCTTACGGGCCTTGCTGGCCGATGGTGGCCTGGGTGTCGTGGTCCTGCTGGATAATCGGGAAACCAACAGCCTGGCTGAGTTCAATTTTTATCGCGATCAATGCCGTTCGTTGCTGGAAGCCAGCAAGCTGGTGTTTGGGATCACGGGGCTGGAGACGCAAGCCAAGCCCGGCTTGCTGGATTACTACATGGAATTGCGGGGCATTGAACCCAAACCGGCCATTTTTGAGGTGGATATCAACCGGCGGGCAGATTTGGCCCTGCTACTGGAAGCACTGTTGTACGCACTGGACCCTGGGGTATAGTACTACTGTCCCCCTGGCCGCGGGCCCAAGGGGGATGTGAGCTTGCTTCAGAGCTTGATGGATTCTTCAGCCTTCCTCATGGCCATTCTGGCCATGGCAAGATTCGAGCCGTTGATGGATACTGCCAGATAAATGAAAATGGTAGGGTGCGTCTTGAGCGGACGGATGATGTGAATCTGGGTGCCCAGGGTGATCAGCACATCTTCGATATAGTCATTACCAAGACCGATTTCTTTCATGGCCCGCAACTTGGCCCGAACCACCTCGGTGTTGGCTGCCGAAGCCATCTCGATGGCAAAATTGCCTTTGACTTCGGATGCCAGCATCATGCCGGTATCAGTGTCCACGACGGACGACGCAATGAACCCGTTTAATTCTGAGAGTCTGGAAAGAACCTGCTGCATTTTTTGCCACCTCCGATAAAGATTATATTTTGTTTATTGAACCATAAACTTTTTTTATTATAACAGGGGAAATTACCACCTACCAGCCGATATTACTTGATAAATATAAAGGTTTTTCAGCCCCAAAACATCTCGATGATGGCCATTTCAGACACCCAACCGGTTCATGAAAGTAGCGATTTCCTCTGCACGGCGCTTTGAAACCATCAGCAACATCCCGAGGTTGGTTTTGGATCGGGTCAGGGTAACCAGAACCAAGTCCTGTGTTACCTGCATAAAAATCACTGAACCTTGGGCATTTTCCGCAATAACGTTGCGGCAGTCTCCCATCTTGAGCACACCACTGAGGGCGTCGCCCAGGACCATGAGCTTTCCACCCAGGCTGGCGATGGATTCAACGGCCTGCTTGCTCCGTACGCTGTGGGCACACAGGGTACCGTCCAGGGCGGCGATGAGTGCCCCATCAACGGATTCCTGATCAGCCACAAAGCTGTCAAGTACTTGCTGCATCTTCAGCCGGACAGTTTTTGAATACATATTATTTTTCAGTTGAATAAGTTGCCTGAGAACCTTCCGCTTCTTCCAGAACGACTGATACGACTTCAAAGCCCAACTGTCGGGCTTGTTCAAAAATCAGCCGGGCCAGATGTTCTGCGGTCGGAGGGCAGGCCAACACCTGCACCCGTTCACCCGCACCCTGCAGCAGCGGCAATAATGGGTCATTGTCAGCCAGCAGCAGATTGTGATCCAGCTCTGCATCGATCCAGGCACCCAGACGCTTGCCCAGCAAGCTGAAGTCCACCACCATGCCCAGTGCATCCAATTGGGCCGCCCGCACAGTGACCCATGCCTTGGCATTATGGCCATGCAGGTGGCGGCACTTGCCCTGATGGTGCAAAATACGGTGCCCGTAGCAGAAGGAAATCGCCTTGGTGACGGTGTACATTTTAACCTCGATTGCATGACTTATGGCGCGTTCTCGTCCGGAACCCTGGTATGTCCCTTATTTGCACACGGCATTGAACCGGCCCGCTGCCTGGCAGCGAGGCCTGTGGATGTTGTTGTTCTGGCTGATTGGCAGTGCGTTGACCACCGTGCTGACCGGGATCGCCGTGCTGCAATTCGCCAGCATCCTGCTCACCGAACGCCCACAGGCCTGGTTGGCGGAATTTGGGACCCGCTTGAACCATTACCAATACCAGCTCTGGCAATTTTTGTTGGCCGCCACCGAGCAAAAACCCTGGTTCAGTGAGACGCTCGCACCGCCGGGGGAGTCCCCGCCGGAGCCTCAGACGCCAGCGGTGCCAGTGACACCGGAAGTTGCCAAATCGCCGCCTTGAACCAGCCGGACCGCTGTACGCCCAACATGACCTGATCGCCTGTCTGCTGGCTGAGCAGCCACTTCAGGTGGGCCAGATTTTGCAGCGGTTGTCCCGCCAGATGAGTCAGGACATCGCCGACCTGAACCCCGGCAGCCTGGGCACGGCTGTGCGGTGCAAAACCCTGCACCCGCAGGGTGATTTCGCCAGCCAGCTTTAGTCCCAGGCTGGGTGGGTCGGGGAGTGTGGGCTGATTATGGCCCAGGACGAAATCAGCGCGTCCGGGAGCCAGGGCCTCAGTGCCGTTCAGGATGATCACCGGATTGAGTGCGGGCAGGTGCCGGCGCAGCCGGTTGGGAATGCCGGAACCATATTCCAGATGGCCATTACCGGCCAGAATCAGCATCACGCCATCGGGATGCGCTTGCAGATACCGGGCAGCCCGCGCGGCCATACCTTCGTCCCAAAGCAACTGGGCCAGATGAAAATGCTCAAAGGATTGCCGCCCCGGATGCTGGTTGAACACCGCTTCCAGACGTTGCCGATAAGCCAGGTCGCTGGTATCCAGGGCGGGCAGTTGTGCCCGTTGCGCCGGCGTCAGGGCGGCCAGACCGCCGCGTCCGACCTGACGACTGAGCTCACTGGGGACATTCAGGGCCAGGGTGGGAATGTGCTGCTGTTGCAGATAGCTCAGAACAGGCTGATACAGGCGGGGGTCATAACGCCAGCGCTGGAAATATTCGCTTTGCACCAGCAACTGATCCAGATTCAGGGTTCCGGCCACGTAGCGATCCAGCACAGCCTGAAACGGCTGCTGGAACCATTCCACGCCCACGACCAGCCGGGCACCGTAACGCTGATGCAACTGGCGCAACACCGTGGCCTGATTCAGATGATCCCCGTATTCCGGGTGCGTTTCACCGACCAGCACCACGCGCACCTCACCCAGAACATCGGGCAGTTCGGTCAGCGCCTGAAGCTGGCTGGGCCGGGCAAACCAGGCCTCCGGTGCGGCGCCCACCGGGGCTGCGACCAGCAGTCCGGCAGCCAGCAGCCCTGGACGACAACACCCAATCAAGGCCCATGCAGAATGCCGCATGACCTCAATCCGTTAGCAGCACGTACTCTGACCCACAGTAAGGACAGCGTGCAACGCCGGTTTTTTCAATCGGCAGATACACTCTGGGGTGCGAATTCCATAAGGCCATGTCCGGCATGGGACAACACAGAGGCAAATCCGCCTGGCGCACTTCGTAGCGCGGCAGGGTGTTGGCAGGCAGGTCAGTGGATGTGGCAGGGTTCATGGGCTTAGTCCTCTACAGGCGTGAGCCATTCCGGGTGCTGGCTGCGCTTGCCACGCACCTGATCCAGGTATAACTGTTGCAGTTGAGTCGTGATCGGGCCACGGGTGCCGCTACCGATCATGCGGCCATCCACCTCACGGATCGGCGTGACTTCTGCCGCAGTGCCGGTAAAAAAGGCCTCGTCCGCGATATAGACTTCATCGCGGGTGATGCGCTTTTCCCGAATCGGCAGGCCCAGCTCCTGGGCCAGATGGAAAATGGTGTCACGGGTGATGCCGGCCAGTGCTGAGGTCAGGTCAGGGGTGTACAGCACGCCGTCACGCACGAGGAAAATATTTTCCCCCGAGCCTTCCGCAACATAACCCTCACGGTCCAGCAGCAGGGCTTCCTCGCAGCCGCAGGCCAGGGCTTCACGCAGGGCCAGCATGGAATTCAGGTAGTTGCCATTGGCTTTGGCCTTGCACATGGTGATGTTCACATGATGTCGGGTAAAGGAAGACACCCGCACCCGGATCCCGCGCTCCATGTTTTCCGCGCCTAGGTAAGATCCCCATTCCCAAGCGGCGACAATTACATGCACCTTAAGGTTGTCAGCCCGCAACCCCATGCCTTCGGAACCATAAAAGCACATCGGGCGCAAGTAGGCACTGGCCAGTCCGTTGGCACGCACCACCTGACGCTGGGCTGCATTGAGGGTGGCCGCATCGTACGGTACTGCCATCATCAGGATGCGTGCCGAGTCCAGCAGGCGCCGGGTGTGCTCGTGAAGCCGGAAAATCGCCGTGCCTTGTGGCCCGGCATAAGCCCGGACTCCTTCAAAAACGCCCATGCCGTAATGGAGGGTGTGGGTCAGGACGTGCGTCTGGGCCTCACGCCAGGGCACGAGTTGTCCGTCATACCAGATCACGCCATCGCGGTCTGCCATCGTCATCGCCATGTATCTAGATTCCTTGCCGGGTTAAAACGTTTCCCCTCAGGGGGATAAGACTTGGGAGAGGGGCCGCCTCTTCCGGGTTCGCCCTTTCAGGGGCGTGGATTGAAACCAAAAAGTGCCTGCCAGGCAGCCTGTACTTCGGCACGCAGCTCGGCATAGTCTTCTGCGGCTACCCGTGCAGGCTGCTCCTGCAACGCAGCCCGATGCACGGCAACCCGCAGCCAGACATAGGCCGCCCGCATGGCTTCGGCCTGCGCGGTCGGCCACAGGCCCAACTGGCCCAGGCGGACCAGCAAGGGCCGGTTGGCCGTGTCATCTACCAGGACAGGATACGCCCGCGCCCAGCGCAAGACGCTATATTGCACCATAAACTCGATATCAGCGATACCCCCAAGGCCCTGCTTGAGATCGAACTGCATCCCGGTGGACTGTGCAGTACGGCCCTGATCCAGTTCAGCCCGCATCCGCTGGCGCATCTGGACCACTTGTGCCTGCAACGCCGCCGGGTCACGGGACTGGGTCAGTATTTCAGCCCGCAGCTGCGCAAATTGCGCCCCCAGTTCAGCCGACCCGGCCACGCAGCGGGCGCGCACCAGCGCCTGATGCTCCCAGACCCAGGCATGCTGGCGCTGATAGTCGGCAAAGGCCCGATAGTGGCTGACCATAAGCCCCGCACGGCCATCCGGCCGCAGTCGGGTATCCACCGGATACAAGGCACCGGCCGCCGTGGGCGTGGTAAGCAAATGAAGCATGCGCTGGGCCAGCCGGGCGTAAAATACGGCATTTTCCAAGCCGCATCCGGTCTGGGTCTCCTCACCCGCATCCGCATACAAGAACACCAGATCCAGATCAGAGCCATAACCCAGTTCCTGACCACCAAACTTGCCGTACGCAACAATCGCAAACTGCGCCGGGTAGCGCTGTCCATCCAGGGTGTAACCCGGCTGGCCGTGTCGGGCCAGCAAATGCGCTTCGGCCAGGCGCAGCGCCGCTTGCACCACCACTTCGGCAATCAGGCTCAGGCGGTCGCTGACCTCGGGCAGGGCCAAGGCACCCAGCACATCGGCCGCTGCAGTACGCAAGACCTGGGTCTGCTGGAAATGGCGCAGGGTTTCCATCTGGGCTTCCAGATCATCTGCGGGCAGTTCGGCCAGGCGCTGGTGCAAATCCGCCTGCAGGGCTTCACGTTCCAGCAGGGCAAACAGGCGCCGGGCATCCCACAACTCGTCCAGCAGCAGCGGCTGGCGGGTCAGAAGCCGAACAATCCACGGGCTGGCCGCCGCCAGACGCAACAGCTGGGCACGCACGGCCGGTTGCTCGGCCAGCAGGGCCAGATAGGCCGTACGCTGTAAAATGCGCTCCAGCAGGGGCAACAGCCGCTGTAACAGCAGGTCGGGCTGGGCTGTGGCCGCCAGTTCCGCCAGCCATGACGGCATGAGTCGATCCAGCCGGGCTGCGCCCTGGGCCGTGAGGGTGCGCGTGACCCGGCTGGTGCGCAAGGCCTGCAATTGTGACCAGGCTGTGGCCGCCGTGAATCCTTGCGCACTCAACCAGGCCTGGGCATCGGCTTCACTCAGACGTCCCTGCCAGAGCAACAGCCAGCGACCCGGAGGCGCCTGAGTACCCGAATGGCCCAATATGGCTTGAAAATGCAGATGAATCCGGGTTTGCCACTGCTGCCACTGCGCATAACAGGCCGCCCAGTCCGGCTGGCCCATGCCGAAGGCCAGGCGGGCCCGATCCAGTGGATCAACCGGCAGGGTCTGGGTTTGCTGATCGCGCAGCATCTGGAGGCGATTTTCCAGGGTGCGCAGGTAACGGTATCCGGCTGTCAATTCTGCGCTCACCTCCAGGGGCAGATACCCGGCCTGCGCCAGTGCCGCCAGGGCGGCCTGCAAAGGCCGCTGACGCAGGCGGGCATCCCGGCCCCCGCGCATCAACTGGAACATCTGGGCGATGAACTCGATTTCCCGGATCCCGCCGGGACCGAGCTTGATATTGTCCTGCAAACCCTTGCGGGCATATTCGCGTTCGATGAGGGCTTTCATCTCGCGTAGCGACTCAATGGCGCCAAAATCCAGGTAACGCCGATACACAAAAGGCCGCAACAGGGTCTCCAGACGCTGCCCGGCCGCTCCACCCGTGAGGGCACGGGCCTTGACACAGGCGTAACGCTCCCAGTCGCGGGCATGGGCTTGATAATAATCTTCGAGCGCCGCCAGACTCAGTACCAGCGGGCCGCTGTCACCGTAAGGCCGCAGCCGCAAATCCACCCGGTACACCCAGCCGTTGGTCTCGGGAGTCACCAGGGTATGCGTGAGCGCACGTCCGAGCCGGGCATAGAATTCCGCGTGGCTCAAGGGTCGGGGGGCCTGAGTCTCTCCGGATTCGGGATAGGCGTAGATCAGGTCGATATCCGAGGAAAAATTCAGTTCCTGAGCACCCAGCTTGCCCATGGCCAGCACGATCAGCTTGTGATCGCCCTGAGGGTGGCCCCACTGACGGCAGGCGTCCTGATACAGCCAATCCAGCGTGACTTGAACAAAGGCATCCGCTAGATCGGATAGGTCCCGCAGGGTGGCATCCAGGTCAGCCTGGCCGGTCAAATCCCGCCAGGCAATCCCCAACATGGCCTGAGCACGGGCCTCGCGCAAACTGTGGCGCAGCCGGGCTACATCCGGGGCCGCCGTGGCCAAGGCACGCAAGGTTGACAGATAGTCGGGGACTGCCGTGGCCACGGTGGGCAACCATTCAGGGTGTGCCAACCCCAGGCGCAGGACAAATTCACTGCTGGCACACACCTGCACCCAATGCGCAGGATCCACCCCGTCAGGCAGAGCAAAATCAGCGAGTCGGGGCGCAAGATAGGCCGCCAGCGGTGCGGGTAGGGATTCCAGCGGTAACACGTCGGGGCAGGTCAGGGGGCCGATGGCAGCGCGGCGCTACCCGGCCTTGGGCGGCAAAGCCACGCGCACGGACAGCTCCCGCAATTGCTTGGGCGCCACTTCAGTGGGCGCACCGGTGAGCGGACAAGCGGCGCTTTGGGTCTTGGGAAAGGCGATCACGTCCCGGATCGAGCTTGCACCGACCATCTGCATGATGAGCCGATCCAGCCCGAAGGCAATTCCACCGTGGGGCGGGCAGCCATAGCGCAGCGCCTCCACCAGAAAACCAAATTTTTCTTCAATTTCAGACTGGCTCAGCCCCAGCAGGCCAAACACGGCTTCCTGTAGTTCCGGCTGGTGAATGCGCACCGAACCGCCACCCACTTCAATGCCGTTGATCACCATGTCGTAGGCGCGCGAGACGCAGGCGCCGGGGTCAGCCTGCAAGGCGTCCAGGCTGGTCTTGGGCGCCGTGAAGGGATGATGCAGCGCCACCCAGCGCTGTTCGGCCTCGTCGCGCTCAAACATCGGGAAGTCCACCACCCACAACGGTTTCCAACCCCGTTCCAGCAGATGCAGGTCGTGGCCCAGTCTGACCCGCAGCGCCGCCAGCGAGTCGTTGACAACCTTGCTGGTGCCTGCCCCAAAGAAAATCAGGTCGTTATTCGCTGCTTGACAGCGTTCCAGAATCCCGGTCAGCGCCGCATCGGAGAGGAACTTGACGATGGGCGATTGCAAGCCCTCACGCCCGGTGCTGAGGTCATTGACCTTGATGTAGGCCAGGCCCTTGGCCCCGAATTGGCCGACAAACTGGGTGTAATCGTCAATCTGCTTGCGGGTGAGATCGCCGCCCCGAGGCAGGCGCAACGCAGCGACCCGGCCCTGGGGCAGTTGGGCCGCATCGGCAAACACCTTGAACCCGCTTTCTTGCACCAGGTCGGCCACTTCGACCAGCTCCAGCGGAATGCGCAGATCAGGCCGGTCAATTCCGAAGCGACTGATGGCCTCCGCGTAGCGCATACGTGGAAACACCTTGGGCAGGGGCACTTCCACCACCTGGGCAAACAGGCGCCGGATCATTTCCTCCATGAGGTTCATGATGGCATTCTCGTCCAGAAAAGCCGTCTCGATATCCAGCTGGGTGAATTCCGGCTGACGGTCAGCCCGCAGGTCTTCGTCCCGGAAACAACGCACGATCTGATAATAGCGATCCATCCCGCCCATCATGAGCAATTGCTTGAACAACTGCGGCGACTGCGGCAAGGCAAAAAACTGGCCCGGATGGGTACGGCTGGGTACCAGATAATCGCGGGCGCCCTCCGGTGTGGCCTTGGTCAGATAGGGGGTTTCCACCTCGCAGAACCCATGTTCATCCAGGTAATGCCGTAGTTGCCGGGCAATCTGGGCACGCAGGCGTAGCCGCTGCTGCATGGCCGGACGGCGCAAATCCAGATACCGGTAACGCAACCGGGTTTCTTCATGCGCTTCGGCCTCGTCATCCAGCGGAAACGGCGGCGGCTCGGCCCGGTTCAGGACTTCCAGCTGCGTCAGGGCCAGTTCCAGCATTCCGGTCGCCAGCTTGGGGTTTTCCGTACCGGCAGGCCGAGGGCGCACCGTACCGGTAATGCGGAGTACGTATTCACTGCGCACCCGCTCTGCCTGGGCAAACAGTGCGGGAGCCTCCGGGTCGGCCACCAGTTGCACCAGACCCGTATGATCCCGCAGGTCGATGAAAATCACCCCGCCGTGATCCCGGCGCCGGTAAGCCCAGCCGCACAGGGTGACGGAACTACCTGAATGTTCGGGGCGCAGCTGGCCGCAGTAGTGGGTACGCATCAAATGACAACTCGTCTGAAGGAAAAAGCGTGCCCGCACACGGCCCGGCAGGGACCGCGTACGGAGGACGGGGCAAGATAGCTAATCGCTACAATGGCCGCAAGCCCCGCCCCCGCAACTGTGCGCGGGAGCAGCTTCCGATGTGGACTGCGCGCTGCCGCCCTTGAAGTCACTGGCATACCAGCCACTGCCCTTCAACTGAAAACCTGCTGCCGAGATGAGCTTACGCAGATTCGGCGTGTGGCAGGCCGGGCACTCGGTCAGCACCGGGTCGCTCATTTTTTGAAGATTTTCAAATTGATGATTGCATTGTTGGCAACGGTACTCGTAAATGGGCATGGCAAGTTCCTCTATCGGGTCAGAATAGTTCCATTGTGGGGATCGGCCGCCCAAATGCAAGCCAGGTGTGCAATGCGTGCGGGTCGTCAGCCGTTTCCAAAAGTATCGTAGGTAATATAACGATACCAGCTTTGGGCGTAGGTGGCCTCCCAGGCCCGGCTGCTTTGCGGATTGCTGACCCCGCCAGTACCGCTGATGCTGTAGATGCGGTTGTTCTGGAGTTTGAACATGCCGACCACTGAAATGCCGTAATGCGGGGTAATCAGGCTATAGCAGGTATTGACCCAATGCGGTTCCGGGGGCGGCTGATCGCGCAGCAGTTGCACCAGGGCGGCCGCGCAGACCTTGGCCTGGGAGTTGGCACTGTGGGCGGATTTGGGCAGCGGGTCGGCATGAGCCGCATCACCGATGACATGTACCCCCGGAATCCGTGTGGATTCAAAAGTCAGGGGCGTCACCGGGCAAAAGCCGCTGGCGTCGGTCAGTTCCCAGCGGGTCAGGAATTCCGGCGCCCGCTGGGGCGGGATGATATTGATGACCTGACCCTGAAACTGAGCAAACTCGGTGTACAAGGTGCGGGTTTTAGGGTCAAACCGGCGTACTGCCCCATCCGCCGAATAAGGCACCCACTCCAGCAAGGCATTGGGCTGGCCATAGCGATAGTGCCGCTCCCAGCCGGCGATGAAGGCGGCCTGTTTGGAAAAGGCTTCCTTGGCATCCAGGATGATGAGCTTGGATTTGGGTTTGTACTGTTGCAGGTAATAGGCCATCAAGCTGGCGCGTTCGTAGGGACCGGGCGGACAGCGGTAGGGATTGTCCGGCACACTCATGATCACCGTGCCCCCCTCCGGCAGCGCAGCCAGCTGGCGCTGGAGCAGCGCCGTCTGCGACCCGGCCTTCCAGGCATGCGGCACGGTTTCGGCAACTGCGGCCGTATAGCCTTCAATGGCATCCCAGCGAAAGTCAATGCCCGGCGCAACAATCAGGCGGTCATAGCCCACGGTGGACCGATCGTCCAGCACCAGCAGGCGCCGCTGGGCGATCAGGCGCTCGGCGGTCCGGGCGACAATCTTTATCCCAATTTTTCTCAGTTCATCATAACGTTGAACCAAATCTTCCAGACTGCGCTGACCACTGATGACCCAGTTGGAGGTCGGACAGGTCAGGTAGCGTGTCTGGGGTTCCACCAGCGTGATTTGCAGCTCGGGCGCCAATTTTTTCAGATAGCGGGCAGCAGTCGCACCGCCAAATCCCCCGCCCACAATGACTACCCGGGCGGCAGCAGCGGCATGACCAGGGCGCGTCAGGGTCAGGCCCGCCAGGGCCAGTGCAGTCGCCTGCTGCAAGAATGCCCGCCGCTGCATGACCCGCTACACCGGGGGCTGACTCAGCCGCTGCTGCCAACGCTGCGCCAAGGCCCGCAACTCGGCACTGTCCAGCGTCGTCAGGCGCCGGTCACACAGCAACTGGCGGCCAGCCACCCAGACATCGCTGACCTGGCTGCGGTTGACCGCATAAACCAGTTGTGACACCGGATGATACAGTGGCTGGGTCTCAATCTGGCCCAGGTCCACTGCAATCACGTCTGCCGCCTTGCCCACGCTCAGAGAGCCTATCTGGGCGTCCAGGCCCAGGGCACGGGCACCATCCAGGGTGGCCATGCGCAGGGCACGCCAGGCGGGCAGCACAGCGGCATCTGCGGCCACTGCCTTGGCCAGCAGCGCTGCGGTCCGCAGTTCGCCAAACAGGTCCAGGTCATTATTGCTGGCTGCACCGTCCGTACCCAGCGCCACTTCGACCCCGGCCCGATGCAGGGCTGCCACCGGACAAAAGCCGCTGGCCAGTTTCAGATTGGATTCCGGGCAATGGATCACCCGCGCCCCAGCCGTCGCCAGCTGGGCCTGTTCGTCATCCAGCAACTGGGTCATGTGTACTGCCAGCAGGCGCGAATTGACCAGGCCCAGGCGCGTCAGGCGTTCCAGCGGACGCAGGCCGTGCTGGGCCAGGCTCTGGGCTATTTCCGCTGCCGTTTCATGGACATGGATATGGACCCGCAGATCAAGGTCTGCCGCCAATTCGGCCACCTTGCGCAGGCTCGCATCGCCCACGGTATAGGGCGCGTGGGGCGCCAGCGCCGTCCTCAGCAACGGATGGCCCTGCAATTGAGTCTGTAGGGCCAGACCACGCTGGAAATACGCCTCGGGGGTGGCAGCCCAAGCGCTGGGAAAATCCAGCACGATCAGACCCAACACCCCACGCAACCCGACCTGCTGGGCCGACTCGGCCACGGCTTCCGGGAAAAAATACATGTCGTTGAAGCAGGTCACGCCTCCACGCAGCAATTCGGCCATTGCCAGCAGGCTACCCTCGCGGACAAATTCATGGCTGACCCAGCGGCCCTCCGCCGGCCAGATGTGATCCTGCAACCAGGTCATCAGCGGCAGGTCATCAGCCAGCCCCCGAAGCAGATTCATGGCCAGGTGGGTGTGGGCATTGACCAGCCCCGGCAACAGCGCATGGTCAGGCAACAGCACGGTTTCTTGGGCCTGATAACAGACATCGGCCTGTGCATTGGGCAGCAGGGCAACGATTCGGCCTGCATCCAGGATCAGGCTGTGCTCGGTCAGCACCACTCCTGCGGGTTCAACGGGGATAATCCAGCGGGCCTGAAGCCGGGTCGTCACGGATTGCATGATCGCCTTACCAACAAGAATATCTGCGCAGTCTAGTCCGCCAGACGATACTCGTAAAACAATTTGGCGTCATTTGACCGGTAAAAATCGGGTAATAGCCCGCGCAGGACAAAGCCGGCCTGCTGATAACAGCGCCGGGCCGAGGCATAACGCGGGGTGGCGGAAGTTTCCGCATAGACACGCCGGCCCCCGCAGCTCTGGATGGCGGCTCCGTGGCCGGGACCGGGCCAAAGCAGCTGGCCTGCCCCAGCAGGCGGCAAGAGCGCCCGACAGGCGAAGCAGCGAGGGCGTAATATCTGGGATGATGACGGCCGCGTTGCTTCGCCAAATTTGTAGCTACTCGCCCCGCAGAATGCAGAATTCCTGGAATAGTGAATTTGGCAATTGCACCGCTAGTTGCCAATAGATGTTCATGGGTTTTCCGCCTTCAGCGCGTTCCAATAGCACTGGGCCACATGCCCGATAGGGGTCACCCTTTGTAGTGCGGATGAAAAGTTGGAAGCTCCAGCCGTTGCCGGGACTCTCCAAATAACGCCGGCCCACCGGAGTATCCGGCCCCGCCGCATGCTGTGATTGCCAGTGGAACCGTTCGGGGCTGATGGCATAATCGCGGTAGGCGATGTGTTCGTGGTAACCCTCACGCTTATCAAGTGTCACAAATAGCAACTCGATTTTGCGATCTTGGAGTGCCAGAACGCCAGCTTGAAACGGCGTGCGCCGGCTGGCGGTCAACCAGCCAACAGCGGTAAGCACTTCGCGGACGCCATAAGCACCATGCAAGCACAGGGGAGTATCTTCCAAACCCGGAAGTATCTGCTGCTGCACTGTGCTTTTTGCTTGCAGGACTTCCCCAATTTCCCCGAGTTCGGCGCGATGGTCAGGGCAACGGTCTAGCCGCTCCAAAAAATCTGCACCACTACCGGTCTGGTGGTGTTGAGCATCTACCTGATAAGCGAGCATCTGGAGCAGAAGACGCTCCCTATCCCCTTGAGGTTGATAAGGTATAATTGATTTTGCAACCTTGAGCAACAAATTGGTGCGTGCTGGATCATCCATGTGAAGTAACTCACCGAAGCGGCGCCCAAAGTAGTCATCTTCGTCTCCCGGAGGTGTGTCCAGCAGGCCAGCATCGCGTTTGAGATTGGTCCAGCCAGATCGACCATTACTGCGGTAGATATCATCTAGGTCAATGGCCTGCTCATATAAAAAGCTTGATAGACGGATGTTATTTCGCCCACGCAGAGCTGCGTAGGTTTGTAGCTCAGTACGCAATCGACGCCAGTTTTGCTGCACCAATTTTTTCAGACTGCGCAAGACCTGTTCGCGAGTCTGGCATTGCAGATGGATATGGCAACCAGGGGGCAGGGTACCGAAGCCTTTTTCAACTGACTCAATCAACTGATGGCGTGAAAGTCCGGTGATAGCGGATAACAAACGGTCAAAGCGGAATTCTTCCCGATGGCGACCGACGAAATCGAGGACGAGACAGCTTTCTTTTCCCTTGGCTAAACGCAAGCCGCGGCCGATCTGCTGTTGGAATAACACCGGACTTTGCGTAGGCCGAAGCAGAAGCAAGGTATCGACCAGCGGCAGATCGACGCCCTCATTGTAGAGATCGCAGGTCACCAGTGCGGTGACCTCTCCTCGTGCCAACATTTCCGGCGCTCGTCGCCTTTCGTTCTGTGGAGTGTCCCCTACCACGCACAGTGCCCTGATGCCCGCTTGCTTCAAGCTGGTAGTTATGTATTGTGCATGGGCCACTGAGACACAAAACACCAAAGCGCGGCTGCGGACTGGGTCACCCGCCAAGCGGTACCATTCATTGAGCACTAACCGCATGCGCACCTCGTTTCCAGTGACCAGCCTATCGATTGCGCCCAGTTCCCCAGGCTGTTGCCAAGGCACTTCAGAGAAATCGGTATCATCGTCGCAAGCGTAATATTCGAAGGGACTCAGTAGCTGCTGATCGAGGGCGTGCCACAGTCGGAGTTCGACAGCGGGTGAGCCATCTGGTCGGTTATCGAAATACCCCAAGATCGGCCTGCCGTCACTGCGCTCGGGGGTCGCTGTCAAGCCAAGCAGAATGCTCGGTCGGACAGTGGTTACGAAGATGTCGAAACGATCAGCCGCGAGACGATGACACTCATCCACCACTACGACGTACCAATAGTTGGTGTTGTGGCGTGTCACCATGTCGCGTGCCACCACGCTGTCGATAGTGGCAAAGACGTGATCGAATCGTTGTGGTTCGATACCACCGACAAACAGTTCGCCAAAGGCATGGTCGCGCAGAACTTCGCGGTAGGTCCGCAGCGCCTGCTTCAAGATTTCCTCCCGATGGGCCACGAACAGCAGCCGCGGCTGCCCGCCTTGTTGCATACAGAGGCGCTTGTAGTCAAAAGCAGCTACAACCGTCTTGCCGGTGCCCGTGGCAGCGACGACTAGATTGCGTCGGCGGCCATGATCCCGTTCAACTTGTAGCTGGTCGAGCATTTCCTGTTGGTAGGCTTTCGGCTCAAGGTCAAAATAGGTCGGGCGGGCGATAATCTCATCGCCTAACTCGCGTTTGAGTGCATCTCCGAGCGCAATCCGGTGCGCCGGATTAGTAGAATCATAGGCCTGAAACTCTTTATCGTTCCAGAGGGTTTCGAAGTGCGCGCTGGCACGTTCAAATAAATCTGGCTGTCCACGTTCGGTGAATTTCACCGTCCATTCTAACCCTCCCATTAGTGCGGCCCCTGACAAATTAGCACTGCCCACGTAGGCAGAACCAAAACCAGTTTTGCGTCGAAACAGCCACGCTTTGGCATGTAGCCGGGTCCGACGGCCATCGAGCGAAATACGAATCTCGCAACCCGGCAGGCCAGCCAGCTCATCTAGGGCCAAGATTTCCGTAGCGCCCGTGTAGGTGGTTGTCAAGATACGTAGGCATGTGCGCGGCTTGCCATCGGCAGCAACAGAGGTAATAGATTTGAGAATATCTAATAACTTACGCACCCCAGAATGGGTAATAAAGCTGACCAAAATATCCACATGATCGCAAGCAGCAAGTTCACGGCGTAATTCAGCTAGCAGTGCGGGAGAACCTTTGCCGGCAGTAAAGAGCCAGGGCGAGGCTAGACCAGTCTCTGGTATTACTGGGTTAGGCGACTGTCGGTGAATAGCATGCAGGATTCTGAGTGGTGAGACCAGCGCATTCATGTTCCCAGTATTATTTCCAAGTCGCTGATATAAATTGATAAGAACAGCATTAGCAAGCTCTAGCTGACGCTGCAATTTTTCCGCGCCGTCACCATTCAGGTCATCAAGAATTTGGGCCAATTGGTGCGCAATTACATCGGCTAGGCGTCCAGGGGCATCCTCCACTGCAAGCGGTTGGAGGGTGCGGGCTTCATCGGTTGTCGTCTGGGTAACAAGATTCCAGAGCGTTTGGGTTATCAGTTGGTCATAGAGACCATCAGGCAATACCATATTTCCCCCCAAATTGATCCGCCTCAGCCTTAGTCGGCTAGGCGATATTCGTAAAACAATTTGGCGTCATTTGACCGGTAAAAATCGGGTAATAACCCGCGCAGGACAAAGCCGGCCTGCTGATAACAGCGCCGGGCCGGGGCATAGCGCGGGGTGGCAGAAGTTTCTGCATACACGCGCTGGCCACCTTGCCCCCGGATTGCGGCCAGCGTTTGCCGTAACACAGCCTGCGCCAGTCCTCGACCCTGCAACGCCGGAGCTACGGCCAGCCAGTAGAGATCATAACAGCCTTCCGTGGCCGGCACCGGGCCAAAGCAGGTATAGGCAACCAGGTGGCCCGCCTGCTCCAGCAAGATGAATTCGTAACCCGAAGCAGGGCCTTGCTGGAGCCGGGCTTCCACCAGCTCTTGAGCCAGCCGGCATTCCTCGGCCGTAAATACCCCGGTGGCCTGCACCAGGGCATACACGGCGGCAGCGTCGCCCGGCTGGACCTGCATCCGGCCCGGCGCCCACTCTGCAACCACCCGCCGTTGCTGGGGCGGTGGAGTCAATTGGGGCACTGCCAGCCGCAACAGGTGCAGCACCAGTTCGGGATAACTCAAACCCGCTTGCAGGGCTGCTTGGGCAAAGCCTGCGTCCGGGTCCAGGCAAGGATTGGCGTTGACCTCCAAAATCCAGGGCTGACCCTGCGCATCGACCCGGAAATCCACCCGCGCATAACCACGCAAACCCAGCAGGGGCCAGGTTTGCACGGCCAGGTGGCGCAATTGGGCAAACAGTTCCGGTTCTTCAGGTGGAAAACAACGCGCCGTATGCCGGGCCGCAAAGCTGTCTGCATCCCACTTGGCCGCGTAATCCAGGATTTTCGGCTGCATTGCGGGATAATCCCGAAAGCACATTTCCGCTATCGGTAATACGTGCACCCCAGCTGCTGTTTCCAGCAAGCTCAGGTTAAATTCCCGCCCGTCCACATAGCGCTCGGCAAACCACACCCCGCCATAGTGCTGCTGGCGTTCTGCCCAGAGTACGGCCAGCCGGTCCGCTTGCGGGGTCACCGAATCCGCAGCCAGACCCAGGGATGCTTCTTCCGTCGCCGATTTCAGCACGTATGCAGCATCCAGAGCCGCCGGGGGCTGTTCGTGCCAGTCCGGTGTGGGCAACTGCGCCTGCCGCAAGATTTTTTTCGTCCATAGTTTCTGCCCGGTCAGCACCAGGGCCGCGCTCGGATTACCCGTGTACGGCAGCTTCAGGGCCTCGCACAGGCTGGCCCCCAGCCAGGCCAGCGCAGGCTGTTCCTGCCGGGCCTCGACCAGATTCACCACGCCCGCGGGCGGGTTCAGTTGCAGGGTGACCGGGGTCAGCGCGTCGAAGGCCAACCGCTGTACCGGATAACCCCAGGACTCCAGCGCGGCCGTCACGGCAGCGGCCTGAACCAGGGTATCCTGTTCATCAGGAGGCGCATCTGGCGGCACTGCCGTGTGCAGGACCAGAATGCTCACGCCAGCCCCAGCCGCTGCCAGGCTGCATCCAGAATGGCATCCAGCAGCTGCTCGGCAGTCCAGCCGGTCAGCCGGGCCAGAATCACCAGGTCCGAACGCACCGGATGCAGCCCGGCCAGCGGATTGACCTCCAGAAATTGTGCGACCCCGGCTGCATCGGCGCGCAAATCCACCCGCCCGGCATCCCGGCAGCGCAGCAATTGCCAGGCTGCCAGCGCCACGGCAGCCGCCTGCTGGGCCAGATCATCAGTAACTAGCTGATACTGCACCCGATCCTCGTAATGCTCCTTGTTGGCGTAGGTATAGCCCCCGGCCTCGGCCTGGGCCTGATAGCGCACCTCCATCACCCCCAGTACCCGTGCCGAGGCACCCGTACCAAGGATGCCTACGGTCAGTTCCCGTCCCGGCAGATAGGTTTCGGCCAGCACCGGCTGATGGTAGCGCGCCCACAGCGTCTGGCAGACCAAGGCCAGCGCTTCGGCCGCCTGCACCTGCGAGGCAGCACTGATGCCCTTGCCGGTGCCTTCCGCCAGCGGCTTGACGAACAGGGGGTACGCCAGACCATGCGCCTGCAAGTCAGCCGGGCTGGCCAATACCGCAAAGGCAGCGGTTGGCAGGCCCGCATCACGCACCACCCGCTTGGTCAGTGCCTTGTCCAGGGTCAGGGCCAGGGTCAGGGCATCTGAAAAAATGTACGGAATCTGGTACGCCTCCAGCAGGGCGGGAATCTGGGCCTCGCGGGCCAGACCATGCAGGCCTTCGGCGATATTCAGGGCTAAATCCCAGCGCTCGCCCTGGGCCAGCCGATGGACCAGATGCTGAATATGGCCCACCCGCGTCACCCGGCAGCCCCGGCGCATCAGGGCGGCTTCCAGCGCGGCGATGGTCTCGGGGCTGTCAAATTCAGCCGTGGTTTCTGCGTCATAGCCCTGAGCCAGATAGTCGGCACGCAGGTCATAGGTCAAGGCAACATGTAGGGTCATCATGCAGTGGGTATCGGCAACAACTGCCCGCAGTGTAGCGGGAAGTGGCGTCAGGCAAAAGCAGGCCGCGGCCACAGCGCCAAGCCCCGCAAGCTGCCAGCGTTGTGGCTGGAGCGGAGCTGGGACTTATTAATGCACCGGCGGCGCAAGACTCACGGGGCGGGCCAGCCGCGCGTGGTAGCGCTGGAAATCCTCGGACCCAAAGCAACAGAAGATCACCTGTTTGGGCCACGCATGGGTCTCCAGCCATGCCGAAACTTCAGTGACGGCCAAATCACACGCAGCTTCCTTGGGATAACCAAATATACCCGTTGAAATGCAAGGAAACGCTATTATTGCCAGTTGGTGCCGGTGTGCCAATCCAGGGC
The DNA here is from genome assembly GCA_964398665.1 of uncultured Gammaproteobacteria bacterium. Taxonomy (GTDB): domain Bacteria; phylum Pseudomonadota; class Gammaproteobacteria; order CAYNNN01; family CAYNNN01; genus CAYNNN01. Next base: position 5,427 of record CAYNNN010000031.1, on the reverse strand, counting down.
CGCCCGATAACAGGATCGTAGCAATTCGGATTCCTGGCGTTGCCCATCGTACCAAATCGGACCTACGGCATGAATCACATGCGTCGCAGGTGGCGCATAACCGGCCGTCATCCGTGCCTGCCCCGTCGCACAACCGCCCAGCGTGCGACATTCTGCCAATAAACCCGCCCCGGCAGCATTGTGTATCGCCCCATCCACGCCACCGCCCCCCAACAAGGATTCATTAGCTGCATTAACAATGGCATCAACTGGTAACCGGGTGATATCGCCCTGAAGTACCGTCATGCGCGGTGCCGCCTGCGGACGGGGACGAAAAGAGAGCCAACGCCGAAGTAGAGATAGTTTCATGGGATGCTACCGTTACTGGATGAAGTAGCCGTGGTGTCCGTCAGGGCAAGCCATGCAGTGGCGGCTGATCGAGCCTGGTCAACGGCAGTAACCTCGTCTGCACGACCGGGGTGGGCGAGGAAAAAAAGAGAATTGTTATAACGAATAAATGCCGCATGATTCAATTTCCAATGGTCAGGGCCGCTGAGTCGCACGTGCTGAACATGACAAGGCACGCATCAGGCAACTTTCCAGGGAAGATTGGGCTACCGGAAGTGTAGCAGGATTTTTGCAGGCCGAAGGCCGATTTGAGTACGCCCAGCATAACAGGCTTCTGAACGGTCAGCATAGCGCATCCCGGCCAAATGGCCCGCCCATGCTGCATTGCGCCCAATACCACCTGCTGTGTTACGTCTACCCGCTACAGCCGCTTGTATTTTTGGCAGTACCCCCTAGACTGATGCCTTCTCTGACTGGAGTTGATTTAAGCATGAGCCGCGTGATTCGTTTTGCTGAATCGGTCTGGTCGGCTGCCACGGTGCAGGCCGATACTCTGCTCTTGCGCCTTGAGCCATGTTATGGGCTGCAATCGGAGGGCATTCCCGGGGTGGATACCACGACGCTGTGGGTCCACGTCGTGGAATTGACCCTGACCGAAGCGGAATGGACCGATTTGCCGGACCTACCCGTAACCCTGACCGGGGCTGAAGTGCGTGACCCCCCCCATCTGTATCGGGCACACCTGCCGCTGCCCTATCAGAGTCGTGGCGCACTGCGTTTCACGCTGCAACTGGACTCGGGCGCAAGCTGGGTGGTACAGGCGCGTGCCGCGAATCTGCGGGTCTTGAGCGGGCGCTACCTGCACCACCTGGAAGCGCCCTGAAAGTTGTCGCAGGCTGGATGTTCCGGACCAACTGGGCTAGGCTAGGGACTGACATTTCCATGCAGCCACGTCGATGAAACCTCAGATCTGCTTTACCCAACTGAATGGCAAATTACATGCCGTATTGAACTGGCGCCTGCGCCAGCGTCCGGATGATGTATTCATCGCCGAGGAACTTACCCAGACCGAATTGCAGCAATACCGTATCATGCAGGATAAAGGCATGAATGATGTTGAAATATTTGACGTCCTGTTTCCAGCCCGAACCAAACCGGTCGGCAAGGTCAGCATCGAAATTGACCAACTGAATCGCAGCCAGCTTGTCCATCTGCTGATGCAGAAACTCGGTCCCCTGCCTTCGTTACGCAACATGGAGATGGATGACCTGCGCAAGCTGCTGGCCCAACTGGAGCGTAGCTGAGACCACAGGTCTTGGAACGCCTGCCGATTTGTGCGACTCTAAGCACCTATTCCCGATGCTGATGCCAAAGCCCATGTTGCCGCGTTTGTTGCTGTGCGTTGTCTGTCTGGCTCCCCCTGCGCTGGCTGAGGCGGCGCAACTGGCCAGCCCCCCCCCAGGCGACGATGTAGTGGGTGAAATGCAGATTTTTCAAGCCAGCCATGCGGATACCCTGCCCGATATCAGCCGGGCCTACAGCGTTGGCTTTGATGAAATGACCCTGGCCAACCCTAAACTGGATACCTGGCTGCCGGGAGACGGCGCGCAAGTGATCCTGCCGTTGCAGTTTGTACTGCCGATGAGCAGTCGGGAAGGCGTGGTGATCAACATTCCCGAGATGCGGGTTTATCACTTTCCCAAGGGCGGCGGCCTGGTGACGTATCCCGTCAGCATCGGGCGCATGGACTGGAACACGCCGCTGGGCAAAACCAAGGTGGTTAAAAAAGACAAGGATCCGGCCTGGTATCCACCCGCCAGTATCAAGGCCGAACACTTGCGGGACTATGGTGAAGTCCTGCCGGACGTGGTACCACCCGGGCCGGATAACCCACTGGGCGGTTATGCCCTGCGCCTGGGCATTCCCGGTTATCTGATGCATGGCACCGATGCGCGCAAGGCGTTTGGCATCGGCATCCGTGCCACCCACGGCTGCATGCGCTTTTATCCGGAGGATATCGCCAGCTTCTTCAATCAGGTGGAAGTCAACACGCCGGTAGAGCTGGTCAATCAGCCCGTCAAGCTGGGCTGGCAGGCAGATACCCTGTATCTGGAAGTGCATCCCCCGCTGGAAGAAGACGCCCTCAGTCTGGCTGCCCATCTGGAACAGGCGCTGGCCCAGTTCACGGCACGACGTCCGGCCCAGATTGACATGCCCAAGGCGTTGGCCCTGCTGACCAAACCCGATGGCCTGCCCCACCCGATCGGTCAGGCTGACCCCGAGGCTCGCCCAATGCTGCTACAGGCGGCGCCTCGATTCCTGCCGGCTGAGCCTGCCCATATCCCGCTGGCACAACGGACAGCACTGCCCGAAGCCACCCCCCCCCGTGCGCTTCAACCGGCCCTCTCACCGGATCAAGGTGACTTATTATTCTGAATTCGGGATAATCGGCCTCTTTTGCGCGGCCCTCCTCCCGGCATGGACATTCAGAAATTACGTAACATCGCGATCATTGCTCACGTAGATCACGGCAAAACCACTCTGGTTGACAAACTGTTGCAACAGTCTGGCAGCTTGAGCAGCCGCCAGGCCCCCACCGAACGGGCCATGGACTCCAATGACCTGGAACGGGAACGGGGTATCACCATCCTGGCCAAAAATACCGCCGTACAGTGGCAGGACTACCGGATCAACATCGTGGATACGCCAGGTCATGCCGATTTTGGCGGCGAAGTGGAACGCATCCTGTCCATGGTGGATTCCGTGCTGCTGCTGGTGGATGCCGTGGATGGCCCCATGCCTCAGACACGCTTTGTGACCCAGAAGGCTTTCCAGCATGGGTTGCGGCCCATCGTGGTGATTAACAAGATCGACCGTCCGGGTGCGCGCCCCGACTGGGTGCTGAACCAGACTTTTGAGCTGTTCGACCGTCTGGGGGCCAGCGAAGCCCAACTCGATTTTCCAGTCGTCTATGCCTCGGCCCTGAAGGGCTATGCAGGTCTGAGTGCTGATGTCACAACAGGTGACATGGCGGCCCTGTTTCAGGCCATCATTGATCACGCCCCACCACCGCCGGTCAATCCTGAAGGACCGTTTCAACTACAGGTCAGCAGCCTGGACTACAACAGCTACCTGGGCGCCATCGGCATCGGTCGGGTACAACGGGGCAACATCAAGGCCAATTCCCCGGTAACCCTGATCGACCGTGAGGGCAAGACCCGTAATGGCCGCATCCTGCAAATCTTCACCTTCCTGGGACTGAACCGGGTGGATGCGCCCGAAGCCAGCGCCGGCGATATCATCGCGTTTAGCGGGATAGAACCGCTATTCATTTCGGATACCCTGTGCCACCCCCAGACCGTGGAAGCCCTGCCACCGCTGGCAGTGGACGAGCCGACCGTCAGCATGACCTTTCAGGTCAACAACTCACCGCTGGCCGGCACCGAAGGTAAATATGTCACCTCGCGCAACTTGCGGGAACGTCTGCAACGCGAATTGATTGCCAACGTGGCCTTGCGGGTGGAAGACACCGAAGATTCTGAAAAATTCATCGTTTCAGGGCGGGGCGAACTGCACTTAGGCATCCTGATTGAAAACATGCGCCGCGAAGGCTACGAGCTGGCGCTATCACGGCCCAAGGTCATCGTGCGCGAAATTGACGGGGAAAAGTGCGAACCCTACGAAACGCTGGTCGTGGACGTTGAAGAAAGCCACCAGGGGGCGGTGATGGAACGGCTGGGCGAACGGCGCGCTGACTTGCGTGACATGCAGCCCGATGGCCGGGGCCGGGTGCGCCTGGACTATCTGATTCCGGCCCGGGGGCTGATTGGTTTTCAGACCGAATTCATGACCCTGACTTCCGGCTCAGGGCTGTTGTATCACGTCTTTGACCACTACGCGCCGATTAAGAAAGGCGCCATCGCTGCCCGCACCAATGGGGTACTGATCGCCAACGGCAGTGGCGTGGCTTTGGCTTATGCCCTGTTCAGCCTGCAGGAACGCGGGCGGCTGATGGTGGGCCATGGCGAAAAAGTGTATGAAGGCATGATCATCGGTGTCCACTCACGGGATAACGATTTGGTGGTCAACCCGATGAAAGCCAAGCAACTGACCAATATCCGTGCCGCAGGCAAGGACGAAAACATTCTGCTCAGTGTGCCCCTGCGTCTGACCCTGGAACAGGCCATCGAATTCATCCAGGATGACGAGCTGGTTGAGGTAACGCCCAAAACCATCCGCCTGCGCAAGCGCCATCTGCTGGAACATGAACGCAAACGGGCCGCCAAGGTCGAAGAAACCTAGCGGGCAAAAAAAACGCCAGGCTTTGGGGGCCTGGCGGCGGAAAGTCGCCACAGTGGCATTCCTTGTTTGAGCGGAGGGCGTTCCTCCTTGCATGGCGACTGGCCCGCACTATAACAAGCCCTCAGGGGGCAAAACCATTAGGACATTCCCTAATTCTGCGTTCAAAACGCCAGATCGGTGCCGTGACCGGCGCGGGTTTCTTCCAGTTTGTGCCGGGCCTGATCAATCAGCACCTGGGGTGAGCTGGCGGGTTCGCTGGGCAGGGCGCAGACCACGCCCATCGCCGTGGGCGCAGAGAGGTACCCGGCAGCCGTCTTGATGGGGCGCAGATTGACGGCTTGCAGGACACGCTTGAAATTTTTGTGGCGGGGCGGTTCCTTGTCGGGAAAGTGCATCCCCAGGGCAAATTCTTCTTCCGAAAGCCGGGCCACGATATCGTTGGGACGCACCGCCTTGCGCAGACGCTGCGCGGTGGCCAGCAGGATTTCCTGGGCCACCTTTTCGCCATAACGTTCCCGATACTGGCCCAACTGGGCGATGATGGCCACCGCACAACAGGTTGCCCCACCGCGCGTGGCCGTCAACTGAAGCAACTCCTGCAGGCGCTTGCTCAAATCCCGGTGGTTGCTCAGGCCCGTCACGGGGTCAATGGTCGAGCGCGTTTCCAGCTCGGAATGCAGCGCCTTCAGCCGATACTGCAACTGGTTTTGCAGATTGGCCACCCGCCCAGCCGCATAAACCCGTGCCGCCAGTTCATATTTGTCAGGCGGCTTGGTCAGATAATCATCCACACCCTGT
>CAYNNN010000030.1:0-32218 GCA_964398665.1 uncultured Gammaproteobacteria bacterium | reverse complement strand
GGCCAGGGCCCAGGCCAGATTTTGCCGAATCACCCGCTGGGTGCGTTGAGCCAGGTGAGTGGCTTCGGCCAGGGGCAACAAGAGCCCGCCCACCAGCACGGCATCCGCATGTACCTGGGCCAGCTCCGCCCCGCCGCCCATGGCAATGGCCAGATGCGCCCCGGCCAGTACGGGCGCATCATTGACTCCATCACCGATCATGGCAACGATGCTGCCTTGCTGCTGCCAGGCGCGTACCTGAGCCAGCTTGGCCTCGGGGCTTTGACCCCCGGCGTAATGCCGGATACCCAGCGCCTGAGCCACGGCAGCAACCACTTCGGGGCGGTCGCCGCTGAGCAGATGTACGGTGAGCTTGCGCCGCTGTAGGGCAGCGATGGTGGCTGCCGCATCGGGACGCAGGGGGTCAGTCAGGGTGAAGCGGGCCAGCAAGCCCTCATGACTGCCCAGGCAGACCCAGCTGCCTGTGGTTGTTGCGGCGGGGAGTGGGACCTGGCTCATGGCCAGCACGTAAGCGGGTGCCCCGAGGCGCAGCGTCAGGCCCGCAATTTGGCCTTCCAGTCCGGCACCGGCCTGGGCACTGACGGCGTCGGCAGTGACCGGGGGCAGGGTGCTTGCAGCGCTGCGCAGTGCTTGCGCCAGGGGGTGTTCCGAGTGTCGGGCCAGGGCGGCGGCCCACCGGAGTGCGCGTGCAGAATCCAGTCCCTGCCAGGTTTCAGTAGCGGTCAGAACCGGTTTACCCTGGGTCAGGGTGCCAGTCTTGTCAAATACCAGGTGCGTGATTTTGGCTAAAGTCGGCAGGGTGTGGCCCGCCAGCGGCAGCAACCCCAGGCGACTGAGCCGGGCGTTGGCAGCCGCCAGAGCGACTGGTGTGGCCAGGGAAAGTGCGCAGGGACACGTGACGACCAGGACGGACAAGCTTACCCAGAAAGCCTGCTCAGGCGCCACATAAGCCCAAAACAGCGCGGTTGCGGCGGCAGCGAGGAGTTGCACCGTGATGAAATAGCCGGCAATGCGGTCGGCCAGTTGCGCCAAGGCAGGCTTTTCACCTTGAGCCCGTTCCAGCAGGCGGGCGATGGCGGCCAGCCGGGTCTGGGCACCCACCTGGGTGACCTGCATGTATAGCGGACTTTCCCGGTTGACCGTGCCGCCGGTGATTCGGTCGCCGACCGTACGCACCTGCGGTACGCTTTCTCCGGTAAGCAGGGCCTCATCCACGCTGCTGTGCCCGGCACTGATCACCCCGTCGGCGGGTACCGTTTCGCCGGGCTTGATGCGTACGCAGTCGCCGACTTGCAGCCGGGCGACGGGGATGACCTCCTCGCTTGCGTCCGGGAGCAGCCGGGTGGCCAGGGCGGGCTGAAGCTTGAGCAGGCTTTCTGCCGAATGACCCGCCGCATGGCGGGCACTCATCTCCAGGTAACGTGCGCCCAGCAGCAAAAACACAAACATCGTTACAGAATCAAAATAGACGGTGCCCGTATTGTGCACGGTGGCCCAGGTGCTGGCCGCAAAAGCCAGGGTTAACGCCAGGGCAACCGGCACATCCATACCCAGGCGCCAGCGGCGCAGGTCCTGAACGGCGCCCTGAAAAAAGGGCCATGCAGCATAGCCGATGACCGGCAGGGTAAATAACAGGCTGACGTAGCGCAGCAATGGCCCGAAATCCGGGTCGTCGGTTTCCACGCCGGTATAAAAAGCCACGGCCAGCATCATGACCTGCATCATGCCCAGACCGGCCACCCCCAGGCGGCGCAAGGCCTCGCGGCGCTGGGTGGCAAACAGCTCGCTCTGGCGTTTGGGGTCGTAGGGATAAGCGCGATAGCCGATGGCAGTGATGGCATGCAGAATGCGGCTGAGGGGGGTCAAGGCCGGATCCCAGCGCAACAGGGCACGGTGAGTGGCGTAGTTGACCTGAAATAGGGCTACACCCGGCAGGCGGCGCACGTGCTGCTCATTGAGCCAGACGCAGGCTGCACAGCGGATGCCGTCCAGCATCAGCCAGGCTTCCTGAAGCGCACCTTCCGGGCGGACAAAGCTTTGCTGAACTTCGGGATGGTCGTAAAGTTGAAGCTGGGCCAGCAGGGCGTCGAACTCCGGGCCAGGCGGGCTGCCGGGCTGGTCACGCAACCGGTAGTAAGCCCCTAAACCTTGATCAAGAATGGCTTGGGCCACGGCGGCGCAGCCGGGGCAGCAACAGGCTTCCGGCTGACCCGCAACGTTGACGTGATCCTGGCCACCCGGTGGAACGGGCAGACCACAGTGAAAGCAGGCGGGCGGTGTTTCAGTCATCGCCCGGAAGTCGATATACGATACTGCATAGGCTTAATCGCTAGGGTGAGCCGGATGCCGGTGCCGGGTGTCCGGGTGCGTGGGGCAGCCGAACCGGTGCCGTTCCAGGGCGACAATGACCCCGATTACCACGAGGGCGACCACAATGCCGCTCAGTGTCAATAGGTCGATAATCATAACATCACCTCGTACAGGTTTACCCAGAATATCCCCAGCGGTGTGCTGGAGATAATAAGTATATTAACATTTATTTATGAATGGTAGCTAAACAACAAGATGATGTTTTTATGCAACACACTTGGCAGGAGGCGAGGCTGCGCTACACTGTAGCCTGGACATCCGTCCAGTAACATCAGAGGAGTATCTGTTATGCGTCTGGCTAAGGTTGGGTCCTGGGGGCTGGGGCTGTTGATCGCCACGGCTTCGGCATTTGGGGCGGAAGGTGTCACCTTGCGCTGGCCCCAGGGGCAGCAGCGGGTGTTGGGGCAAAATCTCACGCTGGATTACTGCCTGCGCAGCACGCAAGCAGCCGATGCTTACGCCGCAGTGTTGACGCCGGAAGCCAATGCCCTGTTTTTCCAGCATGCGGCGCCAGAACCCAGTTTTACCACCACCGTGGCACCTTTTCTGGCGGCAACGCCGGCAGCCCCGGATGAAGTGTGCCATACCCTGCTGGATGCGGTGTTGCCAGATGACTTGCCGACCGGCACCTACACCTTTTACGCCGCCGCTGTTGCACCGGGGGCGAACGTGTTCGAGCCTGGCCAGTGGTTGGGCGGGACTTATGCCGAGGCAAATCTGATGGTGTTGCCGCCGGCGGCTTTCTTTTATCAAACCGTCAACCCGAGTCTGAGCATGACACGTGCCGGGGCAACGCTGGATGGCGTGACTGTCAGTGCTTATGACACGGCAATCGTCGCAGCCAAAGAGGACACGGTGGGACGCGGCGACCCGGTGCTCAGTTACCGTGCTGCTGCGGGGCGCTGGAGCATGACTGCAAAGGGTAATGGGAGTGGGTCGCCCTTGCTCTATGCCGAAGGCAATTGCCCCCAGGTGGACACCACCCAAATCAAGACACTGGCGCCCAGCAGCGCCAGCGGTTGCCTGTCCGGCTCTATCGAGTTGGTGATGGGGAAGACTTCACAGCTTTTTGCGGGGCCGGGGGGCGAATACCTGCTGAGTCAGACAGGTGGGGAAATTTACCTGCTGCGCTTGGCGGATACGGCGGATGCGGCGCGTATCCCGCTGAATCTTGAGTCAATCTGCGTCCGCCAAACCCCCGTCACCACCTTAGCGGAACTGGCCTGGAGCGAGGCTACCCGCGTTATCAGCAAGGCTCAAGCGGGCAATTTGTTGCTGAGCGATGCTGCCATTGCCCAGCGCACGGACGGCACTTGGGTGTTATTTACCAAGGGGATTGATAGCACCGTGAATGCTGGTTGCAGGCCAGCGAGTTTGTGTGAGCTGTGTGCCCGGGGTATTTACCGGGCGACCAGCACGGATTTAATCAACTGGTCGGCCCTGACGCCCGTAGTGACGCAAGCCAGCGTGCCCGACGCCGTGCGCTATGCAGATGGCACTATTTGGCTTTACTACCAAGATTTTGCCCCGACCTGTGCCGCCCAGAACCTGAACCTGGCCTTGCGTGCCCCGATTTCGGGGGTGGCCGAACAGGCAGATGGCAGTTTCAGTGCCCAGGTATCGGTGCTTTTCCCCGGTGCCAGCTTTGAAATTGATGCCAACGAGCATTACCCGACCAATGGCAATCCGGTAGCCCTGCCAGACACCGCCGCCTGGAATGCGTTTCGCCAATGCGTGCTGGCCGCGCCCTGAGGCCCGGGAGACTGGTTTCGCGGGGTGCGCCATCATCGTTCCTGGGAAAAGTGACGGGACCCGCAGGATTCGCCGTAGCCGGGTTAAGGCTTTTTTCGCCGGGACGGCTCGGTTAGACTCGGCCCTTTTAAGCACCAGCAGCCTGCCATGCCGATAAGTCTCGGGGTCGTGATGGATCCGCTTGCCACCCTCAACTATGCCAAAGACAGCACCTTGGCAATGCTATATGCCGCCCAGGCGCGCAATTGGGCCGTGTATTGTTGCACGCCCGAACAACTGAGCCTGCGCACTGGACGTGTCTACGGGGATATGCAGTTGCTGCACCTGCACACTCAGCGGCGTGCCTGGTACACCGTAACGGAATCACAGGAAATTCCGCTGGATACGCTGGATATCATTTTGATGCGCAAGGACCCGCCCCTGAATCTGGAGTATTTCTATGCCACTCAGTTGCTGGAATTTGCGGAGCAGGCCGGTGTATTGGTTGCCAACCGGCCCCAGGCCCTGCGTGATGCCAACGAGAAGCTCTACGCCCTGCAGTTTGCCCAGTGCTGTCCGCCAACCCTGGTGACTGCCAGCCGGAGCAAGCTGCGGGAATTTTGTGCCCAGCAAGGGGATATCATCCTCAAGCCGCTGGATGCAATGGGGGGACGGGGCATTTTTCGGTTGCGACCTCAGGATGTCAACTGTAATGCCTTGTTGGAAACGGCGACTGAATGGGGACGTAAAACCGTCATGGCGCAAAAATTCATTCCGGAGATTCGGGATGGTGACAAGCGTATCCTGCTGATCAACGGCGATCCGGTTCCCTATGCGCTGGCGCGGATCCCGGCCCTTGGCGAAACCCGAGGTAATCTGGCTGCCGGAGGTCGGGGGGTGGGTGTGGAATTGAGCGCCCGTGACCGCTGGATTTGCAGTCAGGTTGGTCCGGACTTGCGGGCGCGCGGGATCTGGTTTGCGGGTCTTGATGTCATCGGTCCCTACCTGACCGAAATCAACATCACCAGCCCGACTGGCATCCGGGAGCTGGATAAGTACTACCACCTCGATATTGCCGGACAATTGCTGGATGGCCTTTGGGAAACGTATCTCCGGCGGGGGCGCATGTGAAGCGGCGCCTTTCAGGCATCTGGGTCATCTGGCTGCTGCTCCTGAGTGCCTGCACGACTCAAAATAAAGAATATAAACATGATTTTATGGCGTTTGGCAGCATGGTCGAGCTGACCCTGACCGGTGTGCCTCAGCCACGGGCCGCGCAACTGGCGGCGCAGGTTGCCGAAGATTTTACCTTGCTGCATGGCGCCTGGCACGCCTGGGAACCCGGATCGTTGGGTCGGGTCAATACCCTGTTGCCGACCGGTGGCCGTTTTGCAGCGCCCCCCGCAGTCCTGCCCCTGATCACCCGCAGCCAGGTATTAGCCTTGCAAAGTGAACAGCTATTCAATCCGGCGCTGGGCAAGCTCTTTGCGCTCTGGGGGTTTCACCAACAGGACCCTAGTCATAATGTTCCACCTGATCCGGCGGCCATTGCGGCTTTGCTGGCGGCTCAGCCCCGGATGCAGGATATTCATGTGGAGGGGGTGTTCCTCCAGACGGGCAACTCGGCGGTTCAACTTGATTTTGGTGCAATTGCGAAGGGTTATGCCACTGACCTGGCCCTGGATTATCTGCGCACCCAAGGGGTGCGGCATGCGCTGATCAATGCCGGCGGTAGTGTCAAGGCCATGGGCCAGAAGGCAGCGGGCCAACCCTGGCGCGTGGGCATCCGTCACCCGCAACCGGGCCAGCCGGTGCTGGCCTGGCTGGAATTACAAGGTAGTGAAGCCGTCGTGACTTCAGGTAATTATGAGCGTTATTTCCTGTACCAGGGACGCCGTTACAGCCATATCATAGACCCGCGCACCGGTCAGCCGGTAGCCAATGGCGTGGCCGCCGTCACGGTGGTGCATCCAGACGGTGCCGTGGCTGATGCGGCCGCCACTGCGCTGTTTTTGGCCGGTCCGGTAGCGCTGACCAGAATTGCCCGGCAAATGGGTGTAACCCAGGCCCTGCTGCTGGATGAGGCCGGTCAGGCATACCTGACTCCGGCCTTGGCCCGCCGCCTGCATTTCACTGCGCCCGCTCCAGTGCTGCATCTGCTTGAGGAATAATCATGGGCAACCCGCTGATCTTACCGAATTATAGTCTGGGAATTGCCCTGGGACTGCACCTATTGCTGATTTTTGGGCTACATTTCGCGCCGACCGAACGCACGTTCACGACTACCCGGCAGTTGAACGTGACCCTGATAGCTGCGCAGCCTGCGCCCAAGCCACCCGAGGTCGCCGAATATCTGGCTCCGGTACAGCAGGTCGGTGGGATGGAAGCGCCGCCGGAAGCCCGCCAGCTTGAGGTTGCCCCGGCAGCCCGGCCAGCTGCGCAGCCACCGCTCAGGCAAATCCAACAGCGCCCCGCCCGGACCCCGGTACAGCCCCAGACAGCGCCACCCGTGCTGGTCACCCGCCAGGCAGCCCCGGCCCAATTGCCTGCAGCGCAGCCTAAAACCGAGCCGCCCGCAGCCCTGCCTGATAGCGGCCAGTTGTTGACCAGTCTGCAACAGGTGGCACAACTGGAAGATGATCTGGAAGAATCCCGTCTGCTTTACAGTAAACGCCCCCGTACCAAATATGTCACCGCCAATACACAGGAATATTTGTATGCCAGCTATATGGATGCCTGGCGACGCAAGGTTGAACGGCTGGGCAAGCTGAACTATCCGGCGGCGGCCCGGCGTCTGAAATTAAGCGGCCATCCCATGCTGGATGTGGCGATCAACCCGGATGGCTCGCTGCACAGCATCGAGTTGCTGCGTTCCTCAGGACATAGCGTGATCGACGATGCTGCGATTCAAATCGCCCGCCTGGGTGCGCCTTATGCGCCACTGACGTCAGAGATGCGCGCTGAGGTGGATGTGCTGCATATCGTGCGGACCTGGAAATTCGGCCAGGGTGGATTATCTACCCGGGCAGATTAGGCTGCCTATCTTTTGGGTAGGCTTGACCTTGGATGGGTGGCGGTTCATAATGCTAAGCATTCTCATTCATGGTCAGAGCGCACCCTCCATGTACGTGTGTGTTTGCGAAGTCATCACCGATCAAGCCATCATCGCGGCCATTCGTCAGGGCTGCCAGAGCGTGCCTGAGCTGCGTCATCAGCTGGGCTGTGGCAAGCAGTGTGGGCGCTGCATTCCTACGGTGCGCAATTTATTGCGCCAGCAGCGTCAGCAACGTGCCCCGGCTGCGGTGGTGCATGCCCGGCTGCCTCGGCCGCCGGTTCTGGCGGAAGCTGCCCAACCCGTTGGTTAGAAGCTTTTTCTGCCGGTCGGGACAGGCTGCATGTTAGAATGAGCCGTCGCTCCTGTCTGACGGCGGTCCCATGCCCAATCTGCTGACCTATGTATTTCTGAGCGTGCTGTTGCTGGCCACGCTCGTGCAATTTTATCTTTCCTGGCGTCAGGCGCGTCAGGTGCGGCAGCACCAGGATGCCGTACCGCCCGCTTTTGCAGCCAAGGTCAGCCTGACTGAACATCAGAAGGCTGCCACCTACACCCTGGCCAAGGTGGGTCTGGGCCGGGTGGAACTGTTGCTGGGTGTGGTGTTGCTGCTGTTCTGGACCTTGGGGGGCGGGCTGAACGGGCTGCAAGCCTGGAGTCAGGGGTGGGGTTACGGGGAACTGACCACGAGCGTTGTACTGATGACCAGTTTTGTGGTATTGAGCAGCCTGCTGGACCTGCCGGTGGCTGCTTATCGCACCTTTGGACTGGAAGCCCGGTTCGGATTCAATAACAGTACGCCCCGGCTTTTTATCCTGGACACGCTCAAGGGTCTGGTGCTGAGCCTGTTGCTGGGCGTGCCGCTGATTACGCTGGTGCTGGGCCTGATGGCGCAGGCGGGGCCGTACTGGTGGCTGTATGTCTGGGTGGCCCTGGCTGCCGTCATGCTGGGATTGTCCTGGGCCTATCCAAGCCTGATTGCGCCCTGGTTCAATACCTTCAAGCCATTGGAGGCCGGCGAGGTACAGCAGCGGCTGGAAGCGTTGCTCAGGCGTACCGGCTTCAATAGTCGCGGGGTATTCGTCATGGATGGTTCGCGGCGCTCCCGGCACGGCAATGCCTATTTTACCGGGCTGGGGAAAAACAAGCGCATTGTGTTTTTTGACACCTTGTTGGCACAGCTCAGTCCGGCCCAGGTCGAAGCTGTTCTGGCGCATGAGTTGGGACACTTCAAGCGTCGGCATGTCTTCAAAGGGCTGGTACTCAGTCTGGGCTTGCTGCTGGTTAATCTGGCCATCCTGGCCTGGTTGCTGGAATCAGCCTGGTTTTATGAAGGATTGGGTGTAAGCCAGCCTTCGACCGCAGTGGCCCTGCTCCTGTTCCTGCTGGTCAGCCCGGCATTCAGCTTTTTTCTGACGCCGGTTCTGGCCTGGTGGTCGCGGCGGCATGAGTTTGAGGCGGACGCTTTTGCTGCCGAGCAAAGCAGCGCCGCCGATCTGATCGCAGCCCTGGTGAATTTGTATCGGGAAAATGCCAGCACCCTGACCCCGGACCCGCTGCATTCGGCCTTTTACGACTCTCATCCGCCCGCAGCCTTGCGGATCGCCCAACTGGAGCGGCTAACCTAATCCCAACTCAATGCGCCACCGGTACGGTATTCGGTGACGCGGGTCTCGAAGAAATTCTTCTCCTTCTTCAAATCCATGACCTCGGACATCCAGGGGAACGGGTTCGTTGCCCCGGGCCATTGTTCCGGCAAGCCAATCTGACGACAACGGCGATTGGCGATAAAGCGCAGGTAGTCCAGGAACATCCCCGCATTCAGACCCAACACACCACGCGGCATGGTGTCCACGGCATAGGCATGTTCCAGCTCAACGGCCTTGTGGAACAGCGCCTGTAGCTCGGCGGCGAACTCGGCGCTCCACAGTTCCGGGTTCTCCTGCTTGATGGCGTTGATGAGGTCAATGCCGAAGTTACAGTGCATGGATTCATCGCGCAGAATATACTGATATTGCTCAGCCGCGCCGGTCATCTTGTTCCGTCGGCCCAGGGCCAGGATCTGCACGAACCCGACATAGAAAAACAGGCCCTCCATGATACAGGCGAACACAATCAGCGACTTGAGAAACTGACGGTCTGCTTCTGGCGTGCCGGTCCTGAAGTCAGGACGGGCCAGGGTGTCGATGAAGGGCAGCAGGAACTCGTCCTTGGCCCGGATGGACGGAATCTCATGGTAGGCGTTGAATATCTCACCTTCATCCAGGCCCAGCGATTCGACGATGTACTGATAGGCGTGGGTGTGGATCGCTTCCTCGAAGGCTTGGCGTAACAGATATTGGCGGCACTCAGGCGCCGTCAGCTGGCGATAGGTGCCCAGCACGATGTTGTTGGCCGCCAGGCTATCGGCAGTCACGAAAAAGCCCAGATTGCGCTTGATGATGCGTCGTTCATCGTCTGTCAGACCATCGGGGCGCTTCCACAGGGCCACGTCGGCGGTCATGTTCACTTCTTGCGGCATCCAGTGGTTCGCACAGGCCGCCAGATACTTTTCCCAGGCCCAGTGATACTTGATGGGCACGAGCTGATTCACGTCCGCCGTGCCGTTGATCAGGCGCTTGTCTGCGAGTTTTACGCGCCCTTGGGGTGCGGTGGGGCTGGTGCTTGGGGTGTCATTGGCAGGTTTGCGGACGGTGGTGATGGGATTTTCCCACAACATGACAGACTCCGGCGGTAATAAAGGCGGACACGAGGGTAGGCGAACCGCTCCCAAGGGGACTCGAACCCCTGTTACCGCCGTGAGAGGGCGATGTCCTAGGCCACTAGACGATGGGAGCCGTGGCGGCGCAGTATACTACAGCTTGTGTAAATGGCGAGTGGATATGATCGGGTTGTTACAGCGGGTCAGTGCAGCTGAAGTGTGGGTGGCCCAGCGTCGGGTGGCCCAGATTGGGCGCGGTTTGCTGGTATTGGTGGGTATTGAACGCGGGGATGGAGTGGCTGAGGCTGAGCGCTTACTGACCCGGCTGCTCGCGTATCGGGTGTTTGGCGACGCGGGCGGGAAAATGAATTTGGCCGTACGGGAGGTGGCAGGGGGCTTGTTGCTGGTGCCTCAGTTTACCTTGGCGGCAGATACCCAGACCGGTACCCGGCCCAGTTTTACCCCGGCAGCCCTGCCTGAGGTGGCCGCACCCTTGTTTGCGCATCTGGTGGCCCAGGCGCAGGCCCGCCATCCCCAGACTGCCTGCGGCATTTTTGGCGCCGACATGCAGGTGCATCTGATCAATGATGGCCCGGTCACTTTCAGCTTGCGGGTGGCGCCTGTTGTTCACGGTCATTGTTCATGAAGACACGGGCAACCAGGATCGTGTGGCAGTATTGCCAGAAAATGCGCCTGCCTTTGAATGCGCATCTGAAAAAGGCGCACGCGCCGTACGAGCGGGATCTGGATGCCGGTTATGGCGAAGCGTATCTGCCGAAGTGGCGTGTTTGGCTGAGTCGTTGTTAATATTTACTTGGGGTTATTGCACCGATAGGAGGCACTATGGCGGGTTCGGGATTCCAACACATTCCCTGCGGCGCTGCGGTTACTGCCAGCGAATTGCTGGCACTTGAAAAGCTCAACCGCAAGTTGTCGGGCATTTCTGGCACGTGGGTATTACTTTCCAACCTAAGCCATTCCGGCGCTGCGACCCGGTTTTCCGATGAGATCGATCAGGTCGTTATCGGCCCGTCCGGCGTGTTCGTCATCGAAGTTAAACATTGGGACGCCGCTTGGCTGACCCGGAACGCCTCTATCGCCGCGACCGAAGCCGAGCGCATCCATGCTAAAGCCAAATACATCGCGGGCAAGCTGAAACCAGTGGCTCATCCCGGTGCCGTCGCCCCGCGCTTGCTGCTGACACGCGGGGGCACCGGGATGCAGGTCGGGCAACGCATCCAGGTTCAGGGCGTGCCTGTCTTTGGTCTTAGCGAATGGAAGGAACTCGTGGAAGTTGAGGCCACAGCACAACTGCTGCCGGAACAGATTGAAGGCGCTGCCTTGCTGCTTGCCCCATCTCCTGCGCGCACGGACGACTTGCGCCAGTTTGCCGGGTTTATCCATTTGGAGCGCATCCCCACACCCGATGCGCCATTCCACCGTGTCTATCGCGGTCAGCATCCGACCCGGCGCGATAAGGTGATTTTGCATCTGTATGACTTTTCTGCCAGTGAGGCTAAAGACGCTGAAACCCGCGCCAAGCGTGAGTATGAAGTGATGCAGCATTGGCAGCAATCGCCTTATCTGCCTAGCCTGCTGGATATTTTTCAAGCAGCCGAACGTTACCCCGGTGAGTTGAGCTGGTTCTCGCTGGTAGACCCCGATGCGCCTACTCTGGCGGAGCGTGCCCAAGATACCCAGTGGCGTTTAAGCGAGCGGCTGAGTTATGCCTGCGAAGCGTTAACGGCGCTGGCCGAATTTCACCAACCGACCGAAACCCAGCCGCCTATCCTCCATCGCCACATCACGCCGCAGACTTTACGGGTGCGCCATAATGGCCGCCCCTTATTCACCGATTTCAGCCTGGCGCGGCTTGAACAAGCGCAAACCATCTCCCAGACACCGATGGATTGGGGCAAAGACGCGCCCTATACTGCCCCGGAAGTGCAGCAAGCGGGCTTGCGAGCCGCCGATACCCGTTCCGATAGTTACGCCCTGTGCGCCAGTTTGCTGACTTTGTTTCCCGGTGATGAACCCCTGGCGCACAAGATACGCGAATGCTTGGCGCAGGGTTGTGCCCACCCTGCCGAGGCGCGCATTCCACTGACCGAGTTGATGGAAGCGCTGAAACGGCTGGTCACGCCCACGGCGTCTACTCCAGCGCAACCCGCGCTGCCTGCCCCAGAATATTGGGATGAAGATACGGTCGTGCCGTTTCAAAATGCCCACTATAAGATTGTCAGTCGCCTTGGGCGCGGCGGTATCGGTCAGACCTTCAAAGTGGTCGAGCTGGACGAGCATTCGGATGAACGCTACGGTACCTACGTTGCGAAACTGATTTATCACGCAGCAGATGCCGAACCTGCACTCCGCGCCTATCGTAAAGCGCGGGCTTACACCATCCACCCGCAGCTCTCCGCAATCCACGAAGTTGCCCCAAGCTGGCAGGCGGATCGCTTCGTGGCTTTGCTGCGGTGGGTCGAGGGCATACCGCTGGCCGACCTCAGCGGCGTGCTGGCGCTACACGCAGAAGAATTGGGCGAAGCCAGCCTACAAGCCTTATTGCTGCGTTGGTTGCGTGACCTGTGTGCGGCGTTATGGGCGCTGCATCAAGTCGGCTTGGTGCATGGCGATGTTAGCCCGCGCAATCTCATTGTCCAAGGCGGCGCAATCGTCTTGACCGATTACGACACCGTTACCGAAGCCGGGGGTGCGGTACGGAGTCGCAACCCGTTGTATGCCAGTTATCGCGTGGAAACCAGCGCAATGATCCAGGCCAGTGATGATATTTTCGCCTTGGCAGCCAGCTTGTTCCAGGTGTTATTCAACCGTGAACCCTTCGATTTTTCGGGGCAAAGGCTCAAGCATCAGGGGCTGAATTGGGAAGGCGTCAACCCCGCAGGGCTGGAGCGCGTCACTGCGTTTTTAACCCGTGCCACCCATCCCACTGAAGCTGAACGTTTTAGCGATGCACGGGCCGCACTCGCATGGCTCACGCCTGCACAGCCCAATGCCGCAATGCCGCCCCTGCTCAGCTTGCGCCAGAATAGCGCACCACGTTTGACCGAACTGCTCTCTGCTTACCCCGGCTCACGTCATGGTAACAGCGAAACCCGAGGCTTGGATTCGATCTTTGCGACAGATACCTACGTGGAAACCCAGCTGGATCGGGTATTCAAGCAAGAATTGGCGCAAGACCAGGTCAAGCTGGCCATTTTGTTTGGCAATGCCGGTGATGGCAAAACCGCGTTTTTGCAACACTTGCTCGCGGGGGTCGGCTTAGCCAACGTCCACTCAGCTCAGCGGGTGCAGCAACACCGCCTCGCCGATGGCCGCATCTTAACCGTAAATCTGGATGGCTCTGCCGCTTGGCAGGGTCAGGCGGCTAATGCTTTGCTGAATGAGTTTTTTCAGCCCTACCAGGATCTGAGCTTCACCGGTGCCGCCGCCAATCCCCACATATTAGCAATCAACAGCGGCAAGCTGCTGGAATGGCTGGAAACTCAGCCGGAGACCCCGCTGACTCAGCAGCTCTATCGCGTGCTGTTCAATACCGACACGGACAACGAACCCACCCTTGATCCTAGAATTCGCCTCATTGACTTGAACCGCCGTTCGCTCGTCGGTGGCGTGCAGGCAGGTGAGCTTAAATCTGACTTTCTTAGCGCCTTACTGGAGCGTTTTCTCGGGGCGGGTTTGGCGCAAGACCCTTGGGCAGGTTGTCCATCTTGCACGGCGCAGCATCGCTGTACCGCTTGGCATTCGGTGCAGACGCTGCGTGCCCCGGCAACCGGCGTGCAGATGCGTACTCGGCTGGCAGATGCCTTGCAAGCCTGTCACCTGCGCGGCGAAATTCATATTACCGCACGCGAGTTGCGTGCAGCACTGGTGTTTATCTGCTTTGGGGTGCATGACTGCGCGGAGCTGCACGCCGACTCGGAACTAACCCCGCCGCGCTATTGGGACCGGGCTTTTGCTGCCACGGCACCCCAGCGCCAAGGGAACTTGCTGGCGGAACTCGCGCGCTTCGACCCAGCGCTAGATAGCCATCCATTCCTAGATAGACTGCTCCTGAAGGATACCCCCCACGCGCCGCATAAGCGTAGCGCTGCCTTGGCTTCCGCCCGGCGGCACGCCTGGTTTGAGTGGGATGCAGACCGTTATCAAGCGTTACAGCACCCCGCTGACGCCTTGCCGCTGTTTGGCGGGCGGCAGCTTGACCGCTTCCGCCGCATGCCGCTGATGGATGAGGCCGAGCGTGCCGCGCTGTGCTATGAATTGTGTCAAGGCATTGCGCGGCTAGAAGCACTGCCAGAAGCCGCTTTTAGCGCTAACACCGGCTTGCCGCTGCGGATTCAACCCCGCACGCCTACGGACAGCCGCTTTTGGGTGCTAAAGCCCCAAGCGCGGTTTCGCCTCGAAGCGCCGCTGCCGCGCACGGCGGCAGGTTTGGAAACGCTGCATACCCACCTGAAGCTGATTTATCGCCCGGCGAGCGGCGGCGAGGAATGCCTCACGCTGGGGTTGGAGCTATTTCACCTGCTCTTGGCACTCAAAGACGGCATGCAGCTTTCAGGTTCTGGGCAAGAAGGTATCTTTGCGCATCTGGAAATTTTTACCCAACGCTTGGCGCAAGAAGATGCCCGCGAACTGTATGGCTGGCACCCTAGCGCAGCGCAACAGGTGTTTAGGGTGCGGGTGGTCGCGCAAGACGGGCGGCAAGTGCTGGTCCGGGAGGCGGTATGAATACCAAAACCATCGTTGAAAGCGTGCTCACCCCAGTGGTCAGCGAGAAATTATGGAGTGCGAATTATCTCCCGGTATTACCCTTTACTCCGCAGAGCTTTGAGGTAGGCAGCCTGTTACCTGCGATGCTGTATATGGCGCGTTGGGGGCACCGGCGCGGCAAAGGGCATTTTAGTAGCACCTTCGCGCGCCCGGACGCCAGGTACCCAGCGCCCCGCTTGGTGGATGTGGCCAGTGGCTTGCTGACCCGTACCGCCAGCGGTTTCGACGGTTTTAGTGCCGACCACGGCACCGCGATGCTGGCGGATTTGCTGCTGACCTATTGCTTGGAAAACAAAGATCATGCGCTAGGGCATGAGGTCGCAGTGACACGGGTATTCCCCACCCACTATCTAGCCAGTTGGCTGGATTTACCTAAAGAGGTTGGGCATTTACGCGGCGTCCCGGAATTATTGACCGTGTTATTGGCCTGGCAGCCGCAAGGCGCGTCGTTGGCGCAGTATAGCGGTGGAGATTTTCCCGTTGCAGCCGGTAGAGACTCGTTCCACAAGAACCCGCTGCTTGCGCTGTTTGGGCACTACATGCGCATTGAAGGCCCCGACGCCAACCTCAGCTCTGACTGTTTCCAGGAACCATTGGCCGACGGTTTGGGGATCGATGAGCTGTTAGCGGTGCGGCTTGCCCTCACTTGCCAACATGCACCGGATAAGCTGGCCGGTGGCATCCGGGCAGCGATTCCCAACCGCTGGCCCTTGGCGCAAACTGCGGCGCGCACCCTGAGCGAGGATCTTGCCACTTTCATCAAAACCTACGGCAGCATCCTGCCGCGTCAGGCCTTGCTGCCGATGTTGGAAGCCGGGATCGGTTTAGGCATGAGCAACGTATTGTTTAGCACCACGGTGCTGATGGCCGAGTGGGAACGCACGGGCGTGGTGTCCCCAAACCCATCGCCCTTGCCGCTGTGGGTGGACTGTTCGCACGGCTTGGAACCCAAACTGCGCGATCTTGCGGAAACCGCGCTGAGCGAAGCCTTGTCCCGTTATCAACGTTTGCCGGTGCAGATGATGTTGGCGCGGCTGCTGGAGGTACTCGCGGATGATGAGGGAATTACTAACCCCAAGGCGCAGGGGCCGGATGCGAGTGCCTGGCTCAATATCCTGGGCAAGATTTATACCCAGGGCCACCCGCAGGCCAAGGATATCCACAGAGATGTGAGCAAACACTGTAAACGCTTGGCGGATGCGCTCGCACAGGCCGAGGAAGCCCCGGAAGTGGTGCAAGCCTTGCGCAACCCGGCACTGAACCCCCTGCTCCGTTTAGCCGAAGCCTTGGTGGAACTTCACGGGCAACAACAACAAGGCGGCCAATATCTAAAGGCACTGGACAGCAGCCTGATGCCGAACCGCCCTAACGGGCTGGTGATGAAGCGCCGGGTTTCCCGGAGCAGCGCCGGGGTTAAAAAAATGCTGGATTTACGCGCGGTCGTGCTGTCGCAGGCCCTGCTGGATTTTTTGGTGCATCGCTATCTCCCGCAAGGAAATGCCCGCCCGCTGACCCTGCGCCGCTTCCTTGATGTATTGCGTGAGCGCTATGGCTTATATGTAGACCGTGAGCCGCCGGGGATGTCGGTGCCGCAAGAGTTACTCCGTGTCAATAAGCATTACTTGGAACGCCACTTACGTGACCTGGGCTTGCTGGTGGGGGTGAATGATGCTGAATCCATGAAGCAATTACGCCCTCGCTTTAAGGCTCCAACAACAGCGGATACTGCATTGACAGGTAGGACAACTACTCCAGGCATAGGGGACAATCTGAGTTAGACTATAGGCATCACCCCCACGCGAGTACGCCATATGTCTGCTGTCACCCAAAAATCGGCTACGTACGCTGACATCCTCACCCTGCCAGAGCCGCTGATAGGTGAGCTGATCCACAATACGCTGCATACCCAGCCTCGCCCCGCACCCAAGCATATCTGGCTGGCCTCCAGTTTGGGGGATGAGTTGGGCGCTTCGTTCAGTAAGGGTCGCGGCGGCCCTGGCGGTTGGTGGATACTCGACGAACCCGAGTGTCACCTGGACGGGCAAGTGGTTGTGCCGGATCTGGCGGGCTGGCGGCGCGAGCACCTACCCAAGCTACCCAGCACGGCCTATTTTGAAACCGTACCGGATTGGGCGTGCGAAATCCTCTCACCCAGCACCGCACGCAAAGATCGTGCCTTGAAATTACCGCTCTATGCCCAACTGGGCGTGCGGCATTGTTGGCTTATCGACCCTGAGCTACGCACATTAGAGGCCTATGCCAATCATGCCGGCCTGTGGACGCTGTTAGGGGTGTGGTCAGAAACCGATGCTGTGCAAATCCCACCCTTTGACGCGATCACGTTAGTACTCCCCAACCTCTGGGCAGAGTAAGCACAGGCTGTGGGGATACGATCTCGGGTTATCCAATAACTAACGGAAAATTTTGCCATGCCATGGAGTCCTGGAAGACTTGTCCGACACATCGACGATCCAGCCAAGATTGGAACGGTCACTGATCAAACTCGGCCGCGTGCGTCCGGCGTCCAACACCGCGTAAGCTGGAGCGGTCGATTGGATTGGCATTATGCAGATGAGTTGGTCGCTGCCGAATCTAGCGAAGACGATATTTATGAAATGAACTGGCACAAAGATTCGGTAAGATTAAGTGTGACGTTGATGCCCTCGACGCACGTTTCATGAATGAGGTTTCCCAGTGCATAGTGAATGTCATCAACCAAACGCGCACCAACCGACGCGGCGATCCGCACAGTGAGGCATGGCGTGAGGGGTTGCCGGTCTTTGTCACGGGTGGAGGGGCGAGCTGTGCAATATATCGTCGTGCGATCGACAATGCCGGAGCTGAGCTGGGACGCAAGATAAATTCGGGTGGATATAATCCATACGGAGACTTTCGCTTCATCGAATTAAATGTAGACGTAGGCGACATCCAGTCTCAACCTGTTACAAGAGTGGTTGGCGCTAGAATCTCAGTAGCGATCGGTCTGACAGAAGAGGCAGATAGTATTGCTCGTATTGAGCCATTCCGGGATATACCGCCGATAACCTACGCCGAGACTAGCCCACCGGATCACACCCAGCTTTACCCAAAATAATGCGCATCAGAAGATTATTCTACGGAATACCTTCAGCAATTAGGCCGCAATTACAGGCAGTGTTACCCCATGAACCGTAGCGACCCTACCGCGCCGATGCTGGCGCAAGCCTTAACCAAGCTGTTAGGCCCTGCACGGCCCGGCGCTATGGCGTTCATCCGCTGCTTACCGGGCGAAATAGCCCGCACATTGGCGGCAGATGCCCGCTTTCAGGTGCTCAACTGGCGCATCGCGGTAGTGGGTCAAACAGCGGATGAAGCCACCCGCGCCATCACCGCCGATCAGGCGGTGGAGTGGCGTGAAGCCAAAGCCGAGGCCGTACTGCTGCTGGTCGATACTGACCAGGCCGGTGCCGGGATGGACGGCATTTACAGCGCAGCGCGGGAGCTGAGCGAAGCCGTGCTATTTCGCGCAGCCAAGGCGCAGGTGCGGACGCAACTCACCCAAGAGGGCAGGCGCTTTACGGATAAGGCGCTGGTTCAAGCACGGCGGCTGGCACGTAATCATGCTTTGTCGCCTTGGCGTGAGTTTGCCTATTTGTGCCGTGTCAGCGTCAACCCCGCAGATTTGGGCGCGGCACTGCCAGAAATTGGGTTGTGGCCGCTAGCAGTGTCAGACACCCTAGACGACAGCGACCTGGAAAAATCCGCCCGCCTGGTCGAACGCTTGCTGGCACGCCAAGGCAAACGGCCCGCAGCGGAAATGCGGGTCACAGGGCTGCAACTACCTGAAGCAGAAGCCTCACTGGGGGATCAATTGGCAGAATTCTTACGCGAGGCAGACGGCCTGAGCCAACTTGATGCACTGGCACAGCTTGCGACCCACGAGACCTTATGGCTGAACAAGCTGCATCCTGGCTTGTTCAGCACCCAAACGTTGCGGTCAATCCGCTGGGTCAATTGGCGGGGTAAGAGTGGCAAACCCGCCGCCTGGTCTGGCCTGAGTGCTGATACGGATCAGCGCTTGCTGTTCAAGCTGGCGACTCAAGACAGCCCCCAACAGCGGGTGCGGTTGGAAGTGCGCTGGGATGCTCTGCCAGCCACCTTGGCCAAAGGCGGAGTGGACTACACCGTAGAAGTGCGCTCAGGTGGGACTATTCTGGCCGAAAAAATCAGCAGCCATACCGCGAAAAACCCGCAAAAGTGCATATTTACCCAGGATGATTTCGAGGTAGAGGAAAATAACCGCTATAACGCGGAGGTCGTCATTCGCGCTTTGACGGCAGAGGCGCAAGCCAAGGACGATGATGCCGCTAATCCCCTGCATGCCGTGAGCGAGGATTTTATTGTATGTTTTGGCGCAACTGAGCAGCCTCCCAAGCAGAGCACCGGCAACGTTTACCCCACGTTGGCGCTGGCAGCCATCCAGGTTGCTGAAACAGAGGCAGATTTTAAGTATCTTGCCGAGAAACCGGACGATAAGCAAGCCTTCAGCGCCGATAAAAAAGGCTATATCACCTGCCGTCTGGGCGGCAAGACTGCGCGGGTTCTGTGCCCCAACTTGCTCCTGGATCTGGGTGTGACCGGAAGTGATGCGCGCCAATTTTAAGCGGCATTTGTGGCAGGGAGTTTGCTCCAGTAATCTTGCCATTTGCCATTGAGGCGGGTGAGGCGCAAGGCCAGCATGGGGTCAACATGCTCGGCTTTCCACCAGGCCCCCGGTTTTTTCAGGCGGGCCTGCACGACAAAACGGTGGGCGCTTTCAATCTCACCGGAGCCGATCGGGCGTCCCTGGCGGATAGCCCCGGCATAATCGACCTGTTCCCGGCGGTTGCTAAGGTAGCGGCAAGCCTTGCGCACCGGTGCCTGAGCGTCTGGTTTGCCCGGGGGTTCCAGGTATGGCAGCAGGGCTGCCAGCACCTGGGTGGAACGGTTGGCTTTCAGTGCCGCCTGCTGCTGTTTCAGCCAGGCACTGGCATCCGGGGAGCAGCAAGGGGCTGCTTCCGCAACGTATTCACTCAGATGGAAGAAGTCCACCAGATAGCTCGCCTGACTGCCGAACTGCTGCGCTACCTGTTCAGCAATCCAGACCGCCCCATCGCCCACACTATGAATGTGGGTGTCCCGACCCAAGCCCGCCAGACAGGCGCAATGGTGCAGGTGGTGCCCAGCCTGCTCAACCCCACCGCTGAAGGTCCCGCCGTAAAACCGCTCAGTGCTCCCCAGTTCGCGGGCAACGCACAGCTTGAGTTCCTGCCAATCCAGAGTCTTGCCTTTGCGCCGGTCAGTCGCCTGCGGATCACTGGCTACGATGGGAACCATGCCGCCATCCATTTCCACTAACACGCACGCTTTGCCCTGGCGCTTGGGCCGCACCGTTTCCAGCTTCTGCTCGCCCAGCATCCGGCGTCCATGCCGCTCCGTCGTCTGCCGGATCGTTTCATGCGGCAAGCTAATGCCGTAATGCTCCTCCAGCTTTGCACTCACCTGCCGAAAGGGCTGGTCCGCACCAAAGTCCGTCACCACCCGTTGCAACGGGCCCGATACGCCCCGGCATCTCACCCCCGCCGTGGCTGAGAACAGCCGTCGCTGGCGTGAACCCTCACGGAACAGCCGTTCTTCAACCTCAATCACTCCGTAGGTGCTGTGCCAGTGGAGTTTTTTTTACCCATGGAGCGCCCCACCTCCCGCCCTTGTCGGGCCGTTGCCTCCACACGCTGCTCCGCCCACCCCAACAGCGCCTCATGCCCCATCTGCCTCAGGGTCTCAATGATCTGCCGTTCCGCTTCATCCGCCAGCTTCAGTTCATCCCCGCTGGATTCCATGATGTTCAAAATCGCTTCAATCCGTGCCTGCAGGCCAGGGTGGCGGGCAATACGGCGGCCCAGATTCGTTGCACTGTCTGACATGCTCGGCTCTCTTCTACTGGAAAATATCCCTATATGTTAGACCACGCATCACTTCTGGTCACACCCTGTGTCAACCTCAAGCTTGACACGTAATCCTTGAGGTAACTACAGTACGATCCCGTGTCAGCGTCAAAGTATTGGCCGGGGAACCGCAGATTCAGGGTAAACAGCACCCCGCCGCCATCTGGGCCACAGTGGCAACCCAATGGCTAGAATTTGCGTTAATATTTTGATATTAAAGGAGATAATCAGATGTCCGACTTCGCCCAGCAGTATTGGAAGCAGATGACGGAACTAAAAGGGCATATTTACTACCTCCAGCACTATGCTGCGGACTTAGACTGGTGGGATAACACGATCAATATTGTTTTGGCGGTTGCCTCCAATGGAAGCATCGCTGCTTGGGTTGTGTGGAAAGAGTGGGTTTACGTTTGGCCAGTAGTGATCGCTATCTCTCAGCTGATGACTGCCGTCAGGCCTTTTTTCCCCTTCAAACAAAGGCAGCGTATGATTATGGGACTTCGTGATGCGTTTCAGATTATTTTCCTGGATATGGAGGATGACTGGTGCGACGTTTCTCGTGGGCAGCTTACTGAACAAGAACTACACAACCATATTAAAAAATATAAGTGCAAGATAAATAAGGCAGAACAAGAACATTTGAAGGATCACTTGCTTCCCAAAAGGCCAAAGGGGAAAATCGACGAGGCTCGGAAAGAAGCTGACACTTACTTCCGTTACTACTACGAAACACAGGAGAAGTCCGATGACGAGCAAAATCCGACCAGTTGAACAACCCGCTACGAAACCTAAGCTAATTGAGGAGGGTGTGAATGCCAACCTTAGCCTTCCACTTATCGGGTCAACGGTGCCTATGCCTCCCGTAAAACCGCCTAAACCAGAACCGGAAAAAAAACCTAGGTAGGAAGTCGTGGAGGGAAACTCTAAAAAACGTAGCTAGCGGTCCACATCCTGCTTCCACTTCCGAGCCGTGGTCACGCTGGTGTTGTATTGGGCTGCCAGCGTGCGTGTCGAGGCGGTGGAAGCGCGAATCTCGGCCCGCGTCCGAGGGGTAGCGCGAGCCAGCGGGTGTATCGGACTCATCGGGGTATCGCTCCAAACAACGCGGGGGTTAAGGACATCATCTGCTCACGGGCACGAAACAGTGCCCAGCTCCTTTTCGGTATAGAATCGCACGGGACGGTACACTTAGCTTTTGTGGTGGCATCGCAAGAAGCCAAAGATTTTGATAAATCGCTCTTTAACGCCGTGGCGAATTACCTCACCTTGCGGGTGAATGAATCTGACGCAAAATTGATGGCCAAAATCTTTGCGCCTTCGGACAAAGTAACGCTCTATGCGGATAGGATTAAGCAGACCGATAAGTTCAAAGCCTGGTTCTACGCCGAAGGAATGCGAGTACCTGTGCCAGTAGCACTGGGGAAGCGTAATGAGCAGGTATAACAGTATGTACGGCTTTGGTGCCCTACAAGCTTCAGGGCTCACTGCGTAACATCAGTAACTTCAACCCAGGTAATGGTCGGAGGGTTTGCCCAGATAGTAACCCTGGACCAGATCAGTGCCGTAGTGTTGCAGCAGACTGAGCTGATCCAGGCTTTCCACATATTCGGCAATGGTCTGTTTGCCCAGTGAGTGGGCAATGTCGTTCATGGAGCGCACCATGGCCTGATCAATGGGGTCGTTGACCATGCCCTGCACGAACAATCCATCGATCTTGATATAGTTGACCTGCAAATGTTTCAGGTGAGAAAACGAGCTGAAGCCGCAACCAAAGTCGTCCAGGGCAAATTTGCAGCCCAAGGCGCCCAACTCCTTGATGAGTCGTTTGGCACTGTCCATGTTGGCAATGGCCGAGGTTTCGGTCAGCTCAAAGATCAGCGAATTGGGGTCTATGGCATAGCGGGTGAGCAGGTGCTGGATATAACCACTCAGGTTTTTGTCGGCCAGGGTTTGCCCGGAAAGATTCAAAGACAGGCCAGGCCGACAGCCTTTGTGCTGATGGCGGGCCAGGCGCTTGAGGGCATGTTCAATCACC
Source organism: uncultured Gammaproteobacteria bacterium (assembly GCA_964398665.1). GTDB lineage: Bacteria > Pseudomonadota > Gammaproteobacteria > CAYNNN01 > CAYNNN01 > CAYNNN01. The sequence continues at coordinate 9,578 of CAYNNN010000030.1, read as the reverse complement.
CAGCAGTCAATTTCATACATCAGGCCGAAGCGTTCGGCCGTCGGCAGGAAGGCATTGGGGTGGACGACACTGCCGTCCCGGCCGCGCAGCCGTACCAGCACTTCATAGTGGCTGGGTGCCGGCTGGGCCGCCCCGTGGCCGGCATTGAGCAGACCTTGCGCTGAGGGTGCGGGCAGCAGGCTCAGGGCCGACAACGGTAAGATTGGCTGGAAGTATAGAAGTAAATTGTCTTTTTCCAGGGCATCCCGCAGCCGGGCTGACCAGCCCAGATCCAGATCCATCACCATGCGCCGGTCATTTTCAATCCGGAATAAATGGGTTTGATTGCGGCCCTTTTCCTTGGCGATATGGCAGGCGATATCGGCGTTGGCCAGGGCTTCTTCGGCAGTCTTGATGGTATGGTTGATCACGGCGGCCCCGATGCTGCCATCCACCTTGTACTGCTTGCCCTGATAACTGAAGGTGAAGCGGTTGAGCGCCAGGCGGAATTGTTCGGCCAGGGCCAGAATCTTGTCGGTGGGGACACAGCGGGCGATGACGGCGAACTCATCGCCGCCCAGCCGGGCCAGCATATCGCTGCTGCGCAGCTGGGCGGACAGTAATTTGCCGACCTCGATCAGCAATTGATCGCCTGCGGAATGTCCGGCCGTGTCGTTGATATATTTGAACCGATCCAGGTCGATATAGAACAGCGCGCTCTGATCCTCCGGATGTCTGCGCAACCGCAGGAACTCCTTGTTGAGTTCTTCTTCAAAATATTGCCGGTTCAGGAGATGGGTCAGATGGTCGTGGTTGACCTGCCACTTGAGTTTTTCTTCCATGAGTTTGTAGCCGGAAATGTCCCGAAAGGCGACTACCGAGCCTTCCAGCTTGTTATCAATGCGCAGTGGGTAGACCGTGCATTCCACCGGGATGGCCTTGCCATTGCGATCCCAGAAGCAGGTCTCCCATCCATGTAATTCATCACCTAATTCATAAGCTTGCTGCAAAAAACAGGTGTCAGGAGTATTGGGAGTGCCTTCAAAATTGGCGTAGTGAAACATTTCCCGAGGTAAGAGTCCTAGCAGGGCCGCTTCCGGGGTATAACCCAGAATCCGGCGTGCTGCGGGGTTGATGAAGGTGATCCGGGCCTGGGTGTCCACGCCATAAACGCCATCGCCCACCGAGCTGAGGATTCCTTCCAGGCGCTTATGCTCCTTCTCGATCGAGCGCCGGTTCCGGATGGTGCGACTCATGGCGGCAACCCGCGCCAGGAATAATTCGTCAGCCTCATTTTTGAACATACACTCGCTGGCGCCCGCATCCAGCGCGTCCTTGATGGCCTTATCCAGATAACTGCCGGTGAAGATTGCCGTCATGATCCCGGCTGTTTTGGGATTGCCACGTAGATGGCGACAAACCTCGTCACCATTGCCATCCGGCATGAAATAATCAATTATGGCAATATCATAATGTTTGATTTCCGCCATCGCCAATGCGCCGGCCACGCTGGAAGCCGTGTCGGTCAGATAGCCGGCGCGCCGGAGTAGGCGGCTGGTCAGGGCGCGTACGGTGGGGGAGTCGTCCACAAACAGGATCTGAATGCTGTCGGCATCCCGTGCCTGTGGATGTTCCTGAGGTGGTGCTGGCTGTGCAGTCAGGAGTTTACGCAATACCGCGCCGGCGTCCTGGTGTTGGTCCCATTGTAGCAGGGCGCTATAACCTCGGTGATTGACCCAGGCCAGTTTTTCCTGATCAGTTTCCAGGGTCAGGAATACCGTGGGCAGATTTTTGCCCCGCTGGCTGGTGAGAAATTCCAGGATTTGCTGGGTGATTAGGGTGGTACGTCCAGACCAGCCCAGCATGACTCCCCGAAAGTCATGGGGTTGAGCCAAAATCTCCAGCCCCATCTGATGAGTGGTCGCTTCGGTGAAGCGAAAGTCGTGCTCGCGCAAGCTCTTGCCCAGAATATGGCGTAAGGTTGCCGAGGGTTCAATGAGGAGTATCTTGTCCACGCGCAGCATCTGAAGGTTGAAACCTCAGACAGTATAGCAGCGCTGTGGGCGCGGGCCGGGAAAACCTGGGGCCGAAACCGGATGGTTTCAGCCCCCACGGCCCAGGGTCAGGCTTTCAGATACTGAGAGGCGATCAGGCGGAACATGGGACGTACCCCCCCCTTGAGGACATGGGCGGAGATGCCACGTTCCTTGAGCAGAAATGCGCCTGTCAGACTACGCTCGCCGGTATCGCATACCACCAGATAGGCGCGGCCAGGGTCGAGGATCAGGGCTTTCTGGCGCAGGGCATACAGGGGGATATTCTGACTGCCCTTGATATGGATGTTGTCAAATTCGCTTTCCAGCCGGACGTCAATGATCCCCGCACCTTTTTTGAGCAGTTCAACCGCTTCCTTGTCATTGACCAGATTGGTGAGCGGGGCCTCGACCAGTTGCCTGAAATCACCCTTGGCCAGGCGCATCAGCACGCCCTTGCTCAAGGCCGTGACATTGGCATTGCGCGGGGCGTCGGTGATCAGGGCTTCTTCGCCGAAAGCATCGCCGAAGCCGAGTTCAGCCAGGGTTTTTTCCTGAGTACCTTCCTGACGCCAGACCCGGAATTGGCCTTCCTTGATGATGTAGTAATAATCCCCGATGTCGTCGGCGCGAATGATGACCTGACCCGGCTTGACATTGATTTCCTGCAAGCGGGCGAACACCAGCGGGATATTGCCCGCAGGCAGGCGAATCAGCGTCTTGCTTTCCAGCAGGCGCAACATCCACTCATTGCCAGCCGCACTGTTCCCCTGAATGCTCTTGATGATCTGATCCCAGATCAGATATTTTTCCAGCAGGCCGCTGTCCACCTCAAGGATGGTGCTCTTGCTTTGCGCGGTCGCCGTATGCTGGCGGGGTTTGAGCTGGGAGAGGGGATACCGGGTCTGGGCACTGCCACCCGTCAGGGTCTGTTTGGTCTGACCCTGGGCATCAAACAGCTCCAGCCGCCCATTGAGCAGGTAATAGGTCTGGGTGTCTATGTCGCCCTCTTTGAAGAGGGTTTCGCCGCTGTTGATCTCGCGCGTGCCCAGATGTGGCAAAAGCTGCGCGAAGGGTTCAGCGCTAAGGGAGTTAAAAGGCACGAAGATTTTTAACTCGGCTGGCTTGATTGCGGTCACGTTGAACTGCCCTCCCAATATAGTACGGCCTGGCCCTAAGCGTAGGCCAAGAATAAACCACGTGCATTCTACCCGGATGCTGGAAGACTGGCTAGGTATCTTTGCGGCAGGGCACGGGATGCGCTACGCTGCACCCACCCTGTAATCCGCTAGGAATCTTGGTTCAAACGATGTTACCCGGTTTTGATTTAACCCAAAGTTTTTGGGTAGGCTTGATTTTTATCTGGGCGGGTTTTGTGCGCAGCGGCTTAGGGTTTGGCGGCGCCGCGCTGGCCTTGCCGCTGATGCTGTTCTTGAATGACCAACCGTTATTGTGGTTACCCGTGATCGGCTGGCATCTGCTGTTTTTTTCCGCCCTGACGCTGAGTACCCGATTGCAGCAGGTGGATTGGGCCTATCTGGCTTATTCGGCCCGCTACATCATCCCGGCGGCTTTGGTCGGTGTGCTGGGTTTGCTGAATCTGCCCAAAATGACGCTGCTGTTGTTCATTTACGGTATTTCCCTGTTTTATGGCCTGGTATGGCTCCTGAATTTCACCATCCGAAGCCAGCATCGCTGGGCTGATCGGGTCTTGTTGGTGCTGGGCGGCTACATCGCGGGTACCTCACTGACCGGGGCGCCCCTGATGGTAGCCGTTTACCTGCGTAATGTGGCCAGGGAAAAGCTACGTAATAGTTTATTTGTATTATGGTTTATTCTGGTTTCCCTGAAAATGGTCACGTTCGTGGCCGCCGGGGTGACTTTGCATCTGGATCTGGCCGCCTGGCTGTTGCCGGTGGCGGCAGTCGGACATGTGCTGGGCCTGAAACTGCATGACGCCTTGCTGCGCAATGATCAGCAGTTCCGACGTGCCATCGGGGCCGGGTTGACCATAGTCAGCCTTATCGGCCTGGGCGCACTCCTGCCGGGCCTGTGAATGGGCGGACATTGGGCTGGCGGTCGAGCTTGCGATACTGGACGGCCTCGGCCACATGCGGTACCTGAATCCGGGGGCTGCCATCCAGGTCGGCGATGGTGCGGGCCACGCGCATGATGCGATGCACGGCACGGGCTGATAGACCTAGCCGCTCCAGCGCCTGTGTCAGCAACTTGCGTGCGTTGTCCTCCAGGGCACAATGCTGTTCCAGGGCCGCCGGGGGCAGGGCGCGGTTGATGCAGCCCTGGCGGGCCTGCTGCCGGGCGCGGGCCGCCAGCACGCGCGCCCGCACTACCGTGCTGGATTCTGCCGGGTCAGCGGGGGTCAGCAAATCCTGCGCCGGGACGCTGGGAACCTCAACGTGCAAATCAATGCGGTCCAGCAAGGGGCCGGAAAGCTTGCCCCGATAACGCTGAATCTGCTCCAGTGTGCAATGACAGCGCCCGCTGTTGTCCCCCAGATAACCGCAGGGGCAGGGATTCATCGCCGCCAGCAGTTGAAACTGGGCGGGAAATTCTGCCTGGCGCCCGGCCCGGGAGATGGTGATGGCACCGCTTTCCAGCGGCTCCCGCAATACTTCCAGAACCCGGCGGTCAAATTCTGGCAACTCATCTAAAAACAGGACGCCGTGATGCGCGAGGGAAACTTCGCCGGGGCGCGGACTGGAGCCCCCGCCGACCAGTGCCACGGCAGAGGCGGTGTGGTGGGGGGCGCGAAAGGGGCGTTGGCGCCAGCGTGCCCAGTCCGGGGGCTGGCCGCTGATCGAGGCGATGGTCGCGCTTTCCAGGGCCTCGGCCTCTTCCAGTAGGGGCAGAATTCCGGGTAATCGGCTGGCCAGCATGGATTTTCCAGTGCCGGGCGGACCTAGCAGCAGCAGGCTGTGGCCACCGGCAGCCGCGATTTCCAGGGCCCGGCGGGCTTGATGCTGACCCCGGACATCGGCCAAATCTTCACGGGGGACAATGGCGGGGGGCGGTAGGGTAACCTGCTGCAAGGGTAGAGCAGCCTGGCCATTCAGATGGGCGCAGACAGCCAGCAGGTCGCTGGCCCCGTACACGGCACTGGCCTGAGCCAGGGCAGCTTCAGCGGCATTGGCCAGCGGGACGACCAGGGCACGCTGATGACTGCGTGCGGCCAGGGCTGACGGCAGGACGCCATTGATGGGCCGCAATTGGCCAGACAACGCCAGCTCACCGAGAAATTCATGGCGTTCCAGCGCAGCAACATCCAGTTGTCCAGATGCTGCCAGGATACCCAGGGCAATGGGCAAGTCAAAGCGGGTGCCTTCCTTGGGTAAATCGGCGGGCGCCAGATTGACGGTAATCCGGCGCGCGGGCAGGTCAAATTGGGCGTTTTGCAAGGCAGCCCGTACGCGATCCTTGCTTTCCTTGACTGCGGCTTCCGGCAGGCCGACGATGGACAGACCCGGCAGCCCGTTGGCCAGATGAACTTCGACCACGACTGCGGGTGCGTGCAGGCCGACCAGGGCGCGGCTATGAATTTGTGCGAGGCTCATCCGGAATCTTTGGCCGAGTGGGCGGCGGGATGCAGCTGCGCCTGTTCCAGCTGTGCGACCTGCTCGGCCAGCCTGTCCACCTGATTGCGCAGGCGGGCCAGCAGGGCCTGTTGCACCTCGAATTCCTCCCGACTGACTAAACGTAGCGTCGGCACTGTACTGTGCAGGAGGGCGCCCAGGTTATGCTGGAGATCCGCCGCAAGTTGCGTAGGCGCCAGGCGCCCAGCCAGCTCACTTAGAAAATGCCCCGGTGCCCGGGTTTGCTCAGTCATCACTTTCTCCACAATATTATGAATATATTCCCATTTTGCGCAACACCAGCGGGTTGGTCACGCCCATTGCGCACTCTCATGGTGCATGATTTCCAAAAACCGTCCAACTCAGTGCAGCCTTTGTGCTAGGGTAAGGCCTGACACCGGGACTCGGTGTTCGTCAGCCCTGGCCCCGGCCTCCAGATACATTCAGTTTGGGGGAAATTGGCTGCTTTGGCAAATGGCCAGGCGGACGTCAGCACACCACCAGGCTGCTGCTGGAGGTTGGCACAGTCCGTGCTAATCACAGGGCAGTCATGGTAATCATGGCCCAAACCTAGCACCTAGGGGACTCAAGATGCGCATATTACCTGCACTATTGTTGACTGTAACCGCTACTTCGGTGGCCCATGCCGAACTGACGGGCAATGTGGCGTTTACGACGGATTATATCTTTCGGGGCATCAGCCAGACCCGGCACGACCCTGCACTCCAGGGGGGATTTACCTTCAGTCAGCGTGGCTTGAGCCTCGGGCTGTGGGGGTCCAGCGTGAATTTTGGTTCCGAAGATGATTCCAGTGGCGAAATTGACTTGAGTCTGGGCTACAGCCTGGAAGTTAACGACCGGATGAGCGTGGATTTTGGCTACGTTTATTACGCCTATCCGGGCGAACGTGATAACGACTATGGCGAATGGTATGCGGGGCTGAGCTATGCGTTGGGTGAAGCGGTATCGGGGAGTGTCAAGTATTACTACGCCGATGATTACTTCGCTGCAACCGGTCCGGCAGACTACTTTGATCTGGCACTGAATATAGCCCTGCCTGGCGAAGCCAGCCTGGGGCTGCATGCGGGTTATGCCGATATCGACGACATCGACTTTGAAGCCACCGACTGGAAAATCGGGGTGAGCAAGGAAGTCGTCGGGGTGAATCTTGAATTGGCCTATACCGACACCGACCTCAGTGAAGTCGAATGTGGGAGCGATGCCTGTGAAGGCCGGGTTACTTTGACTGTTTCCAAGACGTTTTAAGGGGCTGTATACATGAAACTAGTTCAAGCCATCATCAAACCTTTCAAGCTCGATGATGTCCGCGAGGGCCTGTCCGAAATCGGCGTGACCGGCATGACGGTCACCGAAGTCAAGGGCTTCGGGCGCCAGAAAGGGCACACCGAGTTGTATCGGGGCGCAGAATATGTTGTGGATTTTCTACCGAAAATCAAGATTGAGGTCGCTGTGGCCTCCGAGATTCTCGACAAGGTGATCGAGGCCATCCTCAAGGCCGCAAACACCGGCAAGATCGGCGACGGCAAGATTTTTGTCTTCGACATTGAGCAGGCAGTGCGAATACGCACTGGCGAGTCGGGTAAAGAAGCACTGTAAAGCAAGAGGTTAATCATGAGCGTTATGAGACTGTTCCCAGCGTTTTTGGCGCTGTTTTCCGGGCCGCTGCTGGCGGCTGATACGCCGACTCTCAATAGCGGCGATACCGCGTGGATGCTGACAGCTACTGCCTTGGTGCTGTTCATGACCATACCGGGCCTGGCCCTGTTCTATGCCGGCATGGTGCGTACCAAGAACGTCCTGTCGGTGATGATGCAGTGTTTTGCGATTACCGCGCTGATTACGGTGCTGTGGATGGTTTATGGTTATAGCCTGGCCTTTTCTACGGCGGGCATGACTGCGGGCACGCTGACGCTCAATTCGTTTATCGGTGGATTTGACCGACTCTTTCTGGCCGGGGTGGGGCTGGAAAGCCTGACCCTGGCGATTCCGGAAAGCGTGTTTGTCACCTTCCAGATGACTTTTGCCATCATTACCCCCGCCTTGATCGTGGGTGCATTTGCCGAGCGGATGAAGTTTTCAGCCATGCTCTGGTTCATGGCGCTCTGGTTCACCTTGGTTTATCTGCCCATTGCCCATATGGTCTGGGGCGGCGCGGGCGCATTCTTCTTCGACATGGGCGTGCTGGATTTTGCAGGTGGCACCGTGGTGCATATCAACGCCGGGGTGGCAGGTCTGGTCGCGGCCATCATGCTGGGGCGGCGCAAGGGCTATCTCAAGACCGCCATGCCGCCGCATAACCTGGGCCTGACCTTCATTGGAGCGGCGATGCTCTGGGTTGGCTGGTTTGGCTTCAATGCCGGTAGCGCCGTGGCGGCCAATGGTGCCGCCGGCATGGCCATGCTCGTGACCCAGATCGCGACGGCAACGGCAGCCCTGGCCTGGATGTTCAGTGAGTGGCTGGCACATGGCAAACCCTCCATGCTGGGCATTGCCACCGGTGCAGTGGCGGGTCTGGTTGCCATCACGCCAGCGTCCGGGACGGCAGGGCCGATGGGCGCCCTGGTGATTGGTGCGGCGGCGGGGGTCATCTGCTTCCTGGCCGCAACTCGGCTCAAACAGGCGCTGGGCTATGACGACTCCCTGGATGTGTTTGGTGTCCATGCCGTTGGCGGGATTGTGGGTGCCTTGTTGACCGGCATCTTCGCGTTCCCGGCCCTGGGCGGCGTCTGGGCCGTGCCCGAAGGCGTCACCATCGGCAGCCAGTTGATCGTCCAGTTCATCGGCGTGGTCTTCACGGCCGTCTACACCGGGGTAATCAGCCTGATTCTGCTCAAGCTCATTGATCTGACAATTGGTTTACGGGTGAGTGAAGAGCAGGAAACCGAGGGTCTGGACTTGGCGCTGCACGACGAACGCGGCTACAGCCTCTAAAATTCCACCTCAGAAGCGGCATTCCAGTTCAGGAATGCCGCATTTTGGCGGGCTGCGGCCCGCTTTTTTGTGGTCAGGGCGCCTGATAGTGGTTCTGGGTGAGCAAATCCACCCCACACTCCAGGGTTTCAATCCAGCTCAGAAACTGCTTGACCATGGCTTGACCCTTGAACGACCTGCCATGCTGCGGGACGATCATTTCCACATTCAGGCTGCGCACCATGTTGACCCAAAGCTGGCACACCTTGTTGGACGCCATGTAGCGGCGGTGAAAGCCCAACATGCTGGGAATATGGGCGGTAAAATCCTCAACCGGAATATGACCGTCGCGATCAATGATCGAAGCGCCCATGTCGCCTGAGAATAAAATCCGGCTGGCCGGGTCGTATACCTGAAGGTTGCCGACCGAGTGCAGGAAATGGGCCGGCAGAATTTTCAGACGCAGATCGCCCAGCGCCAGATTTTCACCTTGATCGGGGATGCCGATGATGCGGTCGGCATAGCTGTCCTTGCGGTAACTGGGAATCAGATGCGGCAAGAACCGCACCCAGATGCGTGGGCAGATGATTTTGGCATTGGTGAAGCTCAGCCAGCGATCAATCGAGGTGATGATGTCCGGGTCCTGGTGAGAAGCAAAGACATAGTCAATATCTTTGAGCTTCATGCGTTTGCTCAGTTCCATGGACAGGGCGGTGTAGGTCAGCGCCCCGCCTGGATCCAGCAAAATCGAGTGCCCGTCGTGGACGATCAGGAACTGGTTGGACTGGACGCCATCGCCGGTTACGAGGTCGTAAAACGCAATGATTTCGTGGTTATATTCTTTATAGAGCGTGTGGGCCATGTTAGATTTCCGGCAGGGAAGGAGGAGTTGTTGTTGATATCCATTCCAGGCCGTAATGCTAGCGCAGATTTTGCCGATGGCCAAGAAACCAGCGCGGTAAGCGAGAATGTAAGGTAGCGTCCCCAAGGGGATTCGAACCCCTGTTACCGCCGTGAAAGGGCGATGTCCTAGGCCTCTAGACGA
>CAYNNN010000029.1:0-32842 GCA_964398665.1 uncultured Gammaproteobacteria bacterium | reverse complement strand
GGCTTGTTCCGGCAGTTGGGCATTTATTCCTCACTGGGCCAGCTCTATGAGCCTGTGGATTCCGACCAGGTGATGTATTACCGTGAAGACCGCAAGGGCCAGATTCTGGAAGAAGGCATCAACGAAGCCGGTGCCATGGCTTCCTGGGTTGCAGCCGGGGTCTCCTACAGCGCCCATGGCCTGCCGATGGTCCCTTTTTATATCTATTACTCGATGTTTGGCTTCCAGCGCGTCGGCGACCTGATCTGGGCCGCAGGGGACATGCAGGCCCGAGGCTTCTTGCTCGGGGCCACCGCAGGCCGGACGACCCTGGCCGGGGAAGGGTTGCAGCACCAGGATGGCCATAGCCACATGGCAGCAGCAGCAGTACCCAACTGCATCAGCTATGACCCGACCTATGCCTATGAACTGGTCGTGATCGTGCGTGAGGGCTTGCGGCGGATGTTCGAAGCCCAGGAGAGTGTGTTTTATTACCTGACGGTGATGAACGAAAATTACCCGCAACCGGCCATGCCCGACGGCGTTGAAACCGGCATCCTGCGGGGGATTTATGGCCTGGAAACCCGGCCCGGTGCCCAACTACAGCTTCTGGGCAGTGGCGCCATTTTGCGTGAAGTGCAGGCTGCTGCCGCGCTGCTGGCGCAAGACTACGGCATTATGGCCAACGTCTGGAGTGTCACCAGCTTCACTGAGCTGGCCCGCGAAGCCCGGGATTGCGCCCGCTGGAATCATCTGCACCCTGAGGCTACCCCACGGGTCAGCTATCTGGAAACGGTATTCCAGGACCAGACCGGGCCGTTTTTGGCAGCGACAGATTACGTGCGGGCCTATGCGGATCAAATCCGGGAGTTTGTTCCCGGTCGTTATCGGGTATTGGGGACCGATGGTTTTGGCCGCAGCGATACCCGGCGCGCCCTGCGCCAGTTCTTTGAGGTCGATTATCATCACATTGCCGTCGCGGCCCTGAAGCTGCTGGCGGATGTTGATCGCTTTGCCCGCGCCGACGTTGTGGCTGCGATACAGCGTTACGGAGTTGACCCCGAAAAACCCAACCCTGCCCACCATTGAGAGCATACCTGTGAGTTTACAACCCATTGTAATCCCCGATATCGGCAACTTCAAGCAGATACCGGTCATTGAACTGCTGGTGAAACCTGGGGATAGCCTCAGTGAGGGCCAGTCGCTGCTGACCCTGGAAAGTGACAAGGCCACGATGGAAATCCCCGCTTCCCATGCAGGTGTGGTGCGGGAGATCAAGCTCCAGGTTGGCAGCAAGGTTTCTGCGGGTGATGTCATCCTGTTGCTGGAAGTGGCGGATGTGTCAGCATCGGTACCTCCCCCCAAAGCCCCGGTCGCAGCGCCTGCGCCCGAAGTGCCTCCGGTGCCGCCGCCTGCATTGGCACCATCCCGCCCGGAGCCATCCGCCCCGGCGCCGACAGCAGCCTTACCCGCACTGGCCGAACGCGGGGCGCTGCCCCATGCCAGCCCGACCGTGCGGCGCTTTGCCCGGGAACTGGGCGCTGACTTGAGCCTTGTGTCAGGCAGCGGACCGAAGGGACGCATTCTCAGGGAAGATGTCCAGGCTTTTGTCAAACAGCGCCTGACGATGCCTGCACCGTCGGTAGCCAGCGCAGCAGCCCTGCCCGCAGCCATCCCGCTGCCGGATTTCAGCGTGTTTGGTCCGACCCACACGCAGGCATTGCCCCGAATCAAAAAGCTCTCGGGCGCCCATTTGCAGCGCATCTGGCAGACGGTACCTCAGGTCACGCAGTTTGATCAGGCTGACATTACCGAGCTGGAAGCCTTCCGCAAGCAACAGGTAAGCCGGCTGGGCGACAAAGCGCCGAAACTCACCCTGCTGCCATTCATTCTCAAGGCCCTGGCCCACGCCTGCCAGCGTTATCCCGAGTTCAACTCGGCGCTGGACAGCGAGGGTGAACATTTGATTCTGAAAGATTATCTGAATATCGGGGTTGCAGTGGACACGCCAGACGGTCTGGTTGTCCCGGTGCTACGCGACATCCCCCGTAAAAGTGCCCTGGAATTGGCCGGCGAACTGGCCGAGCTGAGTCAGAAGGCTCGCCAGCGCAAGCTCACGGCCAGCGACATGCAGGGTGGCTGTTTTACCGTGTCCAGCCTGGGCGGTATCGGTGGCACCGGATTCAGCCCCATTGTCAACGCCCCGGAAGTGGCCATCCTGGGGGTAGCCAAGGCTGCTTTCCAGCCGGTTTATCAGGACGGCAACTTTATCCCTCGGCTGATGCTGCCGTTGGCCCTGAGCTATGACCACCGGGTAATTGATGGTGCCCAAGGCGCCCGCTTTACGCGTTACCTGAGCGAACTGCTCAGTGATATCCGGCAATTGTTACTGTAGGAGCAACGATGAGCATCGAAGTCGTACTGCCGGATATCGGCAACTTCAAAGACGTGCCCGTCATGGAAATTCTGGTCAAACCCGGTGATCAGATCCAGACGGGCCAATCGCTGCTCTCGCTGGAAAGCGACAAGGCGACAATGGAAATTCCCGCCCCGCAGGCAGGCAGGGTGCTGGCCCTCACCGTAGCCGTCGGGGATAAGGTCAGTCGTGGCAGCGTTCTGCTGCACCTGGAACCGGTGGCGGCTCAAGCGGGTGCTGCCACCATTTCGGTGCCAGATCCCAAGACGGCGCCGGAGCCTGCCCGTGCTCCGGGTCACGCAGCGGACATGAACACCGAAGTCCTGGTCATCGGGGCAGGTCCCGGCGGCTACACAGCGGCTTTCCGGGCCGCCGATCTGGGCAAGCAGGTATTACTCATCGAACGTGAACCGCAACTGGGCGGTGTTTGCCTGAATGTCGGCTGCATTCCATCCAAGGCCCTGCTGCATGCGGCACACATCATCAACGAAGCCGCCGCATTGGCTGCGCACGGGGTCCAGTTTGGCAAGCCGGAACTGAATCTGGCAGCCCTGCGCGGCTGGAAACAGCAGGTGGTCCAGCGTCTCACCCGTGGCCTGGGGGCGCTGGCCAAACAGCGCAAAATTAATGTCCTGCATGGGATGGCCCAGTTCATTGGCCCGCAGGCCGTGCAGGTGACAACGGCGGAGGGCACGCAAACGGTGCGTTTTCAGCATGCCATCATTGCCGCCGGGTCCGAGCCGGTGCGCTTGCCTTTTTTACCCGACGACCCGCGCATCATTGACTCCACCGGTGCGCTGGCGCTGGAAACCATTCCCCGGCGCATGCTCATCATCGGCGGGGGAATTATCGGCCTGGAAATGGCTACGGTGTATGCAGCCCTGGGCACCCAAATCACCCTCGTCGAGCTACAGGCCCAACTGATTCCGGGGGCTGATGCGGACGTGGTGCGGGTATTGCAGAAACGCTTGCAGCCGCGCTGTGCAGCGCTTTATCTGCAAAGCAAGGTCACACGGGTTGAAGCGACGCCGGCAGGGCTGACGGCCTATTTTGAAGGCGGGAATGCTCCGGCCAGCGCCGAGTTTGACCAGATCCTGGTGGCGGTCGGACGCAGGCCCAACGGCCAACGGTTGGGCCTGGAAGCCGCCGGGGTCAGCGTGACGGCAGCAGGTTTTATCCCGGTCAATCAAAAACAGCAGACCAATCAGGATCATATTTACGCCATTGGTGACCTGACCGGCAACCCGATGCTGGCGCACAAAGCTACGCATGAGGGCAAGGTGGCGGCCGAAGTCATCGCCGGGTTACCCGTCATCTTTGATGCCCGTGCCATTCCCTCCGTTGCCTATACCGACCCGGAAGTGGCCTGGATGGGCCTGACCGAAACCGAGGCCAAACAACAAGGCCTGGTTGTGGAAAAAGCGGTGTTTCCCTGGGCAGCCAGTGGCCGCAACTTGGGGCTAGGCCGGGACGATGGCTTTACCAAGCTCCTGTTTGACCCCCAAACCCACCGTTTGCTGGGTGCGGCCATCGTGGGCGCCAACGCCGGGGATTTGATTGCCGAAACCGTGCTGGCGCTGGAAATGGGCGCTGATGCGGAAGACCTGGCCCTGACCATTCATCCACACCCAACCCTTTCCGAAACGGTGGGCTTGGCTGCCGAAATGGCCGCAGGTTGCATCACCGATCTGTATCTGCCCAAAAAGCCATGACCCGACGCGGTGGAGATCCTGGCACAGGCCGGATGTGCGCATGCGTGATGCTTGCACGCTCCCCCCAACCAGAGTAACTTTCTGCGGTTGCAATGACTTTAGTGCGGCGGTTTTCGTGATGAACGAGCGGATCAGCGGCGGGCTTTACCGCCCCGAATTTGAAAAAGACAGTTGTGGCTTTGGGTTAATTGCCCAGATGGATGGCCAGCCCAGCCACTGGCTGGTGCAGACGGCCATCGGCGCCCTCAAACGCCTGGAGCATCGCGGCGCGGTGGCCGCAGATGGGAAAAGCGGGGATGGTTGTGGTTTGCTACTCGCCAGACCGGATGGCTTCCTGCGCGCCCTGGCCACTGAGCTGGGCTTTACACTCCAGGCGCAATATGCTGTCGGCAGTGTATTTTTAAGTCATGACCCGGAAGCGGCCCGACAGGCACGCGGGCGCCTGGAAGCCGAACTGGCGCGTGAGACGTTGTCGGTGGCTGGCTGGCGTACCGTTCCCGTCAACCCGGACGCCTGCGGTGCTGAAGCCCTGAAAACTTTGCCACAGATTGTGCAGGTTTTCGTCAACGCACCCGAGGGTCTGGACGCTGCCGACCTTGAGCGGCGCCTGTATGTCGCCCGGCGGCGGACTGAAAAGGCCCTGGCTGATGATCCGGTGTTTTATGTCCCGAGTCTGTCGGCCCTCACCTTGTCCTACAAAGGCCTGGTGATGCCGCGCAACCTGGTACAGTTTTATCCTGATCTGGGAGATGCCCGGCTCAGTACCGCCTTGTGCGTGTTCCATCAGCGTTTCTCAACCAACACCTGGCCCCAGTGGCGCCTGGCCCAGCCATTCCGCTATCTGGCCCATAATGGTGAAATCAATACCATTCAGGGTAATCGCAACTGGTCGGTGGCGCGGGGGCACGTATTTGCCTCACCGCTGATTGCCAATATGGACGACATCCGGCCCTGGGTATCGCTGACGGGGTCGGATTCCCTCAGTCTGGATAACATGCTCGAAGCCCTGCTGGCGGGGGGCATGGATATCTTCCGGGCCATGCGCCTGCTCGTGCCCCCGGCCTGGCAGAACGTCGGGACGCTGGACCCCGACCTGCGGGCCTTTTATGAATATAACTCCATGCACATGGAACCCTGGGATGGCCCCGCCGGCATTGTCCTGACTGATGGCCGCCACGCCGCCTGTGCCATGGATCGCAACGGCTTGCGCCCGGCCCGCTACGTCATCACCCGTGACCGGCACATCACCCTGGCTTCGGAAATCGGCGTCTACGATTACGCCCCCGAAGCGGTAGTCAGCAAGGGCCGCCTGCGCCCTGGCGAGATGCTGGCCGTAGATACGGTGACCGGGCAGTTGCTGCTGCCTGCCGAAATTGATGCCCGGCTGAAAAATCGGCAGCCCTACAAGCAGTGGGTCCAGCAACACCGGCGTTATCTGAAACCTACCCTGGAGCAGCAGCAACTGCCCTGGGCCGAGTTGAGCCCGGCCCAGGCGCTGGTCGCCCAAAAGCTCTACGGGGTCAGCTTCGAGGAGCGCGATCAGGTGCTGCGGGTACTGGCCGAATCCGGTCAGGAAGCCGTTGGTTCGATGGGTGACGACACGCCATTTCCGGTGTTATCCCAACAGGTGCGCTCGCTGTACGACAATTTCCGTCAACAATTTGCGCAGGTGACCAACCCGCCGATAGACCCGCTGCGGGAAAGCGTGGTCATGTCGCTGGAAGTCTGTCTGGGCCGGGAAAAAAATTTGTTTCTGGAAACACCCGACCACGCGGCCCGACTGGTAGCCTCGTCACCGGTGCTGACCCCGCCGGAAATGGCAGCCCTGTGTGCCCAGGCCAGTCACAGCGATTATGCCCAGGTGGTCATTGATCTGCATTATGCCCGCACGGAAACCCTGCCTGTTGCCTTGGCGCGCATCTGCAACGAAGCCGTCGCTGCAGCACGGGCAGGCAAGGTGGTGTTGGTCCTGTCTGACCAGAGTTTCAGCCGGGACACCTTGCCCCTACACGCCTTGCTGGCGACCGGAGCCGTCCACCATCGCCTGATCCGCGAGGGTCTGCGTTGTGAAGTCAATCTGGTGGTTGCCACTGCCACCGCCCGCGACCCGCATCAGGTCGCCGTATTGATAGGCTATGGCGCCACGGCAGTTTACCCCTATCTGGCCTACGAAATTCTGGCTGATCTGATCCGCAGTGGTGCCGTCAGCGGCCAGCCGCTGGCCAAACTGGGCGAGAATTACCGCAAGGGACTGGATAAGGGGCTGTACAAGATCATCTCCAAGATGGGCATTTCCACCATTGGCAGCTATCGTGGCGCCCAGTTGTTTGAAATTGTCGGCTTGCATGATGAAGTCGTGGCGTGCTGCTTCCCCGGCACCACCAGCCGGGTGCAGGGCGCCCGATTTGCCGATCTGGAAGCCGATCAGGCCGCGTGGGCGGCTTTGGCCTGGAACGTCCGCAAACCGCTGCCCCAGGGGGGCTTGCTGAAATTCATCCACGGGGGCGAGGCCCATGCCTTTGACCCGGATGTGGTCCAGTTGCTGCAACAGGCGGTGACTACAGGGCACTGGGCGGATTACCAAGCCTATGCCGACGCCGTGAACCGGCGTCCGCCACTCGTGCTGCGGGATTTGCTGCGCCTGCGCCGTGATACCACACCCATTGCGCTGGCTGATGTGGAACCCGCCGCCAGCATCCTGTTACGCTTTGATTCGGCAGGCATGAGTCTGGGCGCTCTGTCGCCTGAAGCCCATGAGGCGCTGGCCGAAGCGATGAATCAGTTGGGTGGACGTTCCAACTCGGGTGAAGGCGGCGAAGACCCGAGACGTTATGGCACAGCCCGCAGCTCCAAAATCAAGCAGGTAGCCTCCGGACGCTTTGGCGTGACGCCCGCCTATCTGGTCAATGCCGAAGTCTTGCAGATCAAGGTGGCCCAGGGCGCCAAACCCGGTGAAGGCGGCCAGTTGCCCGGCGGCAAGGTCAATGACCTGATCGCCAGCCTGCGTTATTCACGCCCCGGCGTGGCGCTGATCTCGCCCCCGCCGCATCACGACATTTATTCCATTGAGGATCTGGCCCAGTTGATCTTCGACCTCAAGCAGGTCAATCCGGATGCCCTCGTTTCGGTCAAGCTGGTCGCGGAAGCGGGTGTCGGCACGATTGCCGCCGGCGTCGCCAAGGCCTATGCCGATTTGATCACCATCTCGGGCTATGATGGTGGCACCGGTGCCAGCCCGCTGACCTCGGTAAAATATGCCGGCAGCCCCTGGGAACTGGGTCTGACCGAGGCCCATCAGGTGCTGCGGGCCAACAATCTGCGCGACAAGGTGCGGGTACAAACTGATGGGGGCTTGAAAACCGGACTGGACGTGGTGAAGGCCGCCATTCTGGGTGCCGAAAGCTTCGGTTTTGGCACGGTACCGATGGTGGCAATGGGTTGCAAGTATCTGCGCATCTGCCATCTGAACAACTGTGCCACGGGGATTGCCACCCAGGACGAACGTCTGCGCAGTCAGCATTTCAAACCCAATGCCGTACAGAAGGTGGTCAACTACTTCCAGTTTGTCGCCGAAGAAGTGCGAGGCCTCATGGCGCAGTTGGGGATTGCCCGCTTTACTGACCTGATTGGCCGCACCGACTTGCTGGAACGCCTGCCAGGGGACACGACACGCCAGCAACAGCTGGACCTGACCCCCCTGCTGCATGATCACGGTATCGCCGCCACAGCACCCCAGTACTGCATCCAGCCGCGCAACACGCCCTTTGACCGTGCAGAACTGGCCCAGCGGCTATGGCAGGATACCCGCACGGCCATCGAACAGGGCAGCGGCGGAGAATGGCATTATACCGTGCAAAACAGCGACCGTTCCCTGGGTGCACGCTTATCCGGCGAGATCGCGCGCCGCTACGGCAATCTGGGCATGGCCGATCGGCCCATCATCCTGCGCCTGCGCGGTACCGCCGGACAAAGTTTCGGGGTCTGGAATGCGGGAGGTTTACACCTGCACTTGGAAGGTGATGCCAATGATTACGTGGGCAAAGGCATGGCAGGCGGCAAACTGGTCCTGGCCCCACCGCCGGGTAGCGCCTTTGCCAGCGAAGTGACGCCCATCATGGGCAATACCTGCCTGTATGGCGCCACGGGCGGTACCCTGTATGCAGCGGGTAGTGCCGGTGAGCGATTTGCAGTGCGCAATTCGGGCGCCATCGCGGTAGTAGAAGGTTTGGGTGACCACGGTTGTGAGTATATGACCGGTGGCGTGGTCGTGGTCCTGGGTAAAACCGGCGGCAACTTCGGGGCCGGGATGACCGGGGGCTTTGCCTTCGTCCTGGATCAGGAAGGCCGCTTCCAGGATCGCTATAACCATGAACTGGTGGACACCCACCGGATTTCCCTCCAGAACATGCGGCCCCTGCAGGATTATCTGCAAGAGCTGATCGAAGCACATGTGGCCGAAACCCGGAGTGCCTGGGGCCAGCGAATCCTACGCGAGTTCAAGGACTTCATTGAGCAATTCTGGCTGGTCAAACCCAAGGCTGCCGAATTGCACAGCCTGTTAACCCATCTGCTCGGCGCAGCTTGAGGCAATCGTCATGGCGAAAGATACGGTATTCCAGTTTATTGAGCTGCCCCGCAAAGACCCGAAAAAAGTCCAGGCCGGGGTACGGGTACGCCAGTGGGGGGAAATTTACGGCCATTATCCGGCTGCCGAGGCAGGCCAGCAGGCAGGGCGCTGCCTGGCCTGCGGCAATCCCTATTGTGAATGGAAATGCCCGGTCCACAACTATATTCCCAACTGGCTCAAACTGGTGGCCGAGGGCAATCTGTTTGCTGCCGCCGAACTGTCCCATCAGACCAACTCGCTGCCGGAAATCTGCGGGCGCATCTGTCCCCAGGACCGGCTCTGTGAAGGCGCTTGCACGCTCAATGACGGCTTTGGCGCCGTTACCATCGGTTCGGTCGAGAAATACATTACCGATGAAGCATTAAAACAGGGCTGGCGGCCCGATTTATCCAAAGTGGTGGCGACCGGCAAGCGGGTGGCCGTCGTAGGCGCCGGGCCTGCGGGCCTGGCCTGTGCCGATGTGTTGGCCCGTAACGGCGTGGCAGCCACGGTATTTGACCGCTATCCGGAAATCGGCGGGCTACTGACCTTCGGCATTCCCCCCTTCAAGCTGGAAAAGGAAGTGGTGCTGACCCGACGGCGCATCCTGGAAGGCATGGGCATTCAGTTCCAGCTCAATACCGAAGTGGGCCAGGATCTGCCCTTTCAGCAACTGTTGGAAACTTATGACGCCGTATTCCTGGGCATGGGCACCTACACTTATCTGAAAGGCGGGTTTCCCGGTGAACAGCTGGCCGGGGTTCATGAAGCCCTGCCCTATCTGGTGGCCAACATCCATCAGGTCATGCACTGGCGAAATCCCGTCCCCCCTATCAGTCTGGCCGGGCAGCGGGTCGTCGTGCTGGGTGGCGGTGACACCGCGATGGACTGCGTGCGCACTGCGCTACGCCAGGGCGCCAGCCAGGTGACATGCGTGTATCGGCGTGATGAAGCCAACATGCCCGGTTCCCGCCGCGAAGTGACCAATGCCCGTGAGGAAGGCGCCCAGTTTCTGTGGAACCGGCAGCCGGTCTGCATTGAAGGCGATACCCACTGCACCGGGGTGCGCGTGGTCACGACCCAATTGGGCGCCCCGGATACCCGAGGTCGGCGCCAACCGGAAATCGTGCCGGGGTCGGAAACCGTCATTCCCGCCGATGCCGTGCTGATTGCCTTTGGGTTCCGGCCCAGTCCAGCCCCCTGGTTTGCCCAGCATGGCGTGACCACGGAAGCGAGTGGTCGGGTCTGGGTGGCGCAGCGCCCCTTCGCCTTCCAGACGGCCAACCCACAGGTATTTGCCGGGGGCGACATGGTGCGCGGTTCGGATCTGGTGGTGACAGCCGTCTTTGAAGGCCGAGGCGCTGCGCAGGGCATCCTCGACTATCTGGGGGTCTGACATGGCCCACCTGGACCGGTTAAATACGCAATTTGGCATTCCCGGCGCGGTCAGTTTCGGTCTTGATCCGCACGGGGCAGAAGTGGCAACCCTCACCCACCCGACTGGCGCGGCCAGCGTGGCCCTGCAAGGCGCACAGCTGTTGCAGTGGACGCCCAGCGGTCAGGTACCTGTGGTATGGCTGTCTCCCGAGGCCCGCCATACACCGGGCAAATCCCTGCGCGGCGGCGTTCCGGTTTGCTGGCCCTGGTTTGGGCCTCACCCCGACGACCCTGGCAAGCCTGCCCACGGCTTTGCCCGCAATCTGGCCTGGGAAGTCATTGAAACCGGCCGGCTGGCCGATGCAAGCACCCTGACGCTGGGCCTGACGCCCGGCTCGGCCCAGCAGGCGCTCTGGCCTTATGCGGCCCGTCTGACCCTGCGCCTGGAAGTGGGCGCCGAATTGCGGCTGGCACTCACCACCCATAACACCGGCGTCCAGCCCTTCACCCTGACTCAGGCTCTGCATACCTATTTCCAGATCAGCGATATCACCCATGTCAGCATCGAGGGTCTGGCCGGGCGGGAATACATAGACCGGGTGCCGGGACGTAATGATGCCCGGTGCCTGCAAACCGGGCCGGTGACCATCAACGGTGAAGTGGATCGCATCTATCTGGATGCGCCCTGTTCGGTCATCGTGGTGGATCACGGGTTGCGGCGCCAGATTCAGATTCACAAGCAGGGTAGTCAGACCTATGTGGTCTGGAATCCGGGCGCAGTCAAGGCGGCCAGATTCGGCGACATGGGGCCGGAAGCCTACCGGCAGATGCTATGTGTCGAAACCACCAACGCCTGGGATGATGCCCGCATTCTGGCGCCTGGGGCCTACATGACCCTGAGCAGTCGCTATCAGGTCGAGGCCCTTTGACGCATGTGCGATCCGGTCATCCTCGGGCTGGTTTCCATCAGTGACCGTGCCAGTCAGGGCATTTATGCCGACCAGGGCTTGCCCGCCCTGCGAACCTGGCTGAGCGCCGCCTTGCGCAACCCCATTACCTGGGCTGAACGGCTGATCCCGGACGAACAACCCCAGATTGAGGCGGTGTTGCGAGAATTGGCCGATACAACCGGCTGTTGCCTGATTCTGACCACTGGTGGTACCGGACCTGCCTTGCGTGATGTCACGCCGGAAGCTACGCTGGCAGTGGCCGACCGGGTGCTACCCGGATTTGGCGAGGCGATGCGGGCCGTCAGCCTGAAGTATGTGCCGACTGCAATTTTGTCGCGTCAGGTCGGTGTCACGCGGGGCCGTTGCCTGATTTTGAATTTGCCGGGCCAGCCCAAGGCGATCCGGGAAACCCTGGAGGGGGTTTTTGCGGCGGTGCCTTATGGCATAGACCTGCTGGGAGGCCCCTATCTGGAAACCCGCCCGGAAGTGCTGACAGCCTTTCGACCTGCCAGCAGCGCCCGCCGCTCACCCCAGTAGTGCGCTCTGGTTACGCCCGGCGTACTTGGCCTGATACAGCGCCTGATCAGCACGGGCCAGCAAGGTTTGTAACGTGTCGTCAGCGTGGCACACCGTAACCCCGAAACTGGCCGTCAGGCGCCCAACCACTGGGAACGCCTGGGTTGCGATCCGGGCGCGTAGATATTCAGCCACCTTGACGGCACCTTCAGCCTGGGTGTTGGGACAGATGATTAAAAATTCCTCGCCGCCCCAGCGCCCGACCGTATCGTTGGCCCGGACATTGTTGCGCAACAGAGTAGCCACCGTCGTCAGCACCTGATCCCCGACCGGGTGACCATAGGTATCATTGACCTGCTTGAAATGATCCAGATCCAGCAAAATCAGGCCAAACCGTTGCTGATGAATCTGACCTAATGCCTGAGCCATAACCGCGTCGAGCTGGAACCGGTTGGCCAGGCCCGTCAGCTGATCGGTGCGCGCCATGCGTTCCAGCGCCTGATTCTGGGCATGCAGGTTCTGCTGCAACTGGTGTAACTGGGCTAACGTTGTCTGGGCACGCTGACGGGAACGTTCCAACATCCGGTTCCAAAAAAAGATGGCCAGGATGAATAGCCCCGAGATTGCCAGGACCTGCCAAATCACCCAGTAACTGACGCCCTGCTCGACTCTGATGGCGATCCATTGTCTGAAAATCTGCTGACGCTCCTTGTCCCCCAACTGGTGCACTGCCTTCTGCAGGATGCCCTGCAACAGCGGCTCATCATTGCGCGTTGCCGTAGTCAACTGAAAATCAATCGGGATGACCCCGGCGATCTTCAAATCGGGCAAGGCATCACGCTGCAAGGCGTAACCGATTGCAGCCGAGGCATCCACATAGCCTGCCACATCACCTGAACGCACCCGCAGCAAACCCTCACGGATGTCCCGCACCTCCAGCAGGCGGATACCGGGATATTGACGCCTCAGGGCTTCTCCAACCACATAACCTTTTATCACCGCGTATTTTTTATCCAACTCCCTGCCGATATCTTCGATAAACAGCGTCTCGCGGGTTGTGGCAATCACATAGGGAAAGGTGAGATAGGGTCGGGTAAAATTCAGATAGGCCCGGCGATCTTCGGTTTCGGCAGCCAGTGAAATCAGGTCACAGTGGCGAGCCCGCACCGCATCCAGGGTTTCCTGCCAGGTCCGGGTAGGGTGCAATGTGAACTGCACGCCCAGATACTGGGCAAACAGGGCAAAATAGTCCGCACTCATGCCCTCCCAGCGACCTTGGGCATTAATCTGTTCGTACGGCATCCAGTTCGGATCGATGCAGACCTTGAGTGGACCCTTTTGTGCCAGATAATTGCGTTCTTCCACCGTCAGCAAGGGCTGGAGTGGCACAACCGGGTCCGGGTCCGATGCGCCAAACCATTCCCGATCCAGGGCGTCCATTTCCTCGGCGTTCAGGCTTAGCAGGGCCCGATTCAGCAATTGGGCCAGAATGGCTGCATCAGGCTGCACCAGAAAATAAAACCGCTGAGCCTCCCAACGGCCGGAGGCCCGAAACCAGCCTCCCAGCTTGAGGTTGCGCATCCCCCTGGTTTTAATCAGATAGCGTGCCGTATCAGCAAATTCCACGGTGGCGTCGGCTGTGCCTCGGGCCACGGCATCCAGCATGGCTTCGGAATTTTGCACCACCAGCAGTCTGACTTGCGGGTGGTGCCTGGCCAGATATTCCTGGGTAGACCAACCCTGACCGATGGCCACCGTTTTTCCATATAATACCGTAACATCATCAAAGGCGGGCGTTTCGGTGCGCGTCACATAGCGGATCGGCGTGCGCCGATAGGGTATGGAATAAATCCCCAGCTTTTCCCGTTCTGACGTCTTGGCCAGGGAATGCAGCACATCCAGTTTACCCTGCCGGAACAGCTCGACCAGTTGTTCCCAGTCATAACCGTTGACGTACTCAACCCGAACCCCGATTTTATCCGCAAGGAGATTCAACAGATCGATGCTATAGCCTTTAGGCTGGCCATTGATGGCAAAATCCAGCGGCGGGTAATCCAGCTCGTTGCTGGCCAAAATGACAGGATGTGCGTGCAGATACGCCCGTTCTTCCGGACTCAGCAGCAGAGTCTGGGCATCCACCACCCCGGGCCAGGCCAGCAGGCCGCTGCATAACACGCACAATATCACTTGCCATTGTTTCACGATGCCTCTGCCTCAGGCCAACTGCACAATCCAGACCCTCATTATAGCCAGCCCTTGCGGATTTGAGGATGCGTGGCTGCTGTGTCATGGGGGCAGAGGGCCAGACGATGCGGGCAGTGGGTCCGATGCCTGATCAGGGTTGATATACAGCGGGCGGGGTGATTCACCGGCGGCGTGGCGCGCCCATAGCTGGACATAAGCCCTTTCCAGGGTGCGGGCAAACCCCGGAACGTCAAACAGTGGCGCGGTACGGCTTTGCAGGCGCTGGCGCAACGCACGCAACTGGTGCGGCTGACTGGCCAGTTGCACCGCCTTTTGTGCGTATTCTGCGGCACTGGTGCAGATCAACTCCGGCAATCCGGCCGCAGCGCACAGGCTGGCACCCATGCGGGCAGCATTGGTATGCCCGGCGTAGCCCAAGAGCGGCAAACCCGCATACAGGGCACAGGCGCCTGTGGAACCGGCGCCATACACGAAGGTATCCAGAAACAAATCTGCCACAGTATAACGGGCCAGATAATCGGCTTCAGGGACAAAGGGGCAGAAGATCAGCCGCTGCGGACTGACGCCCTGCTGGGCGGCCTGCTTGCGCAGATTTTCCTGAGCCGGTTCCGGGCCAGCGCCCAGCCATAACACGCTGCGGGGCACCTGACGCAGCAGGTTCATCCAGAGGCCAAACAGCCGGGGTTCCAGCTTGTAGTAGGCGTTAAAACAACAAAATATGAAGCCTTCTTCAGGCAGGCCGTAATCGGTCCGGCTTTTGGGCACACCCACCGGCATGGCGGAAGCCAGAAAAGCATGGGGCAGATACACGGGCGCTTCCGTGTAGTAGCCCTCGTCTTCCGGGTGGACCAAAACAGGATCAACCAGAATGTAATCCAGGAATTTCCCGCCCATGGTGTTGGGATGGCCCAGAAACATCGCCTGCACCGGGGCTGGACGCAGAGCCAGAATCTCCGGCTGGGCGTGGGCGTTGTAACCACATAAATCAACCAGGATGTCGATTTGATCAGCGTAAATCTGCCGGGCGGAAGCCTCGCTGGATTGTCCGGTCAGGACCCGGAACTGGTCGCAACCCGCCCGGATGACGCGGGTATAATCGTCTTCAAAATCCATCAGCGAATAAGCCCAGACTTCGACCTGCGCCCGATCGTGGGCCGCAAACAGGTCGCGCACCAGTTTGCCAACCGCATGGGCGCGATAGTCGGGCGACAGATAACCGATCCGTAACCGCTTCGATGCAGTTGCGGGCGCAGGATGGAAGTTCAGGGCCGGACGGTGTTTGGCACCGTACTGGTCAAACCCTTCGCCCATGAACCGGGCCACCTTGCCATGCTGGGCCGGACTGAGCGGGAATGCGCCGATGGAACGCAGCGGATTCGGCTCCTTGTCCGTCAATTTATCAACATAGTCACGCAATTGCTGCACTGTCTGGTCATAGTGCTGCCAATCACAGAGCTTGAGCCGAATCAGACCCAGATAATGCCGGGATTGGGGATCTTCGGGCCGCAAGCGACTGGCCTGGAGATAGGCTTGTAGGGCTTCCGGAATGCGCAGGGCATATTCCAGCATTTCACCCAGCAGGATGAAGGCCTCAAAATAATCCGGCTGCACCTGGACGGCGGCCTGCAACAGGCCGATGGCTTCCGGGGTACGATTGTGCTTATGCAGGAGCTGGGCCAGATTGTAATGCGCAAAGACATACTTGGCGTCCAGCTTGATGGCATGGCGAAACCGGGCTTCAGCGCCGGCAAAATCGCCCCGCGCCTGATACAGCGTGCCCAGATTGGAATGAGTCGGGGCCAGATTATTGTTGCAGCGCAGCGCCTGTTCGTAGGCCGCCACGGCAGCCTCCCGCCGGGTATCTTCCTGCAGGGCCTTGGCATAATTATGCCAGCCCGGCGCCCATTCGGGCTTGAGTTCAGTGACCCGCAGGAAAAATTGCGCCGCAATGCCAAATTCCTTTTGCTTGCTGGCTTCCTTGCCCATTTCAAAATAAGCGTTCACTTCACCCAGTTTGTTGCGCAGCTGCAAAAACTGCCGAAACCGGGCATCTGCGCGTGCATCACCCTGTTCCTGGGCATCGTAGCAACGCCCCACATAATCCGTGGCATCGCGGCGGGTGCCGGGAAAAGGCTGGTGGGCGATGAATTCGTCATGTAGCAGGGCCGCATCCTTGACCTGGGGATAAATCCGGCCATCCAGAAAATCCTGCGCCGCGTCAATCCCGCCCGGTGCAGGACCATAAGCCTCCAGCCAGGCAGGCAACCAAGGCAACACACCACCACGGACCCCCCATAGACCGGCTGGAATTTTCCAGGTATGCAGCGGATGATCCCGCATGATGTGTACCGGCTTGCCGCTGCGCAGCCAGGCCTGCACGGCGATCTGCTCCCGCTTGTTCAAGCGGGCCTCCACCGACCGGAAAATCGTCACGGCCGCTTCTGGATCGGCTGCTGCGGCAAACTGCCAGACCTGGACCGCCGTGGTCCGATCTGTCGGCAGCGTCAGCACTTCGACATAAGGGAATTCCTGCAATTGGGCCAACAGCGCAGCAGGCACTGACCCGGTCAGGTAAAACCGGCAGACCCAGCCTGGATAAAATTGCGGCGCCAGCCTGGCATTGGCCAGCGCGCCATGAACATGTTCGGGCTTGTCGCCGGATAGGCTGAAGACAATCCGCTTCTTGCCCGCTTCCAGCGGTACGGCCGGGGGCAGGGCGACGGGCGGCGGAACTTCCGGTGGCACCCGATCCAGCGCACTCACCAGCGCCAGGGCCGCTGGCTGAGTGATGGGCGGCGGCGGTGTCGTGGGCGCCAGGAGGGCCGGAACCGGACGGGGGGCGGGCGGCGCAAAGGTCACATACTGGGCAAGCTCATCCTCCTTCTTGAATCCCAGGGCATATGCCCGCCGGGTTTCAGGCAGGATTTGGACATCAAACAACTCCGTGACCACACCGTCCAGACGCACCCAGTGCAGACTGTCCCCCGTACGCAGGTCAATGACCATCACGCCGCAGCGAGCCTCGGTATCCTTGGCTGCCAGCCGCCCGCTCAGGGCCAGACCACTGAAGGTGGCATCGCGGGCCTTGGAGAGACCCACAAAGGCATAATCACCGTGAAAGGCCAGACCTCGAGGATAGCCGGGGCAAAAAGCGACCGGGACAAACTTGCCACTCGTCACATCCAGATGGCCGAATTCGCCCTGCCCGGAATTGAGCAGCCAGAGCCTGCCCTGATACCAGCGCGGCGAATGGGGCATGGATAAGCCGGCGGCCAGCACGGTGTCATGTACCACATCCAGCACCACACCGCCCTCCTGGCGTCGTTCCCGCCAGCCATCCACGGCGTCGGAACGGCTGACCGCCGTGGCATAACGGGCCTTGCCGTCACGCAAGGCCAGGCCATTGAGATGACAGCGATCTTCACGGGCCACGCGGGAAATGAAGGGTGGCAGCCAGAGCACCTCGCAACTGTAACGCTCGCTCAAGGTGGCCAGGGCATTGATTCCGGTGGCCACAAATACTACACGTCCATCAGCCTCCACCGCGATGTCGTGAATATCCAGATCACCCGTGGTAAACCCGGCACGGGGCACATAAAGCCGATCATAGCCCTCAGGAATGGGCGTTTCCGGGGTACTATCCAGGCGCCAGATCTGGTAGCGGGTCGCCAGATACAGGCGCTGGGCGTCCGGGCTGGCGTACAAGCCCATGGCCCGGTCGAACAGGCGCTCAAAGCCCGATAAGGCACCACCGGGATGCAAGCCCAGCAGCAAGAGGCGCGAGGTCTGATAGGTGCTCAAGGCCAGGCTGATCCGCTGCTGGCTCAGCCATTCGGGAAAATTGCGCGAGCAGGATAGGGTAAGCTGTTCGGAAGAAGTGGCCATCGGGTTACAGGATCGCTAAATGCGGGCAATAGTAACACCCCATCAGGGCCGGGCTGGGCCAAACTTGTTGCCCAGCCACATGGAGGCCACACGGCAACCCTGGACCCGACGGGCCGTTCAGTGAGGGCTGGTTACGCCTGCTGGCACCGCCCCGCCACGGTTTCCAGCACGCTGGCCAAACGGTGCAAGGTCCGGGTCTGACCCAACAAGGCCAAGGTGACATCAATCGGCGGGCTGGCCGTGCTGCCCGTGAGGGCCACGCGCAGCGGCTGGGCCAGTTTGCCCAATTTAACCCCCTGAGCTTCAGCACTTGCCTGCAAGGCCGCGTGCAGCTCTGGTGCTTGCCAGACGGGTAGCTGTTCCAGCGCCGGAAGCAGTGCCCAAAGCAGAACACAGGCTTCAGGCGTTAGATGTTTGGTGACGGCCTGAGCCTCGTAGGGGGGTGTTTCATACCAGAAGCGGCTGCGCTCAGCCATTTCCACCAAAGTCTTGCAGCGCTCCCGCTGGGCAACTACCACCGCCTGCAAATCCGGGCCAGCCGTGGTGTCATAATGGCAGTAGTACGCCAGCCGGCTAGCCAGCTCGGTCGGGTCACCCCGCAACAAATGTTGCTGATTCAGCCAGAGCAACTTTTCCGGATCAAAGCGGGCAGCTGATTTATTCACGGCTTTCAGATCAAAGACCTGAATCAGCTCATCCACGCCGAAGACTTCCTGGTCACCATGCGCCCAGCCCATCCGGGCCAGCGCATTCAGCAGGGCACTCGGCAGGATGCCCTGTTCCTGATACTCCAGGACACTGACCGCACCGTGGCGCTTGGAAAGCTTGGCACCATCCGGTCCCAGGATCATGGGTACGTGGGCATAGGTGGGTATTGTGGCGCCCAGAGCCTGCAATAAATTGATCTGTCGGGGTGTATTATTCAGATGATCGTCACCCCGGATCACGTGGGTGATCCCCATCGTATGGTCATCCACCACCACCGTGAAATTATAAGTCGGGGTACCGTCGGCCCGGGCAATGATCAAATCATCCAGCTCCTGATTGGCGAACGTGACCTTGCCATGAATCTGATCATCCACCACCACCTGTCCCGTCGTGGGATTGGCAAACCGGATCACCGGTGCCACACCTGCCGGCGCGGGGCCGGTGCGGTGACGACAACGGCCATCGTAACGGGGCTTTTCCTTGCGCGCTTCCTGCTCAGTACGCATCTGCTCCAGGGTTTCCTTGCTGCAATAGCAGGGATAGGCCCTGCCGTCGGCCAACAATTGCTGAATATGCTGTTTATACAGATCAAAGCGTTGAGTTTGATAATACGGCCCAGCATCGTGGGTCAGGCCCAGCCAGGCCATGCCATCGAGAATGACCTGCACGGCAGTATCGGTGGAACGTTCCCGGTCGGTATCTTCAATGCGCAGGATGAAAGTTCCTCCGTGACGGCGGGCATATAACCAGGCAAACAGGGCCGTGCGAGCACCGCCCAGATGGAGCAGCCCCGTGGGGCTGGGGGCAAAACGGGTACAGATCATTCGGTTACTCCGGGATCAACATATATTTTTCAGGACTTGTTTTTCAACGCCAATTGTTCAATCCGGTTCAGGCGCTCCAGCACCTCGGCGCCGAATTCATCCGTTTTTTCATGTAAATGGCTAATTTCAAGCTCAGCTTTCAGGTTGACATCATATTCGACATCAGCACGAATCCGATCTTTGGCAGTCTGACGATTTTGACTGAGCAAGACCAGCACCGAAAGAATGATGGCTTCCAGCGAGACCACCAAGGTCAGAAAACTGAAGGGATAGGGGTCAAACCGGGCCGGCTCCGGGCCTAGGGTATTCCAGCCCAACCAGACCACAAACCAGAGGATTTGCAAGAGCAAAAAGGTGATGCTGCCACTAAAGGCGGCCACGGCATCAGCCGCCTTTTCCAGCGTGCTTTGCGTATCTTCCAGGGCTTCGTTGACGTTGCGGCTGGCGGTGCGGCGCAACAACTCGGTATTTTTGCGCAGCCGCTTACCGGTAGCGGCCAGAATGCCCAGGGTAGCGGTCGGATGCGTTACCAGAAACTGGCGCAGGCGTTCCCGGCTCAGGGTCAGGGCCTGCGTAGGCTCAGTAGCCAGAGCCGAAGCAGTGCGGGCACCACCATCCAGCAAGGAGAGTTCGCCGAAAAAATCACCACTGCGGGCAGTTTCCAGCAAAATCCGTTCGCCAGTGTCGCTTTTGCAAAACAGCTCGACCTCGCCCTCCAGCACGATATACAGCTCCGTACCGGGATGACCGTCCCGGAACAAGGTCTGGCCACTGCTGAGCTGGATGGTTTCCATCTGGGCATGCAGATCTTCCCGTTCAGCGGGCGTCAAAGATTCAAATAATGTGACTTGGGCCAGAATTTCCGCAGACATGACATCAGGCTCGGCTCAGGGTTGGGGGCGGAACAGGTAGCAAAAATGAATCTTGGGATTGCGGGCAAAATCCGGCGGGATGCTGGCCGCCGTCAGATCCTGCCACTGCCAGCCGGCCAATGCCAGCGTATCCAGCTTGAATTGACGGTAGTTGGTGGAAAACAGCAGTTGGCCGCCAGGAGCCAGCAGGGCGCGGGCAGCTTGCAACAGCGCGACATGATCGGTCTGGACATTAAAGGTATTGTGCATCCGCTTGGAGCGGGAAAAAGTCGGTGGGTCTATGAAAATCAGGTCGTAGCCGGGTGATTGCGGGCGTCTGGCCTGCGCTTGCAGCCAGGCCAGGCAATCCGCCTGCTGGAATTTATGCTGCCAGGGCGAGATGTTATTTAAGCGGAAATTCTCGCTCGCCCATTCCAGGTAGGTGGGTGACATATCCACGGTCAGGCTCTCCGTAGCCCCACCCGCCACGGCATAGACAGTAGCACTGGCCGTATAGGCAAACAGGTTCAAAAACCGCTTGCCTGCGGCCTGATCACGTAACCAGCGGCGCACCCAGCGATGATCCAGAAACAGCCCGGTATCCAGGTAATCATGCAGGTTCACGGCAAAACGCAGCCCGGATTCCTGGACAATCAACTGCCGGCGCATCTGGTCACGCGGACTGTATTGTGTACCGTCCTGCTGGCGTTTGCGCTGGCGGGCTACCACCCGCTCCGGGGGCAATTCCAGGACCTGTGCAATGGCTTGCAGAGCGCCTTGCCAGCGGGCCTGCGCCTTGGCCGGGTCAATTTCCGCCGGGGCTGCGTATTCTTGGGCATTGGCCCATAATTCACCCTGTTCGGTACGGTATAAATCCAGGGCCAGGGAAAATTCTGGCATATCCGCATCATAAGCCCGATAGCAATGAATGGCTTCAGCCGTTACCCAACGGCGCAGCTTATGCAGATTTTTGCGTAGCCGATTGGCAAACATGACCGCATCGGAACCGAGTACGGGCGGCGCTGCCACAACTGGTGACGGGCCGGGCTGGGCAGGTGGCGTTGGCGCCGGGGTGGGCAGATCGCTGCGCGGCTGCCACAACTGATAACGCACCAGACGGCAATCCAGCGTGCCGTTGGCAAATACATGCTGGCGCTGCGGATGCAGACCCAGCGCCACGACCAGTTCGGCATGGGTGAATACGGCGGCCTGCCAGCCCGGATAATGCTGCTTGAGCACCTGACCCAATTCATGGTGCAGGGTTTCGACCTCGTGGCCGATGCGCTCACCATAGGGCGGATTGGTGATCACCAAACCGGGCGCCAGATGCAGTGGCGCATGCCGCTGATGAAAGTCAGCCGTCTGGAAGGTGATGTGCCCAGCAACACCCGCCCGGTTCGCGTTGGCCGTGGCCGCGAGGATCAGCGCCATATCACGGTCCTGACCGTACAGGGGCGGGATACGGGCCAGACCCGCCTGCGCCCGCTCCCGTGCCTGGGCTTGCAGGCGTTCCCAAAGCACCGGCACATGTTGCTGCCAGCCCAGAAATCCGAAATAAGGTCGACCCAGACCCGGTGCCCGATCCCCGGCTAACCAGGCGGCTTCAATCAACAGGGTGCCAGAACCACACATCGGATCCACCAGGGGCAAGCCCCTCTGGGCCAGCTTGGGCCACTGCGCCCGCAGCAGCAGGGCTGCGGCCAGGGTTTCCTTCAAGGGTGCGGCACCCGTGGGGCCGCGATAACCTCGCTGGTGCAGACTGTCACCCGCCAGATCCAGGCTCAGTGTAGCCTGATCACGCTGTAAATGCAGATGTAGCGCCACATCGGGCCGGGTGAGCTGGACGCTGGGGCGCTGGCCGGTCGCCTGACGCAGATTGTCCACGATGGCATCCTTGGCCTTGAGCAGCGCGTAATGGGTATGGGTGATGACCGGTTGGGTCGCGCTGATTTCAAGCGCAAAACTGCCATCAGGCGCCAGATGATCCTGCCAAGGAAATGTGACAAGCGCTTGATAAAGCATTTCAGGAGTCTTTGCAGGCACTTGCAGCAGCGGCAGCAAGACCCGGTTTGCGGTGCGCAGCCAGAGTGCGGCCTGATAGCCCGCCTGCAAATCGCCGCTAAAAGCCACCCCACCCGGACGTTCCTGTAACTCCGCATGACCCAGGCTACGGAGTTCCTCAGCCAGCACACTGGCAATGCCCGGTGCGGCAGTGGCAAAAAAACGGTAGGACATCAAGGCAGAACCTGCGGGCCAAAACCCGCGAGGCTAACAGAAATCCCCCTCTCCGGCTACCGGTTGGCCATGCCTTGGGCAAGGGTCTCCGAGACGACGGGCCAGTCCGCAGCCCCGCCGGCAAACAACCGATAAGCAGGATTGGCTGTCTCGGCAACCCAGGCATAACCCAGTTGGGCCAAAAAGGTTGCAACATCGGCCTGTTCGTCGGGCGCTACCTGGATTCCCAGCAGGACCCGGCCATAAGCGGCACCGTGATTGCGATAGTGAAACAGGCTGATATTCCAGCGTCCGCTCATCTGGGTGAGAAAATTCAGCAACGCACCCGGTCGCTCGGGGAACTCAAAGCGGTAAATCTGTTCGTGTCGGGCATTGGGTGCATGACCACCGACCATGTAGCGGACATGAAGCTTGGCAAGTTCATTTTCCGTCAGATCCACCACGGCGTAGCCTTGGGCGCGCAACAAGCCGATGACGGCCTGACGCTCGGTATCGCCCTGGGTCAGCTCCACACCCGCAAATACCTGGGCGCGTTGGGTATCCGCGTAGCGATAGTTGAACTCCGTGATGTTGCGCCGTCCCAGCGCCTGGCAAAATCTGAGAAAACTGCCCGGACGCTCCGGGATTTCCACCGCCAGCAAGGCTTCACGGTGTTCCCCAATGCTGGCCCGTTCGGCGACATGGCGCAGCCGATCAAAATTCATGTTGGCACCGCTGACCAGCGCCACCAGATCCTGCTGCCTAGTACCGGTCTGGGCCACGTAACGCTTCAGGCCCGCGAGTGCCAGGGCACCGGCAGGTTCGGCAATGGCGCGGGTATCGCCAAACAAATCCCGAATGGCCGCACAGATTTCATCTGTACTGACCAAAATGACGCTATCGACAGCCTGTTGCGCCACTTCAAAGGGTAAACGCCCCACCTGCCGCACCGCCACCCCGTCGGCAAACAGGCCCACTTGGGCCAGACGCACCCGCTCCCCGGCTTGCAAGGCGGCATGGAGGCAAGCCGCATCATCAGGTTCCACGCCGATGATTTTGACCTGAGGGTAGACATACTTGACATAAGCCGCCACACCCGCAATCAGGCCGCCGCCGCCCACCGGAACGAAGATCGCCTGCGGCGGCTGGGGTACCTGGCGCAGGATTTCCATCCCGACCGTGCCTTGGCCGGCGATGACTTCCAGATCGTCATAAGGATGGACCAGAGTGAGGCCCTGCGTTTGCACCAGATGCTCCGCGTGCGCATAGGCTTCATCATAGGTATCGCCATGCAGGACTGTTTGCCCACCCAGGGCCTGCACCGCCTCGACCTTGATGCCGGGCGTGGTGCAGGGCATGACAATCAGGGCCTGAATACCCAGCGTCCTGGCCGCGAGAGCAACGCCTTGGGCATGATTGCCTGCCGAGGCTGCACAGACACCCGCAGCGCGCTGGGACGCACTGAGCTGCGCCATTTTGTTATAAGCGCCGCGCAGCTTGAAGGAAAACACCGGCTGCAGGTCTTCACGCTTGAGCCAAACCGTATTCCCTAACCGACGTGAGAGGTTGGCAGCCTGTTCCAGCGGGGTCTGGCGGGCGACTTCATAAACACGGGCACGCAGGATGCTTTCCAGATAACGGTTCAACATATTCACTCATTTTGGGATTTGCACGACCTGATCGCGCAGGTAACAGGGCAGGGCAGCTGCGGGCGCAACGCCTGTCAACCGTCCCTGCATCCAGCCCACGGCAGCCAGATGGGCAATATCCACACTATCGGGCTGATGGTCAGGCCACAGCCCGCGCACCGTCACGCCGACTTGCACCAGATGGGCGCTCAGGGCCGGCGCATGCACCGCCCAGCCACTGCCAATACCGGCCCACAGCCCTGGCGGCGGGGCAACATTGGTGCCTGGCGCAACCACGGCTTCAGGCACCAGCAGCTCAAGCGCCCCCAGATCCAGCACCCGATAAGCAGCCCAGTAAACCTGCTGCATCCGGGCATCCAGTGCAGGCAGCACGGCGGGGGTGCCGTAGTGACGCCAGGCTGCGTGCGCCAGCGCTGCGAGACTGGATACGGGGATGACGGGCAAATCCTGAGCCAGCGCAATGGCCTGAGTAACACTGGCCGCAACCCGCACCCCCGTGAAGGCGCCCGGCCCTTGGCCAAAAGCCAGGACGTCCAGCTGGCTCAGGTGACAAGCCGCTTCGGCCAGTAATTCATCCAGCAGGGGCAACAGATGTTGGTGATGCTGCTGCGGGGTGGCACGGTGACGCGCACAAAGCTGGCCATCCTGCCACAGTGCAACCGAACAGTAGTCACCCCCCGTTTCCAAAGCCAGCAGGCGCACGTCAGGGCAACACCTGTTTGAATGGCTGCACCGTGACTTGCGCATACACGCCAGCGCTGACATAAGGGTCAGCCGCCGCCCAGGCCTGTGCTGCTGCCAGATCAGGGAACTCGGCCACAATCAACGAGCCGGTGAAGCCAGCAGGGCCAGGGTCGGGGCTGTCGATGGCCGGACAAGGCCCAGCCAGAACCAGACGCCCGGCAGCCTGCAAGGCCTGCAAGCGGGCCAGATGTGCCGGTCGGGCTGGCAGGCGCAGAGGCAAGCTGTCCGGCACATCATCGCCTTTAATGAGATAGAGCACTTTCGTCCTCCACAGGCTGGGCATAGCGGCTTAAAACGATGCCTTGCACGATCACAAAGATCAGGGTCAGGCCCAGCAGACCGAAGACCTTGAAATTGGCCCAGTCCTGCTCCATTGTTTGCGCTTGACGGCACAATTTGACGGCCAGACCCGCATAGCTATCGCAGGGGAAATCATCCGGAGCCTGAGTCAGGTGCGCAGCCTGAATCCAGGCTGCTTGTGCCTGCCAGAACCGGTCGGCAACCCATAAATTCAGCAAACCCAAGGCCGCAAAAAATCCGGCCCAGGCCAGATTCAGGCGCCGCCACAACCAGGCGGGGGCCAGCAACTGCCCACCCAACATCCGCTCGATCAAAGTTTTGCCGCCCCACCACTGAGTGGCCAGAAATGCTGTTCCAAACAGCCAGTTGACCAAGGTCGGCTTCCACATGATGAACTGTTTGTCATGCAGCAACAAAGTCAGACCCCCGAATACCAGCACTAGGACCAGGGTGACCAGGTGCATGGTTTCCACCCGATGCTTGCGCCACCAATTCCAGCCAATCTGGACCAGACTGGCCACCATGATCACTGCGGTGGCCGTATATAAATCCGCGTAACGGTAGGCGACAAAGAACAACAGGAGGGGAAAGAGGTCGAATAATAATTGCATGCGGCGTACGCTTCCGGGGCAGGAACCAAGGTCGAGATTATAAGGGCACCGGGGCGCTGATAACAGCATTGCCTGCCGGGATCAGGGCAAGCGCATTTGCCTCCGGGGCAAAGCCGAGTAGCGCAGGAGTCAGGGAGCCTGTCAGCGGTTTTGCGGCGTGAGCGGCGGCTGGGATAACAGGTGTCCTGCCGCAGCAGGGCGAACTTGCGCAAGGCGGCACGCTCCCCGTCAGCGCAGAATTCCCGCAAGGCTGCCGCCAAGCCCGTGCCTTGAACAAAGGGTAGCCCCTTAATGGAATGTGATCACGCGGGACGCGACAGTTAGTGCCAAAACACACGCCTGGAAAAGCCATGCTACACTGGGCCAACCTCACCATCCGTTGCTGCCATGCTGCGCGATACCTACGTCAATCTGTTCACCGACTTCGGCTTCAAGAAGATCTTCGGCGAAGAGCCACGCAAGGAGTTGCTCATCAGCTTCCTGAATACCCTGCTGCCCCAGAAGCACCAGATCGCGGCGTTGCAGTATGCCAAGAACGAGTATCAGGGTGAATCAGCCCTGGACCGCAAGGCGATCTTTGACCTGAACTGCACCAGCAGCAGCGGAGAACGCTTCATTGTCGAGCTGCAAAAGGCCAAGCAGAATTATTTCAAAGACCGCAGCCTGTATTACGCCACCTTCCCCATCCAGGAACAGGCCCAGCGCGGAGAATGGGATTATAAGCTCAGTGCGGTGTACACCGTGGGGATTCTGGACTTCTGCTTTGACGAAGACCCGGCTGCCACCGAAGTAGTCCACACGGTGCAGCTCAAGAACCAGCATCATCAGGTGTTCTACGACAAGCTGACCTTCATTTACCTGACCTTGCCCAACTTCCGCAAGACCCTGGAGGCACTGGAGAGCTTGCAAGACCAGTGGTTCTACGTGTTTCGGCATTTGCACGAACTGACCGAACTGCCGGACAAGCTGCAAACCCGGATCTTCCAGCGCCTGTTTGAGGCCGCGCAGATTGCTCAGTTCAACCCGGTCGAACGGCAAGCCTATGAAGACAGCCTGAAGTATTACCGCGACCTGAAGAACGTAGTGGATACGGCGCGCGAGGAAGGCCGTGAGGAAGGCCGGGCCAAGGGTGAGGCAATTGGTGAGGCACGGGGCGAGGCTAAAGCGCGGCTTGAGTTACTGCGCAAGCTACTCACCCTGAAATTCGGCGCCCTGCCGGAGCGGGTGGAAGCCCGCCTGACTGCGGCCAGCAGTGCACAACTCGAAGCCTGGGCCGAACGGGTGCTGACGGCGGAGCGGCTGGAGGGTGTGTTTGAATAAAATGCGACATCTCTACCCTGATGCGGGAGACTTTGGGGGCAAAAGGGCCAACATGCTGGGGACGTTTTTATACACCGCGTAGGCATAGGCATCATCGCCCCAGTCATTTTCCTGCAACGGATCCGCGCCTACACTCAATAGGTAGGCCACCACTTTGGGTTTAACACTGGAAATCGCCGCGTGTAGCGGTGGATTTCCCGTCTCGTCAAACAGCGTTAAATCCGCCCCAGCTTCTACTAAGACCCGTACATTCGCCTCATTGCCAATACCGTAATCATGTCCGGCACGCACCGCATCCCCTAACGGGGTGGAGCCGCAACCCGTCGCCTTGTTAGGATCAGCGCCCATTGCGAGGCACTTGTGCAGTAACCGCGTAGCTCCTTCAGCCCGTGCCAGAATATGCACAATAGACTCGCCATCCTTTTGAATGACACAGTGGACAATGTCTGGATAAGCTTCAATTAAATCATCTATTTTTTCCCACTGCCCCCCTAACGCTAAGCGCAGAACATGGTAAAGCAAATCAGTACACGAGAGCGGCTCAGCATGCTGCGACATGGTAATTTTCTTTCAACTTCCAGCCAAGCAGCCCAGCAGATTGAGACAATCCATCAGTTTCTTTTGCGCCTTTTCAATTTCATCCTCATGCGTTTTCCCTCGTTTTGTCTGGTCATTGTTATTGCAAACCACCCGCGCAACTATTCTGCCCACTACACATCCTTCGGCAGTGGCTGCCTTCACCATCAGCGTTCCAGGCGCATCCCAAGGCTGACACTTTTCAACATCACAAGAAGCCTTATAGGTGACATGAATCACCGCGCAAAAGCGTTTACGGCACAATGCTGGGTTGGTAATGCAGCGATAAATCGTTTGGCAAATTTTGGGAAACCTGATGCAAAAGGCAATAGGAACGACAATTAACCTTGATTCTCCCGTTGGATCACTCCAATTTACCGGATTCCCCTCCACATACCCATACGTGTTCACCCCACCCCTGAGGCCAATCGGGTCAGACTCCAGATAGCGCCCGGTGACGGGATCATAATCTCTGAAGTAGTTATAGTGTAGTCCGGTCTCGGCGTCGAAGTATTGGCCGGGGAAGCGCAGGTTCAGGGTGAACGGCACCCCATCCCCGTCCGGGTCTGCGGCGGGCAGGGCATCCCCAAACGGCGCGGAGTCCCAGCGCCAGATCACCCGCATGGATTGCCGCTTAAATTGGGCGTGCATGAGGGCTGGAGATGGTATTGCTGGAATAGTAACTCCTATCCTGTATTCCGCTGTGCTGCACTTGGGTTACATCCTTTTCTTTACAACTAGTGGCATCCACCAAGCTCCAGATATATCGATGGCAATTGGGATTGCGAATGCCATAGCGATACCTAACATACCAAAGTTGTTGCCAAGAATTACAAACAGAACCACTGTCAATGCAGTCAGTGCCATGCTCATAAGCACATGCGCGACTCCGCTGGTATGTAGGACTGCATGACAACTTGGGCATCTAACAGCGATACCAAATGCCAGTGGAATTAACTTAACTGACCCAAGAGAGTGTAACTTACAGTTAGGGCATTTACGGCTCATAGCTACCATGCCCCATCAGGGTCTTGGATAAGCGATACAAATCGCCGTGGCTGAATTAGAGTTGTAAAACGCTTCAGCCCATCCCGCTGCCATTTGGAGTGCTTGACTTCTGGCAGGATTGATCAGCAAACTTTGAGTGAGATTCCATAACCCCGTATATTTTCCAAGACGAGGATGAATTGGTACAGAAATGGGAACATAAATTCCAACCCAGTCTGCAAAACCGCCAGTTAATCTCCAGACTTCCTTACTGCATGATTGATCGTCGGTACATTTAACCTCCCACTTAAACCCGACATGAACATCAACACGATGCTCCATGGACTTATAGTTCATGCCGTTTGCCCATATCTTCCACCAATCCGCAGGTCTTCTGCCATCACCCCAAATAATTTTTATGCCGTACACTTCAGGAAAGGGCTTTTTAACCCACTCGCCTGTAATTTTTAAGCCTAACTGGTCAGTCCAATTTACCGGATTCCCCTCCACATACCCATACGTGTTCACCCCACCCCTGAGGCCAATCGGGTCGGACTCCAGATAGCGCCCCGTCCCCGGATCGTAATCCCTAAAATAGTTGTAGTGCAATCCCGTCTCGGCATCGAAATACTGCCCTGGGAAGCGCAGGTTCAGGGTAAATCTGACCCCATCGCCGTCCGGGTCTGCGGCAGGCGGGGTATCCCCAAACGGCGCGGAATCCCAGCGCCACACGACCCGCTTGGCGCTGTCAGTAGCCAGTCTTGGCGTGCCCAGATGGTCGGGGTGCAGATACGTCAGCACCCCTGCGGGGGGCAAAACTCCTGCGGGGGGCACCGTGACGGCCCGACTATCCACGCTCACCGGCGGGCGAGTTGTCGGCACCGGCTTTTCAGCACTGGCTGGACTGTCCACCGGTGCAGACTCCGCCGCTTCCGGGAACTCCTCCAGGGTATCGGCCAACGCCTCGGGCAGTTCATCCGCTGTCACGGGTGCGACTGGAGTAGGATAATCCACCACTGCCACCGGCCAGGATTGCAGATACAGATATTCGCGTAACGTATTGCCGCTGGCGTCGAGTTCGGCGAGCAACTGCCCGTCGGTGCTGTAAAGATAATGGGTGACGGTGGGGGCGGTTTCACTGCCACCGGCTGCCTCCTTGCGCACCCGTTGGCCTAAGGCGTTGTAGGTATTGCGCTGGCGCACCGTTGCCCCTTGCCGCACTTCGGTCAGGCGGCCTGGGCTGTCGTAGCTATAACTGTAACGCCCGTCGCTGAGCGGATTCCCGGCTGCATCATAATCATACACCCGTGCTGAACCTTGCAGGAGCCGGTTGCTGTCCACCGCCAGCACGTAGGGACTGCTATCGCTGGCAGTGCGATTGCCATTGGCATCGTAGGTATAGCTGCGGAGTGCTGTGCCCTGCGCTTGCAGCAAGCGGTCGAGGCTGTCGTAACCATAACGCTCGGTGCCGATCTGGGTGATGTTCCCTGATAGGTCATAGGCATAATCCAGCTTGCCGATCCCCACTCGGTTGAGTTGGGTCAGTTGCCCTGCTAAGTCATAGCTCCGGTGCTCCACTAAGCTATTGCCAAAGCGCAGCTTGATAAGCTGGCCGCTGGGATTCCAGGTGAGCTGACTCAGCACCGTCTGGGTGGTTCCGGCATAGGTGGTGCGTATTTGGTTCAAGCTGCCGTCGGCGCGGTAGCTGGTGTTCACCGTGCGCCCTGACGGATAGGTGATGCGACTCAAGCGCCCGCCCTTGCCGTAGCCGAAGGTCTTGGCTGCGCCGGTGCAGCGGGTCTGTGTTATTTCTCAAGCGCGTTTATAATCCCACAGGGCTTGACAGCGCTGGCGGAATAATTTATTTATAAAACATAATTATATGGAATTTTACACTGATTCATCTTCATCATAATACTGATCAATGTCAAGTGATACACCAACCTCTGCAAATAGCTTAATCGCATCACATGACATATAATAGCCGCCCACTCTACCATGACTAAAGCGAGACACTACTTCTGCCACGATCACTGGAGCATCCTCTTTAATATTGAGGAGGGCAGGACGAAGCTGTTTTATCAAATCACATAATTTTTCAATTGCATCTTCACTATTCTCAATATTGATTTTATGAGATTTCCAGTGTTTTCGAACGCGTGCGACATTACCATTCTGAAGTTGCTTCCGATACTCAATTGCACCCCGTAGTGATTGATCCAAACTATCTTGGAAGTGCTCTGGTGAGAATCTTATACCCTCAATCCAGACATAAACATAGGTACCCATCTTTCTACTTCCACCTTGCATCAGTCCATATTGTGGGCCCACTTTGTCCGCACATGCCATGATGGCGAATCACTATACTTCCATCTTTGCATGCACAAATATCGAAAAATTTATTTGGAACCCCACCCCAAGCATCTTTAAAATCATGTTCGCTTTTGTAATCATCTCCAGGAATTCCCGCTTTTAGTAATTGATATTTTGAGGCTAGTTGACATTCATCCTCACACCCATCCCCTGTCGTGCCACCACCCCCGCCACCGCAATCTGTGGAAGAGGACAGGTAGATGGCACCTTCAATCGCCAGAGTTGCGGCTAAAAATCCTCCAGGGCCACCCAAGCATCCCAAGCCTTTACCGACTAATCGGCCACCCCAGCCCCACGGAATCGCCAGGGTGTCAAGCCCCCTAGGATCCATCCCCACTAGCGGCCTGTTCTCCACATACCCATAAGTTCCGACGCCACCCCGTAGCCCAATCGGATCGCTTTCCAGATAGCGCCCGGTGACCGGATCATAATCGCGGAAGTAGTTATAGTGCAATCCTGTCTCGGCATCGAAGTATTGGCCTGGAAAGCGGAGGTTCAGGGTAAACGGCAGCCCGTCGCCATCCGGGTCTGTCTGGGGCAGGGTATCCCCAAACGGTGCGGAGTCCCAGCGCCAGACTACCCGCTTGGCGCTGTCGGTGGCGAGTCTTGGGGTGCCCAAATGGTCGGGGTGCAGATAGGTCAGCACCCCTGCGGGGGGCACCGTGACCGCCCGACCATCCACGCTCACCGGCGGGCGAGTTGTCGGCACCGGTTTTTCCGCACTGGCCGGATTGTCCACACTCGGTGTTTCTGCCGCTTCCGGGAACTCTTCCAGTGTGTCAGTCAGCGCTTCGGGCAACTCATCCGCTGCCACAGGTGCAACCGG
This sequence comes from uncultured Gammaproteobacteria bacterium, assembly GCA_964398665.1. Taxonomy (GTDB): domain Bacteria; phylum Pseudomonadota; class Gammaproteobacteria; order CAYNNN01; family CAYNNN01; genus CAYNNN01. The sequence continues at coordinate 1,213 of CAYNNN010000029.1, read as the reverse complement.
CGCAGGATAATCCACCACCGCCACCGGCCAGGATTGCAGATACAGATATTCGCGTAAGGTATTACCACTGCTGTCGAGTTCAGCGAGCAACTGCCCGTCCGTGCTGTAGAGGTAATGCGTGACAGTATTGGTTACCAATCCGCCGTCCGCAGGACCCGCCGCTTCCTTGCGCACTCGTTGGCCCAGGGCGTTGTAGGTATTGCGCTGGCGCACCGTGGCCCCCTGCCGCACTTCCGTGAGCCGGCCCGGGCTGTCGTAGGTGTAGCTGTAACGCCCATCACTGAGCGGATTCCCGGCTGCGTCATAGTCATACACCCGTGCTGAACCTTGCAACAGCCGGTTGCTGTCCACCGCCAGGACGTAGGGGCTGGCATCACTGGCAGTGCGATTGCCATTGGCGTCGTAGCTATAACGGCGGGGTGCTGCGCCTTGCGCTTGCAGCAAGCGGTCGAGGCTGTCGTAGCTGTAGCGCTCCGTACCGATTTGGGTGATGTTGCCTGACAGGTCATAGGCATAGTCCAGCTTGCCGATCCCCACCCGGTTGAGTTGGGTCAGTTGCCCCGCGAGGTCGTAGCTGCGGTGCTCCACTAAGGCGTTGCCAAAGCGCAGTTTCGTGAGCTGGCCGCTGGGGTTCCAGGTGAGCTGGCTCAGCACCGTTTGCGTCACCCCGGCATAGGTGGTGCGTAGTTGACTCAATGTGCCATCCGCCCGGTAGCTGGTGTTCACCGTGCGACCCGACGGATAGGTGATGCGACTCAAGCGCCCGCCCTTGCCGTAGCCGAAGGTCTTGGCTGCGCCGGTGCAGCGGGTCGTAGCGGTGCCTGCTCACCCGGCCTTGCGGGTCGGTCTGACTCAGGGCTTGCCCTTGGGGGTCATACTGATACTGGGTGCTGCGGTTGAGGCCGTCGGTGCTTTGGGCGAGGCGGCCTTGGCTGTCGTAACTGGCGGCGTGCCGGGCAGTGACCGTGCCGCTGGCGTCCTGCACTTCGGTGGTCAGCATCTGGCCCAGGGCGTTATAGGTCATGCGGGTGCTGTTGCCGACGCTATCCCGGATTTCAGCGACCCGGTTCTGCGCATCGTAAGTGTAGCGCTGGGTGGTGCCGTCGGCTTGGGTTTGGGTGAGCAGGCGGCCTGCCAGGTCATACCGGGTCAGTATTGCGGTATTCAGGGCGCTGAATGCCTTGCGGACAATACCACGGCGGTGGTAGCGCCC
>CAYNNN010000028.1:0-34598 GCA_964398665.1 uncultured Gammaproteobacteria bacterium | reverse complement strand
CGCAGGGAAGGATGCCGGGCTTCGGTGATCCGGATCGGCACCAGTTGACCTATCAGCCGAGCCGAAGCAGTAAAATTGACCATCCGGTTGCAACTGGTACGCCCGGCCAGCATCCGGGGATCCTTGCGCGAAGGACCTTCCACCAGCACCGGCTGCACACTGCCCACCCGGGTGTTTAGATAGGCACTACCGAGATCGGCCATTTTGGCCTGCAAGCGTTGCAACCATTGCTTTTTGATCTCCAGCGGCACAGGGTCAGGCAGATTGGCCGCCGGGGTACCGGGCCGGGCGCTATAGAGAAAACTATAGGCAAAATCAAAACCCACCTCGTCAAGCAGGCGCAGGGTGGCGGCAAAATCAGCCTCGGTCTCACCGGGAAAGCCAATGATGAAATCCGAAGACAGACTCAAATCGGGCCGGGCTGCGCGCAGCTTGCGGATGATGGCCTTGTATTCCAGCACGGTATATTGTCGCTTCATCAGGGCCAGCACCCGATCGGAACCACTTTGTACCGGCAGGTGAATCTGGCTGGCCAGTTTGGGCAGCTCGGCAAACGCCTGGATCAGGCTGGCAGTCACCTCAACCGGATGCGAAGTGGTAAACCGCAGCCGCAACAACTCGGGGATGGCATGCAGGACGCGGAGCAAATCGGCCAGGTCCAGCCCATCGGCCCGATAGGCATTGACATTCTGGCCCAGCAGGGTCACTTCCCGCACCCCCTGCGCGACCAAAGCGCGCACTTCCGCCAGCACGTCAGCCAGCGGACGGCTGATTTCCTCACCCCGGGTGTAGGGCACCACGCAGAACGTGCAGTATTTGCTGCAACCTTCCATGATGGATACAAAAGCCGTCGGACCTTCCGCCCGAGGTGTGGGCAGGTGGTCGAATTTTTCAATTTCCGGAAAGCTGACATCCACAACCGCCTGCTGCCGGGTCAGCACCTTATCCAGCAAGTTGGGCAACCGGTGCAAGGTCTGCGGGCCAAACACGATATCCACGAAAGGCACACGCCGCAGCAATTCATCGCCTTCCTGACTGGCAACACAACCACCCACGCCGATCACCCGACCCGGCCGAGCCTGTTTCCAGGTGCGCCACTGACCCAATTCGGAAAATACCTTTTCCTGCGCCTTCTCTCTCACCGAACAGGTGTTGATCAATAAAACGTCTGCCGCTTCCGGCGTTGCAACGGGTTCCAGGCCGTGGCTGGCCGCCAGCACCTCGGCCATTTTGGTCGAGTCGTAGACGTTCATCTGGCAACCGAAGGTTTGGATATACAGCTTGCGCATCGTTATCACAGCAAATGACCAAGGGTCAGTATAGCAGGATTGTCAGTCAGCGCGTGTTCAGGAATCCACGGCGCTGGTCTGCGCTTGGTCAGGCAGATGATGGAGATACATCCGACGGATGGCACAGGCCCTAACCGTGCCGGACCCAATAATAGGGCAATTTCAACAACTCGTGCAGATAACGCAGCAGGATTTCATCCTGCTGCCACCAGTTCAGGGCGCCGTAGCGGGGATGCTGCGCTGCCACCAGCCGTACCTGGGCACAGCCGGCCAGCACCCGCCGCAGCAGACGGGCTGCCCGCCAGGTATGTTCCCGGCTGGTGACAACCAAAAACCGCTGCGCCCCGGTACAATGCTGACGCAGAGCCTGGGCCTCGTCCGCCGTGCTGTCCACGACCGGGGGCAAAGTATGCAGGGCCGTTGCGGGAACGCCTTCGGCCATCAGCACGGTGCGATACAAGTCATCTTCCGTTTGCTCCACGCCCCAGGCGACTGCCGCATCCGGTGCATGGCGAAACACCAGCACGTGTGGCGCCCAACCCGCTCGGTACAGGTCAGCGGCGGTGAAAGGCCGGGTTTCGGCATCCCCGCCCAGCACCACGATGGCATCGGCCGCCTGCGGCGACTCACTGGCATCCAGCAGCGCCCCCAGGCTGATGAGCATGACCGTGCCCGCGCCAGGCCACAGCAAAAGCCAGCCCAACCCGGCCAGCGCGAGCAGCAGGCTGAGCCTACGCAGGCTAGGGCGGGTTGAATTGGGCATGAACCTGACGCACCGAGCCGGTACGCGTGGTCAGCATCCGGGCTTTGAAGGCCTGTAGCTGGTGGTCATCAAGCTTGAGCTGGCGCAACTCACGAATTTTCCAATCCACAGCCACCCGAAGCCAAAAACCCTGGAGAAAATGGTACAAAAAACCGGCCCGGCCATCCAGAAACCCGCCCATCAGCAGGTAACGATAGCCAAAATACAGCACCGGACGCATGAATAAGGGCAAATGGAGCCAACGGTCACGTAACCACATGATCCGCTGATCAGGATTACCCCATAAACGCGCCTTGCCCTGCCAGCCCAACAGATGTCGTCGCCGCAGTTCTTCCTCGACGGCCAGGCGCAGCGCGAATTTGTCCTGTTTGGCCAGCCAGAGCGATAAGTCCTCGTCATGGACGTTATATTCCTCCACGCTGCCCGTCCAGTTCTGGGTCTGACCCGCGACGATGAAGCGAAAATCCACCAGATCGCTCAAATCGGCCCGGGCGCTGGCACGCCGCACTAAACGTAGCCAGTAGTGCTTCGTGCCGCCAAAGCGGATTCTGCCCCCGCCAAAATGATAAAAATGGCGCACATAAATACCCCCGATCTCAGGCGGCAGGTCACGAAGACGTTGCCCGACCTGCTGTTTCAATGTCGCGCTGACGGTAAAATCGGCGTCCAGGGCCAGTACCCAGTCATAATCGGCCGGTAAGTGTTCCAGTGCCCATTGCCACTGGGTTGCATGGTTTTGGTATGAATTGACCAGAACAGTCGCACCATATTCCTGGGCAATGCTGACGGTGGCGTCACTGCTGCCCGAGTCCACGACATAAACCGGGCACCAGTCCCGGACACTATCCAGACAACGGCGCAGGTTGGGCGCTTCATTGTAGGTCAGGATGATCGCGACTAGCTTGGGCATGGGGCGACTCCGGGCAGGCTGCGATAAAACTCGACGCTACGCGCCGCAAGACCCGGCCAGGAAAACTCGGCATCAACCCAGTGGCGCCCACGCCGGGCCAGCGCCTGCCGCAACAAGGGATCAGCCAGCAGCCGACGTAAGGCAGCTGCCAGTGCTTCCGGCGTCCCGGCGCTGACCAGGCCACAGTCCTGGGCTGCAATGGCAGGCGCCAGACCGACTTCCGGGGTAACCACCACCGGACAACCGGCCTGGAGGGCCTCGATGACCGTAATGCCGAAATTCTCCGAGTAGGAAGGCAGGACAAAGACCTCGGCCCGCTGATACAGCGCCTGCTTGGCCCGGCCGGTCTGGGCTTCCAGACGTAATATCCGCCCCGTAATACCCAATGTTGCGGCCAGGGCGGCCAGCTTGGGCCACTCGCCTTCTTCATCATTGCCCACGATCAGCAGCCGGGCTTCGGGCACTTGGGCCAAAGCCGGCAACAAACGATCCAGGCCCTTTTTCCAATGCACCCGCCCCAGGAATAAAATCAGGGGCTGGTCTGCGGGCAAAGCCTGCACCGCAGGCGGCAGGTCGGCGGGCGTCACCGCAGGCAGCAACGGCTCCACGCCATTGGGCAAAAGCAGCGTCGGCGGCATCTGGTAGCCCAGCCGAGCCAGGTCTTCTGCTTCCAGCGGGGTGGTGACATGAATGGCGGCTGCGTGGGCCAGGTTATGGCGTTCGATCAGCATCAGCCAGGCGGTTTTGCGCCAACGGCTTTTACGCCGGATCAGTTCCGGGACCAGCATGCCCCGGGGTGCCAGCACATAAGGCACGCCGGCCTGACGGGCAATCCGGGCAGCCGCCCAGGTGGGCCAGAGAAATACCGAATGCAGGTGCAGCACATCGAAGTTGTGAATCTGCTGGCGCAAGGCGCGGGCCAGATGCGGGGCGTAATACAGCCGCCGCAGCCGGGGAACCGGGAAGTACCAGACCGCCACGCCCTCCCGCATCACGGCCTGTTCCAGGGGCACTGGCGCAGTGTCCGGGCCATCCACCGGCGTGGTATGGACGTGTACGGTATGACCTAAGGCCGCTTGCGCCTTGGCCAGACCATGCACCGAACGGATGGGCCCGCCGTAGCGGGTGGCCGGCAGATAACTGGGCACAACATGCAGGATGCGCATCATCCCTGGCCCGCTTGTGCAGCCACACGCTGCTGGCGTAGTCTAATTATCCGGGGCGCCGCCATGATCATGCCCAGACAACTGCCCAGCAAGGTCAGGACAAACAAATCGCCATAGGCCTGAGTAGCCACGACATACACCGGCAGGTTGGCACCCAGAAAAGCGAGCAGCCCCATGATATACAAGCCTAGCTGCGGGTCCGTATCACGGAGATAGACCAGGATTTTCCACAAATAACGCAGCAATTCCCAGCCGACCCAGAGTAATAAAAACACGGCTGGAACGCCGAGTTCTGCAATGATTTTGCCGATGCCGCCTTCGGCACCACCACCGCCCAGTTGCACCCCGCCGCCGTAATATTGACCCCCCTGGGACGCAATCCCGGCCCCACCGCCCAACCAGCCGTGCTGGTTGATGGACCACTGGATCGCCTGCCATCCGGTCAGTTCCAGGCGTTCCGGCGCATCTTCAAATGCCGTGCTGCCCCGATCCACGTAGCGGATCAAGGTGTCATCCGAAGCCAGCCACTGGTTCAGCCCCCACAACACACTCAAGCCCAGGGCCGCCGCAAACAAGGCCAGCTTGATGGCCCCACGCTGGAAATAGAGCAGCAACATGCCGTAGAGGCCGATGAACAGCACCAGTTCAAACAATATCTTGCGCCGGCCTGAAAGCAGAATGACGCCGATGAAGCCAAAGATCAGCAGGACCATCCAGAGGTTACGGACCCAGTTACCCTGAGCAACGTACACCACGATCAGCAAACAGGCCGCAGCCCCCGCATGCCAGGCCGAAATTTCCGAGCTGCGCATGATGCCCTGAAAGCTCTCCAGAATGCCGCTTTGGGTGTAGATGATCACCCCCGGCCCCACGACATTGAACAGCGCTGATTCATAACCCAGATAAGCCAGATAAACCGTCACCATCATGACCGTGGCGCCTAGCAAATAAGCGTGCAGCCAGGTGCGGATGGCAGCCACCCGATCCGCATACTGGTAAGCCAATACCAGGGCCGGCAGTGGCCCCAGATAGGCCAGCAAGCCCAGGAATGCCAACACCGGATTGCCGTATTTCACGAATGTTACCGTCGCTTGCAAACAAACCAGCAGGATGAACAGATTCAGGGGCGTGGCCAGACGCCGATACCAGACATAGACCGGGGCCAAACCCAGATTGCGCCCGCGCAGCAAGGCACCCAGCAAGGCCAGCAGCAATACGGCACCGACGGTGACGGTCAGATAAACTGGCTCGCCGGGGGTGAGTTTGCGTAAAGGATCCTGGATGAAGCCTGCCAGAATGACCACGGCAAAACCCTTGCGCCAGTCCAGCAGGGCCAGACCACTACCCAAAGCCAGCAGGAGCCAGAATAACAATGCGACATTATCCACGGAGGTGCCTCACTGGGGAAAAGCCCGCCGCTTGACGGCCTGCACATAGGCCTGCACTGCGCCCAACACGCCACCGGTCTGGCCCTGGAGAAAATCCCGGCTAAAGCGGGGCGCTTGCGGAGTCAGGCCCAGGACATCGTACAGTACCAGCACCTGCCCATCCGTATCCGGCCCGGCGCCAATGCCGATCACCGGGATGGTCAGCAGGGCTGAAACTTGGGCAGCTAGCACTGCCGGAACTGCTTCCAGCACCAGCAACTGCGCCCCAGCGGCTTGCAAGGCTTGCGCTTCCGCCAACAATTGGGCTTGGGCTTCCGGAGTCTTGGCCTGCTGCCGATACCCCCCCAGCCGATGCACGGCCTGAGGCAACAGGCCCAAATGCGCACAGACGGCCACACCGTGGGTGGTCAGCAGGCGCACAATGTCCTGATGGGCCGGGCTGCCGCCTTCCAGCTTCACCATCTGGGCACCCGCCTGCACCAGTTGCGCGGCACTGGCTAGCGCGTGGGTCGGGGTGGCGTAACTTAAAAAGGGCAAATCCACGACCAGCAGGGCGGTTTGCCGCACCCGCGCCACCCCGGCGACATGATAGGCCATATCGGCCACCGTGACCGGCAGGGTGCTGGCGTGGCCCTGAATGGCCATGCCCAGCGAATCACCGACCAGCAGGATCTCCACCCCGGCTGCTTCCAGCACGCGGGTAAAACTGGCATCGTAAACGGTCAGGCAGGCGATTTTCTCGCCCTGTTGCTTGAGCTGGTGCAGATGCGTGAGGGTCATGCTCATGAGGGCAGGCGTTCCAGAACATGTGCCGGGCAGGTGGCCAGACAGTCAGCCAGTGGTCCCCAGCCCGGCACACTCAGGTCAGGGCATAAATCCAGCAGCGGCCGGAGGACAAAGGCCCGATCACGCAGACCCGGATGAGGCAACTGTAAGGCAGGCGTCTGTAGGTGCATATCGCCAAACAGCAGGATATCCAGATCCAGGACCCGGGGTCCCCAGCGCACCCCGGTACGAACCCGGCCTTGCACCTGTTCGATGGCTTGCAAGGCTGCCAGCAGACTCCAGGGGGTATGGCTTGTCTGGATCTCTGCGACTGCGTTGACATAATCGGGCTGGGCCGGGCCCAGGGGCGGATTGGCATACAAGGGCGAGGCGCGCAGCGGCCCCTGATCCGACAGGTCCTGCAAGGCACGCAGTGCGGTGCGCACCTGGCGGGCCGGGTCGGCCAGATTGCTGCCTAACCCGAGGTAGACACGGGTCATGGTACGCGCGTGTCCGCATCAACTTCGGGGTCGTCCTCTGAAGTGATCGCCCGCTCCGGGAATGCGCCCGTCTGGAACTCGGCCAATGTTCGCCGGCCACCGGGATGCTTCAAGGCCATTTCCCTCCAGTAGGCCACCAGCGCAGGATCCACCTCACCGGCCTGAGCACGCAGGGCTAAAAATTGCCAGGCTTGGGCAAACAGCGGATGACCCAGCAGGATGTCGGCGTTCTGGCTGGCGCCTTCCTGTATCAGACGCGCCTGCGTCAGACGCGCCTGCGAGAGCCAGAGGCTGCGGATTTCGTCGATGATCCGGCTGGGCACGCCCGCAGCATGCTGCTGGGCCTGCCGGGATACCAGTATCTGGGTGGCTTCAAACAGGGTCTGACAGCCGGCCTTGGCCGCCACCAGTTGCTGGGCCGGCTCCCACCACAGCAGGGCCATCATCCAGGCCGGCGGCGTTTCCAGTCCCGCCTGCCAGCGCCGATCCAGCCAGCGCAGCCCGTGCGCCAGAAAGGTGCGCGGAAAATTGGCCTGTTGTTGGGTCAGGCTGGCTTCCACATCGGGGAACAAGGGCGCAAACAAGCCATAGTGCCGGAGCTTTTCAAAAGCCTCCAGGCCAAAACCATGCAGGAACAATTTCTGGCACTCATCATAGAGCCGGGCGGGCGGCACACCCTGCAACAGGCTCGCCCACTGCCGCAGGGCGGCCTCACACTGGGCTTCGATGCGAAAGCCCAGCTTGGCTGCAAAGCGCACTGCCCGCAACATGCGCACCGGGTCTTCCCGGAATCGGGTTTCCGGGTCGCCGATCACCCGGATCAGGCCGTAATGCAGATCCTGAATCCCACCGTGAAAATCCAGAACAGTAAAATCTTTTGGATTATAATACAGCGAATTGATACTAAAATCCCGCCGCAGGGCATCTTCGGGCAGGGTGCCGTATATATTGTCGCTGAGCAATCGGTCTGGGCGGGTCCGGACAGGGCGGTCCCTGCTGGCATCCAGAGCGCGGCGGAACGTGGCAACCTCAATGATCTCATCCCCAAACTGGACATGGGCCAGGATAAAGCGGCGGCCAATCAGACGGCAGTGTTTTTTGAACAGGGCCTTGATTTGCTCCGGATGCGCGCTGGTGGTGACATCGAAATCCTTGGGTTCGCGGCCCAGCAGCAAATCACGCACCCCACCCCCGACCAGGTAGGCTTCGTGGTCATGTTCCAGGAGTTTGTACAACACCCGCAGTGCGATTTTGCTGATTTGCTTGCGCGAAACCGGATGCTCGGCGCGCGCGAGAGTAACTGGTGTGGGAAGTGTGACGCTCATGCCCTGACGCAGTAAAAAATACCCGACAATGGTAGCCGGATGCTGCGCTACGGGCAATGCCTGCCGGGGCCATATGGCCCCATCCAGTTGACCCAGCCAGGCCCAGGCCGTATTGTCAGGGCTTACAACGCGAGGTGGTCGTGAGTCAAACCCATTTTCATTTCGAGCAGGCCCTCGGCGAACTGGAACGCTTGGTGCAGCGGCTGGAACAATCTGATCTGCCCCTGGAAACCGCACTTCAGGAATTTGAACGCGGCGCGGCCTTGGCGCGTCAATGTCGGGAGGCCCTGACCCAGGCCGAACAGCGCGTGCAGGTCCTGGTCGAGCGCAACGGTCAGGCAGAATTACAGAGTTTTCCAGCACCGGGAACCGGACATGGCAATTGAGGCAGCGATATTGCTGCAAACCTGGCGAACCCGTGCCGAGACTGCCTTGGCGCAGGCTCTGCCGGCAGCTTCCCTCTCCCCCCAGCGGCTACACGCAGCCATGCGTTACGCCACGCTGGGGAATGGCAAGCGGGTGCGGGCGCAGCTGGTCTACGCCAGCGGGGCTGCCCTGGGTCTGGCGCCAGAAAGTCTGGACCTGCCTGCCTGTGCCGTAGAGTTGATCCACGCCTATTCCCTGGTCCATGACGACCTGCCGGCCATGGATGACGATACCCTGCGCCGGGGCCAGCCCTGTTGTCATATTGCCTTTGATGAGGCGACCGCCATTTTGGCTGGCGATGCCTTGCAGACTCTGGCGTTTCAGGTCCTGACCCGTGCTGACGCCTTCCCGGCCCAGATTCGCCTGGCCATGCTGGACACGCTGACCCTGGCCAGTGGTTCACGCGGGATGGCCGGTGGTCAGGCGCTGGACATGGCGGCGGTGGGTCAAACGCTGAACCTGCCCGAACTGGAAGACCTGCACATCCATAAAACCGGGGCATTGTTGCGCGCTTGTGTCAAGCTCGGCTGGCTCGGGGCAAATACTACGCCGGCACAGGTTCAGGCCCTGGAACATTACGCCAAGGCCTTAGGATTGGCTTACCAGATTCGGGACGATATTCTTGATGTTGAAGGTGATAGCCTCACCCTGGGCAAAACCGGTGGCAAGGATCGGCAGCAAAACAAGCCGACCTATCCGGCCCTGCTGGGCCTGGCAGAAGCGAAGGCAAAAGCCACGGCGTTGCACGCAACGGCCCTGACCGCGTTGCAGGACTGGGACGAACGGGCTGAACCACTGCGTACCCTGGCCCATCAGCTGGCCCTGCGCACACGCTGATCCGGGGCACGGGTGTTGTTGGCCCGCGTTGCCATGTCGTGCGTCGGCGAGGCATCCAGACCCACAAGCCTCTCCTGCGCCCTACCGATCAGGCAGGGGCCTGCGATTCCGGCACTGCACTGGCGCCGGTATGTCCCCCCGGCGTCAGCAAGCCGGGTGGACCACCCTGCGGCATCAGCCAAGACAGGCACTGCGTACCGACCGGGCCATCACGCCTCGGGCGGATACAGATCACCTTGCGGAAGTGCCGGAGGGTTCAGGCCCAGATAGCGGTAGCACTGCGTTGTGGCCACCCGACCCCGCGCCGTGCGGGCGATAAAGCCCTGTTGCAACAAATAAGGTTCCAGCACATCCTCCAGGGTGTTGCGATCTTCACTCAAACCCGCCGCCAGGGTGTCTATGCCGACCGGGCCGCCGCCGTATTTTTCCACCAGCAGGCGTAAAAATTGCCGGTCCAGTGGATCAAAACCCTGTTTATCCACTTTGAACAGGTCCAGCGCCTGACTGGCAACTTCCCGCGTGATCCGGCCATCTGCCCTGACCTGGGCAAAATCCCGCACGCGGCGCAGCAAGCGATTGACGATCCGGGGGGTGCCGCGTGCCCGCCGGGCGATTTCCTCAGCTCCGGTGGAATCAATGTGCAATTGCAGCAGCAACGCGGAACGCTGCACGATCTGGGTCAATTCCGTCAGGTTGTAAAACTCCAGCCGCTGCACGATGCCAAAACGATCCCGCAGGGGCGAAGTCAGCAGACCCGCGCGCGTGGTTGCCCCCACCAGAGTGAAGGGGGGCAAATCCAGCTTGATCGAACGCGCTGCCGGGCCTTCGCCGATCAAAATATCCAGCTGATAATCTTCCAAGGCCGGGTACAACACCTCTTCGACCGTCGCAGGCATCCGGTGGATTTCATCAATAAACAGCACATCATGCGGATTCAGGTGCGTCAGCAGGGCGGCCAGATCGCCGGCCCGTTCCAATACCGGCCCCGAGGTTTGCTGTAATTTGGCGCCCATTTCGGTCGCAATGATGTGAGCCAGGGTGGTTTTCCCCAGGCCCGGCGGGCCAAACAGCAGGACATGATCCAGCGCTTCCATCCGGCCTCTGGCGGCATGAATGAAGATTTCCAGTTGCTCCTTGAGCGGAGTCTGGCCGATGTAATCAACCAGCCGCTGTGGCCGCAAGGCGCGGGCCAGGGCTTCATCTTCAGAGCTGGCCTGAGCGGCCACCGGGCGCGGAGGCGTGGCCACAGGACTAACGTCTCAGCGCCACTTGCAGGGCTTTGCGAATCAGGCTGGCACTTTCCTGATGTGCGGCGGCTGCATCCGCTGCCAGCACCTGCTGCAACAGACGCTGGGCTTCCGCCGCGCTGTAACCCAGGGTCAGCAGCGCCGCATGAGCTTCCTGCTGGGCCAGACCGCGCGTTGCGCCGGGAGCCAGGGCCATCGGAGCCGGGGCAGCCAGTTTGTCACGCAGTTCCAGCAACAACCGTTCGGCAGTCTTTTTGCCGATGCCAGGCAGGCGCACCAGCAAGGCCGTATCCTGCTCGGCAATGCAGCGACCCAATTCCGCAACGCTCAAACCCGACAACACGGCCAAGGCAATCCTGGCCCCCACTCCGCTGACCTTGATCAGGGTTCTGAACGCCCCACGTTCTTCAAGCGTGGCAAAGCCATATAATTGATGGGCATCTTCACGAATGGCCAGATGTGTATACAACAGGACCGGCTGGCTCGGCTCCGGCAGGCGATCGAAAGTTGACAGCGGTACTTCCAGCTCATAGCCCACCCCACCCACTTCCAGCAACAGCAACGGGGGCTGCTTGTCCTGCACCATACCCCGCAAGTGGCCGATCACCGCCAGCGCCCCCGGCTGAACCCAGCCCCGGCCAATGCGGGCGCCAGTTGGCGCTGGCGTTCGTGGCACAGCGCGACTGCCAGCGCATCCGTGGCGTCAAGCGCCAGATCCGGCGCCGGCGATTGTTGGAGTAAGGTTTTGACCATGAACGCCACCTGGGTTTTATCCGCACCACCGCGCCCGACCACGGCCTGCTTGACTGTGCGGGCGCTATATTCATACACCGCCAGCCCGGCGTGGGCAGCCGCACAGACCGCCGCCCCTCGGGCCTGACCAAGTTTCAGGGCCGAGGCGGGATTCTGGGCCATGAAGACTTCCTCAATTGCGCATTCGGTCGGTTGATAGTCCGCAATCAGGGTGCCAAGGCCCATAAAAATGGCACGCAGCCGTTCAGCCAGGGCGCCCGCTTCCGCCACCCGCAGGCAGCCTGCCGTCACCAGGACGCAACGTCCGGCTTCCACCCGAATCACTCCGTAGCCCGTGACCCGTGAGCCGGGGTCTATGCCCAGAATGCTAACCAAGGCGGCTCAGAATTTCTTCCGGAAGTTCGGCATTGGCGTAAACATTCTGCACATCATCCAGATCTTCCAGCATCGCCAACAGCTTGGCCACCCGTTCGGCGTCTTCGCCCGCTACTGCAACCAGATTCAAGGGCCGCTGGGTCAACTCCGCACTATCGGCCTTCAGGCCCGCTTTATGGAGTTGTTCCTGCACGGGATAAAATTGCTCCGGCGCACAGAGGACTTCAAAACTGTGATCGTCATGACTGATCACATCATCCGCCCCGGCTTCCAGCGCCGCTTCCAGGAGCCGTTCACCGTCCGTGCCGGGCGCATAGAGAAATACCCCGGTTTTGCTGAACAAATAGTTCACCGAGCCATCCGTGCCCAGATTACCGCCGCATTTGCTAAAGGCATGGCGGACTTCAGCCACCGTTCGGGTGCGGTTGTCAGTCATGCACTCGACCATCACGGCAACACCGCCCGGCGCGTACCCCTCATAACGGATTTCTTCCACATCGGCGCCATCCAGCCCCCCGACCCCGCGCTTGATGGCGCGGTCTATGGTATCGCGGGTCATGTTGTTGGTCAGCGCCTTATCCAGTGCGGTCCGCAGGCGGGGATTGCTGGTGACATCTGCGCCACCGGTACGGGCTGCGACGGTAATTTCGCGGATGATTTTGGTAAACAGTTTGCCACGTTTGGCATCCTGGGCATTCTTGCGGTGCTGGATGTTTGCCCACTTACTGTGTCCGGCCATACTTTCACGGATTGCAGGAAATAGCCGGGTTTAGCATGAAGCTGCCGAAGTTGCAATCGGCCCAATCGCTACCCGGTGACCTCACCGCTGGTATGGTGACGGGCATGATCCGGCGCCTGGCTGTCTGACCCGGTGCAGGCAGGCGGTATCATTGATCCTGTTTGTCAGGGCAGTTCTGACTGCCAGCGATCTTCCCAGTAGGCTTCCAGCGGGTAATAACGACTTTTGTAGCTCATTTTGACGCAAGCGCCAATCCAGTAACCCAGATAGACCCATTTCAACCCCAGTTGCCGGGCATAATCAATCTGCCAGAGTACGGCATAGGTACCCAGACCACGCTGCTGAGCCAATTCGGGGTCGTAAAAGGTGTACACCGCCGACAGGCCTGCATCCAGATGATCCACGATGGCTACGGCAACCAGCTGCCGGTCCCGATGAAACTCATAAAAATAGGTGCGCGCCCAGGGACTGGCGAGAAATTCCCAATACCCTTCCGGCCCGGCCTGATCCATCCCGCCGCCGGGATGACGTTGCTGGATGTAGCGGCGATATAACTCATAGTGTTCCGACTGAAAACGAGCTGCTCTGGGCGTAACGGCCAGGTCCTGATTCCTGGCCAGGGTACGCCGCTGGCTGCGGTCGGGCGTGAACAGGGCCACCGGGATGCGCACCGGGATGCACGCCTGACAAGCGGGGCAGCGGGGACGATACACATAGCGGCCACTGCGACGAAAGCCTTTGCTGATCAGCTGGTCATACAATGCCGCATTCATGGGGGCGTGCGGATCGCAGAACAGGGTCTGAGCGGTGCGTTCGGGCAAATAACTACAGCCGTGTGCGTCGCTGAGGAAAAAGGCCATCTGCGCTTGCTGCATGGGTTAAACGCTCAAGTCCTGGGCTGGCCAGGCATGGGGTATGGCACCCCGGACCCCCGCCTGTTCCAGAACGTGCTGAAACAGCGCCCGTGCCAGTGGCTGAGCACCCAACTGACGCAGATGTGCCGATTCCACCTGACAATCCAGCACATGCATCCGTTGCGTCCGCATCCACCCGACCAGCGCCACCAAAGCAATCTTGGAGGCATCACTGACGTGGCTGAACATGGACTCGCCAAAAAAAGCCCCGCCCAGGGCCACGCCATACAGCCCGCCGACCAGCCTGGCCTCCTGCCAGACCTCGACGCTGTGGGCATAACCCAGCAGGTGCAACCGCCGATAGGCCGCCTGCATGGCCGGATGCAGCCAGGTACCCGCCTGCTGCGGACGAGGCGCCGCACAAGCCGTGACAACGGCCGTAAAATCCCGGTTCAAGCTGAGCTGGAATGGCTGTTGACGCAAAATCTTGCGCAGGCTACGGCCCAAATGCAGGGTTTCCGGGGTCAGAACCCAGCGCGGATCAGGCGTCCACCACAAGATGGGATCTCCGGCATTGTACCAGGGGAAAATACCCTGACGGTAGGCATTCAACAGGCGCAAGGGGCTGAGGTCACCACCGACAGCCAGCAAACCGTCAGGCTCACGCAGCGCCGTTTCCGGGGCCGGAAACGGCGCTGCCGGGTCGTGCCCCAGCCAGGGCAACATGGCCTCTGCCTACAAGGTGTGGTACAACGCGGCCCCGCCAGCCCTGAATTCCTCGGCCTTGGCGGCCAGCCCGGCTGCCAGGGCGCGGTTTTCGTCCAGACCCTGCTGCTGGGCGTAGCTGCGCACGTCCTGAGTGATTTTCATGGAGCAAAAATGCGGGCCGCACATGGAGCAAAAGTGCGCCTGCTTGGCGCCTTCCTGCGGCAGGGTGGCATCGTGAAATTCCCGCGCCTTGTCAGGATCCAGACTCAGGTTGAACTGATCCTGCCAGCGAAACTCGAAACGCGCCCGCGACAGGGCATTGTCGCGCACCTGGGCTGCCGGATGACCTTTGGCCAAATCCGCCGCATGAGCCGCGATTTTATAGGTGACGATCCCGGCCCGCACGTCTTCCTTGTCGGGCAGTCCCAGGTGTTCCTTGGGGGTGACGTAGCACAGCATTGCCGTCCCGAACCAGCCGATCATCGCGGCACCAATCGCCGAGGTGATATGGTCATAGCCGGGCGCAATATCCGTCGTCAGCGGCCCCAGGGTATAAAACGGAGCTTCGCCGCAATGCTGGAGCTGTTCGGTCATGTTGGCCTGAATCAGCTGCATCGGCACATGCCCAGGGCCTTCGATCATCACCTGCACGTCCTGCTGCCAGGCGACCTGGGTCAGTTCGCCCAAGGTACGCAGTTCGGCAAATTGCGCCGCATCATTGGCATCGGCGATGGAGCCGGGCCGCAGGCCATCGCCCAGGCTGAAACTGACATCGTAGGCCTTCATGATTTCGCAGATTTCGGCAAAGTGGGTATAGAGGAAGTTTTCCCGGTGATGGGCTAGACACCACTTGGCCAGGATGGAACCACCCCGGCTGACAATTCCGGTCATGCGCTGCGCCGTGAGCGGGATATGGCGCAGCAACACGCCAGCATGGATGGTGAAATAATCCACACCCTGCTCGGCCTGCTCAATCAGGGTATCACGGAAGATTTCCCAGCTCAGGTCTTCGGCCTTGCCACCCACCTTTTCCAGGGCCTGATAGATGGGCACGGTGCCAATCGGTACCGGAGCGTTGCGCAAGATCCATTCCCGGGTTTCATGAATATGCTTGCCAGTGGATAAATCCATCACGGTGTCGGCGCCCCAGCGGATCGCCCAGACCAGCTTTTCAACTTCTTCCGCCACCGAGGAACTCACGGCGGAATTACCAATGTTGGCATTGATCTTTACCAGGAAATTGCGCCCGATGATCATGGGCTCCAGTTCCGGATGGTTAATGTTGGCCGGGATAATCGCCCGACCTCGGGCCACCTCGCTACGTACAAACTCGGGCGTGATGAGGCCAGGCGTGCAAGCGCCGAAATCATGCCCCGGATGTTGTACGCGCAAGCCCTGATCCAGGGCAGCGGCCAGACGCTGATTTTCCCGCAGGGCTACAAATTCCATTTCGGGCGTGATGATACCCTTGCGGGCATAGTGCATCTGGGTCACGTTGTGGCCAGACTTGGCCCGGCGCGGCAGAGGCAGATGCTCAAAACGCCAGCGGGCGCTCCGGTCGTCCTGACGCTGATGCCGGGCATAGTGGGAACTTTGCTCGGTCAGGGTCAGCGTATCGGCCCGGGCTGCCAGCCACGGGGCACGCAGCGGCGGCAAGCCCGCACGCAAGTCTATGGCAACCGCCGGGTCGGTGTACGGCCCGGATGTGTCGTAGAGATAGACCGGAGGATTGAGCTGTGCCCCCTGAGCCGTCTGGGTCGGCGTCAGCGTGACTTCACGCACCGGCACCCGCACCCCTGCCTGACTCCCCTCAAGATACAGCTTGCGTGAATTGGGAAACGGCTGACGGGCCGCCTGGCTCAGTTGAGTGGTCTGCTGGATGAAGCTTTCGGGTAATGCGCTCATGACAACCTTGGATAGCCGGAAGGGAACACGCGGGATCGGGTCAACACGCTGGCTTGGCCAGCGTCACCACTCAGGGCGGCGGACTGGGCAGGGCCGGGGTACAATTCTGCTCCTGGGTGAAGACCTGGGAGTACAAATTGGCAATCCACTGCTTGCCCGTCTGAGTCAGACCCAGATAGCGCAAGGCATCGCCGATGAAGGGCCGGACCATGGTCCAGTAAAACTTGGGATAGGCACAGCGCAGATCGTCAGAATGCCGATAGCCCAGCTTGAGATTGGCCCCAGTCTCGCGGAACTCGTGGAACAGCGGGGAAAGCTTGCGCAGATAGTGCGGGTCGGCCAACTGGCCAATGAGGTCGGCGGCCCGTACCAGGGCCGGGAAATCGCGGGTGCCATCGTGGTCGCCATCCTGCGGGACCGGAAAGCGGGTGAATTCGATATTGGCCATCACCCGGCTGGCATTGATGATGGGGTGATTGGCAAAACGGGTTTTGACAAAGAGCTTGCCGCGTTCGATATGGTAGGGCGCCAGCCAGGCATCGGTGGCCCCCGGCGGCAGTTCGACGGTATCGCCCTTGAAATTGATGACGCAGCGGGTTTCCGTATCGCCGGGACAAATGCCGCGCACATAGCCAATATCGTGGCACAGCAGCGAGATCATGTAATGCAGGCAATCACAGGGGGCAATGCTGCCATCGGCCAGCTGCTTGCCCAGCAGGATTTCCTGGCCTACGGACGTGACCATGATGGTATGTTCGACGTTATGGTACAGCGCATCGCTATTGGCAATGGTGCCCAGCGCCATGTGCCCCGACCAGCGCAGGGTACTGACATAGTTGGGGTCAGGATTGCCGTAAATGCTGAAGAAGTAATCCACCAACTGGTTGATGAAGGCTTCCGTGAGAATCTTGGTGCTGTTAAACATGCGCAGAACCCTCGATTGTGCGGGCTCGGGCGATGCCCAGCGCCGCTTCATTGTGGATTTCAGCATGCAGGTGGGCACTCATGTTGGCCAACCACTGATTGCCTTCTTCCGTTTCCTGAAGATAACAGATCGCATGAGGTAAATAAGGCGCGACTTTGTGATGGTAAATATCAGGATAGCGGGAACGGAAATTCACTGCCGAATGGCAGCCCAGTTGCGCTGCAATGCCGTTTTCCTGATATTCCAGAAACAATGAGTTGAATTTACGCATGTAATGCAAATCGGCCACAGCACCGATCAGATAGGCCGCCCGGGTCAGGGCCGGATAGCTGCTGGTTTCGGCATAAAGCGGGTCGGCTTCCGGCACCGGAAATTGGGTGAAACGCAGGTTGGCACACAGGCGCGTGACATCTATGGCCGGGTAGTTGGCAAAATATTGCCGGATGAAATGGCAGGTGCGATCAATGCGCCAGGGTGCCAGGCTGGCCCCAGTCGCCCCCGGCGGCAGCTGTACGGTCATGCCATCCACACCGGTGGCATAGCGTCCTTCCTGATCACCCTGACAGAGGTGCCGGACATAACCCAGATCAATGCACAGGGTGGAAATCACCATGTGCAGCCAGTCCAGCGGCGTGACGTTGCCTTCGCGCAAGTGCTTGCCAATCAGGATCTCCTGGCCCACGGACGTGACCATGATGGTGTGATCCATGTCGTGGAACAGTGCATCGCCATGCGAGGTCTTTTCCAGCGCCATCGTGCCTGCCCAACGCAGCAAATCGGCATACTCGCGGTGTTGGGCACCGAACACCCGCAAATAACTGGCCGCAAGCTGAGCCACAAAGTGTTCGATGATGACATTACGTGGATTGAACATAACCCCTACCAGTACCGACGCCTCAAGCAAACTTTAAGCTAAAGTTGGGCGTTTGCAAATAACCTGCTTCGGCGATCAGATCGGCCTGCGTCAGGGGATGCTGAGCCAGCCAGTCCACCGGGAATCCCAGCTTCAGGCCCTTGCGGGTGGCGGTGACCGTGAGGGCCGGCACCTGACTGGCGCTGCGGCTGCGGTTCAGAATCACGGCCAGCCGTAACAGCACAGCCAGCCGCAGCCCCGGCAACTGCCAGCGCTGAGGCAGCGCAGCCCATTCCAGACTGGGGAAGCTGCGCCGGTGGGCACGCACCAGCAAGGCCAGAATCTGTTGCTCCTGCACGGAAAATCCTGGCAGATCAACCTGACTCAGGATATAGGCACCATGCTTGTGATAACGGTTGAAGGCGATATTCAGGCCTATTTCGTGCAACTGGGCCGCCCAGCTTAAAAACTGGCATGCTTCCGGCACCAGGCCCCAGGCCTCGATCACGCCCGACAACAGGTATTCAGCGGTTGCGGCAACCCGCTGCGCCTGCACGCCATCCACCCGGAAGCGCTGCGCCAGGGCCAGAATGCTCTGGCTGCGGATATCTTCATGACGAATCCGGCCCACCAGGTCATGCAACAGGCCCTCGCGCAAGGCCCCTTCGGAAATCCGCACCAGCTTCAGGCGCAAGTTATCAAACAGGGCGCTCAGGACGGCCACGCCGCCTGCCAGCACTGCGGCCCGGTTCTCGGGCATTCCGGGAAAACCAAACCGGCTGTAGTGCCCGGCCAGCACCATCTGTTCCTTGAGCTTTTCCAGCCCCTTGCGGGTAATGCCGCCTTCACTCCAGCCGTTGGCCCGGCAGATGCTTTCCACCGCCTTCAGAGTACCTGAAGCACCGACCGCCTCTTCCCAGCCCAGGGCACAGTAATCGGCGAAAATTGGCTCCAGCTCCTGAGCTACCAGCAGCTCGGCGGCGGCCAGGTTGCGCCGGGTAATGGCGCCTTTGGGAAACTGGCGTTCGCTGAGCGTGACACAACCGACAAACAGGCTGGCCAGCTTCAGGGGCCTGCTGCGTTCCCCGATGATCAACTCCGTGCTGCCACCGCCAATATCAATGACCAGACGGCGCCGATCAGGGTCAGGCAGACTCTGAATCACCCCACTGTAAATCAACCGGGCCTCTTCGATGCCCGCGATGACTTCAATCACGTGGCCCAGGGCCTGTTCGGCAGCCGTCACAAATGCCGTGCCATCCCGTATCACCCGGAAGGTATTGGTGCCGACCGCCCGGACATTGGCCGCAGGCAGACCGCGCAACCGCTGGCCAAAGCGCTCCAGACAGGCCAGGGCCTGGGCCTGCGAGGCCTGACTCAGATGCCCGGTGGCGTCCAGACCAGCGGCCAGGCGCACAGTTTCCCGGAGTCGGTCAATGATCAGCAACTGTCCATTCTGAATCTGGGCCACGATCAGATGAAAGCTGTTGGACCCCAGGTCAACGGCGGCAAACGGTGCTGAGGGCGCGGTGGTGGGCATGAGCAACTCCGGAGTCAGGAACGGCGCGGGCGGCCCAGTTGCCGCAACAGCGCCGGGGTAGCCAGCCAGCGCAGGCTGGCGCAGGCGGGGGTATAGGCAGCACGCAACTCCAGCTCCAGCGCACCGGCCTTCTTGAATTTCAGCCAGGTCAGGGGAATACCCAACAGAAGCCAGCTGGCAAACTGACTCAGCTCCGGCTCATGACCCACCAGCATCAGTGGCAGGGTGGCAGCTTGCCTTTTCAGGGCTGCACTCAGGCTTTCCACAGTCTGGCCCGGAGCCAGGGCTGTCAGCGGCGCCACCGGGGCCTGATAAGCAGTGCCCAAAAACTCGGCGGTTTGCCAGGTGCGCTGGTAAGGGCTGGCGAGAATCTGGGCCACTTCGGGAACCAGACGCTGCAAGCCTGCCGTGGCCTGACGCAGCTGCCGCACTCCTTCGGGCGTCAGGATGCGGTCGGCATCGGGCCGGGCCGGGTGCCGGGCAACCGCCGGGGCGTGACGCATCAAAATGAGCCGGTCAGAAAGCATCGGATTACAAGCCTGGTTCAGACGTGGTTTATAACAGACTTGCCGGGTCAATATCGAGACCCCAGCGCACGCTGCGCCCACCCGGCAGGTCCGCCACCTGGCCCAGCCAGACATCCAGCCACTGTTGCAGGCGGCCGCGCGTCGGGGCCTGAAACAAGACCTGAACGCGATAACGTCCCTGACGGCGTGCCATCGGGGCGGGCACAGGGCCCAATACCTGGATATCCATCGGCTGTTGCAGGCTTGCCAACCGGGCGACTGCGGTCGCGTGGCTTTCTGCAGCTTCCAGCGTTCTGGCTTCAACCCGCAGCAGGGCCAGGGCGCTGTAGGGTGGCCAGCCTGCACTGGCACGCTCGGTGAGCAGGCGGGCAGCGGCGGCCGGATAACCTTGAGTCAACAAAAGCTGCAGGAGGGGATGGCCGGGTTGATGGGTCTGCAGCAGCACTTGTCCAGGCCACTGGCCCCGTCCGGCCCGACCTGCGACCTGTACCAGCAACTGCAGCAGCCGTTCGCTGGCCCGCAAATCACCGCTATAAAGCCCGGTATCGGTATCCAGAATGCCGACCAGGGTAACCTTGGGGAAATCATGGCCTTTGGCCAGCATCTGGGTCCCCAGCAAGATATCGATCTCCCCCGCCGCCATGCGGCTCAAGGTCTGCTCCAGTTGCCCCTTGCGCTGGGTACTATCCCGATCCAGCCGGGCGATCCGGGCCTGGGGCACGTGCTGGTGCAAGGTCTGCTCCAGCCGTTCGGTACCCTGACCGATGGGTAACAACGCCGAACACTGGCAATCGGGACAGTGCGATGGCACGGGCTGCTGGGCACCGCAATGGTGGCAACGTAGCTGGTGTTGACGCTGGTGCAGCACCAGCCGGGCGTCGCAGGCGTTACAGGTTGCCTGCCAGCCACAGGCATGACAGAGCAACACCGGGGCATAACCCCGCTGGTTGAGCAGCAGTAACGTCTGCATCCCGGCCTGCAGATTCTCCCGGACTGCCGTCAGCAGGGCCGGGGTCAAACCAGCCTGCAGGGGCTGGCGGCGGGCGTCCAGCACCGTCCAGGCCGGCGGTGTGGCCGTGTGGGCACGTTCACGCAGATGCAGATGTTGATAGCGCCCTTGTGCCACGTTGACCAGGCTTTCCAGCGACGGGGTGGCGCTGCCCAATACCACAGGCACATTGGCCCAGCGGGCGCGCAGCACCGCCACATCGCGCGCCTGATAGCGCGGACTTTCCTCCTGCTTGTAGGCCACATCATGCTCTTCATCAACAATTACCAGCCCCAGCCTGGGCAGGGGCGTCAGCACCGCCAGCCGGGTGCCCAGCAAGACTCCGGCCACTCCGGCGTGGCACTGCGCCCAGACCCGCAGCCGCTCCCCTGCCGCCATCCGGGAATGCAGCAGCAACGGCACCCGGCCCAACCGTTGCTGAAACCGGCTTGCCAGTTGCGGCGTCAGGGCAATTTCCGGGACCAGCATCAGAACCTGGCGCCCCTGGGCCAGGCATTGACGCGCCAAGGCCCAGTACACCTCGGTCTTACCACTCCCGGTAACGCCCTCCAGCAAAAACCCGGCAAATCGGCCTGACTGTGCGGCGATGGTCTCCACAGCTGCCATTTGCTCGGGACGCAAGGGCACGAGGGCATCCGGCAGGGCCGGGGGCAGGCCAGTGGGTGCAGGCAGCGCTGCACCACTGCGCAGCGGGGGCGGCAGCACGGCAGCCAGGAATTCACCCAGGGGGGCGCGATAATAGCGGCCCAGCCACTGTAGGTGTAGCATCTGGGTGGCATCAAACAGCGGCGCTGCGTCCAGCGCTGCACTGACGGCCCTGAGCCGGGTCCCCGGCGGGGGAACCTCGTGGGCGACGACGATGCCGATGCAGGTGCGCGATCCCAGGGGTGCCTGTACCCGCAAACCCACCGGCCAGGCCATCAGGGTGCTGGCGGGCGGGGGGGCATAACTCAGACAGCGGGGGGGGCCATCCAGCAGGGCAACACTCAGGGCGATGCGGGAATGCGACATGCTTTAGTTATTCAGCAACAGCTAAAGTTATCCACAATACCTGTGGATAAGTCTGTGGATAACTCGCCTGGTCCAGGGCGCCAAGAGGCCTTCAAGCTGGCTTGCGCTTAGATTGAGCATTTTTTGCGCAAACTGTTTTTAATAACAAAATTAGTATCTTAAATTGTAATATCATGTTCATGATGCTATTTTTCCGGCTTACGGCAAGTAATCCGGGCCATTGTGCATAACTTTGGAACGCCGCCTGCCGTCGCTTGCAGTCCACCGGGATTCGCGTTAGCCTGAACGCCTCCACAGCTGCGCTGCAACGGCAATTGACATGAGCCTGAAATGTTTCTCCTGGGTTGAAAAAATCGGCGAGGTCCTGGTGGAGGGCCTGCATTTGTTCGGGCTGTTTGTCGTCGGTGCCACCGTAATCTGGTCGGCAGTCCATGAGTATCTGCTCATCATGCAGCAAAGCCATGCCACCCTGGACAACATCCTGCTGCTATTCATCTACCTTGAACTGGGGGCGATGATTGGGATTTATTTTCGCACCCACCGCCTCCCGGTGCAGTTTCTGCTCTATATTGCGATCACGGCGCTGGCACGTTATCTCACCATAGACCTGAAGCAGCTGGATGTCACGGTGATTCTTGCACTTGCCATCGCCATCCTGGTGCTGACCGTGGCCATCTGGGTCATCCGTTATGGGCAGGCAAATTATAGTTCTCACGAAGATGAACACCACTGACATGCCAAAGGAGATGCCCATGAGGTGCCCATGCTGGCGGTGTTGACCCGTGGCTGCGCCCGGCGGGCCCTCAAGAATCGGCTGGCGGCTCTGCGCCCTCGCCTGTACCATCTGGCCTATGCCTGGTGCCACGACCCGGCCCTGGCGGATGACTGGGTGCAGGAGACCTTGCTGCGTGGCCTGCAAGCGCTGGATCAGCTCAAGGATGAGCAAAAATGTGCGGCCTGGTTGTGCCGGATTCTGGTGAATGTACAACGCGACTGGTGGCGTACCCAGCATCCTGGCATCGATCTGGAATCCCTGGAGCAGTGGCCTGACCCAGCACCCACACCAGAACAGGTGCTGCTGGGGCAGGAAGCCGTCTGGCAGGTGCGTCGGGCCGTAGCCCAGT
Organism: uncultured Gammaproteobacteria bacterium; assembly: GCA_964398665.1. GTDB lineage: Bacteria > Pseudomonadota > Gammaproteobacteria > CAYNNN01 > CAYNNN01 > CAYNNN01. The sequence goes on along the minus strand of CAYNNN010000028.1, from coordinate 11,659 downwards.
TGACTGATGCCCAGCGCAAGGTTCTGACCCTGGTTGACCTGATGGAATGCAGTTATGCCGAAGTGGCCGACATTCTGGGCATACCGGCCGGCACGGTCATGAGTCGGCTGGCCCGCGCACGCCAGCGGCTGCAAACCCTGCTGGCAGTACCCCAGATTCCGCGCCAAAGCGTTACCCTGCGGAGTGTCAAATGAACCCGGACCCCTTGTTGCCTGCAGCACTGGATCACGAATTGCTGCCCGAAGACCAGATTCGCATCCTGCAGGCGGCAGCAGCCGACCCCAGTCAGGCAGAACAGGCCTGGGAAATTGCCCGCATCAAAGGGCTGCTTCAGGCTGCCTATGCGACTCCGCCCCCACCCCCGCTGCGTCAGCCCCGGCGCCGGCGCGCCTGGCAGGCGCTGGTGGCCAGCGTACTGCTGGCACTGGTCGCCGGAACAGCGCCGCCGGTCATGGCACCGGTTCCGGCCGTCACTGCCACCGCCGTGCTGACTCCAGACCCGCAGCCGCTGCAATTGGTCATCCATGTCAACAGTGCCCAGGCCGAGGCCTTCGGAGGGTTTTTGACCGAGCTGGAGATGCTGCTGGCCGAAACCCCGACAACGCTGACGCAGGTGGAGCTGCTCTTCAACGGCGCGGGCCTGCGTTGGTTGCGTCCCGAGCATTCCCTCTACCAGGCCCGGCTGCAGGCCCTGCAGACGCGCTATCCAAAGCGGCTGCAGCTGGTCGCCTGCAACAACTCGCTGGAGCGGCTGCGCCAGGCAGAACACCACCCGATTGCCTTGCTGCCCGGCAGCATCCTGACACCGTCGGGGGTCGTCCATGCCAGCTTGCGCCAGCGGGAGGGTTGGGCCTATATTCAGGTCTGAATGAGAATCACAACGCGCCCGTCGGTGCCTCAGCCAGGCACTGATGCGCTGAGGAGTTATGCCATGCACACCTTTTCAGGCCTGCTGTCCAGCCTGATGCTGAGCCTGATTCTGAGCTTGCAGATCAGCCTTGGCCATGCTCAGGATGCCGATACCCAACGGTTTACCCAGACTCAGGTGGCCGCGGAAGAAGGCGATGCCCGCTCTCAATACCGGCTGGGCCAGTTTTACGAGCTGGGCGTAGGCACCGAAAAAAATTCCCGCACGGCCTTTGCCTGGTACGAAAAGGCGGCTCGAGGCGGCTATGCCAAAGCCCAGAATCTGCTAGGCCAGACGTATTATTGGGGCCGCTATGGCCAGCCCAAAAATCCGACCCTGGCGGCCGAATGGTTCCAGCGTGCTGCGGCTCAGGGTGATACTCAGGCCAAAACCCATCTGGCCACGCTGTACGCACTGGGGCAGGGTGTGGAAAAAAATCCGGCCAAAGCCCAGGCCCTGCGGGCCGAAGTCGCCCAGACCACGGTGACGGAAACTGAAGCGGATATCGAAGCCCTGGCATCCCCAACGCCAGCCGCCCAGCAAACCGCGTCACCCGTCCCGGAAGAAGCCCTCAAGAAACAGGCCGAGACCCAGGCACAGGCTGAGTTGAAGAAACAGGAAGCGTTGCAGAAACAGGCCGAAGCCAAAAAACAGGCAGAATTGAAAAAGCAGGAAGAACTCAAAAAACAGGAGGAGCTGAAGAAACAGGCCGATGCACAACAAAAACCGGCCAAACTCCGCAGCGACATCCTGGCCGCCCGCTGGCAGACTGCGGACCAGAAGCCAGTTGCACATCTGCCCTCGGAAACAACCAGTTGTAGTGAAGCGCCCACCGGGGTCGTGTGTACCAGCGAGGAACAAACCCTGGAACGCGGTCAAGCAATTTTCCGTTACAAGGTAAAGAGTTATCTACAAAATTTCAGCGCTGCCGGCAGCTTTACCGTGCGCTATCGCAATCTGGTGGTCGAAGTGGTACGCGACGACCCGGCAACGCCGGTACAAACAGGCTGGCAAAGCCAGACCCATGAACTCAGTTGTCAGCAGGAAAGTCCGCAACGCCTGGTCTGCCTGAAAGCAGGGAGCAAACAGCTTTACACCAAAGCCCCCTGATACCGGGCGGTTCTACAGCGGTGCCCAGCGCAGCGGTTGGCTCAGGGGCGCACCGTCCAGCCAGATTTGCTCGCGTTGCAAATTCAGGCGTCCTTGGGCGTACCAACCCACCACCGCAGGATAGATGCGGTGCTCTTCAGTCTGGACCCGGCGCGACAGACGTTCCACATTATCGTTGGGCAACACCGGTACCCGCGCTTGCAGAATGACCGGTCCGCCATCCAGGGTTTCGGTGACGAAGTGTACGCTGGCACCATGTTCCCGCAACCCCGCATGCAGCGCCCGCTCATGGGTGCGCAGCCCCGGCAGCATGGGCAGCAAGGAGGGATGGATGTTGAGCAGGCGGCCTCGATAAGCCTGGATGAAGGCCGGGGTCAGAATGCGCATGAATCCGGCCAGCACCACCAAGTCAGGTTGGTAACGCGCCAGAATTGCCATGATGGCCGCATCGAACTGCTCCCGCTCCAGAAATTGCTGATGGGGCACAATTTCGGTCGGGATTCGGAACCGGCGGGCCCGGATCAGGCCATAGGCTTTCGGATCATTGCTGATCACCACCCGGATATCGGTCGCAATCAGTCCTCGACTCTGAGCGTCCAGCAGCGCCTGCAGGTTGCTGCCATGCCCGGATACCAGCACTGCCACCGTCAAGAGGCCGCTCATGGTGAGCCTCAGGCGTAAACCACGCAGGCAGGTGCTGGACCGGCCGCCACATGGCCGATGACCCAGACGGTTTCCCCCTGCCTGCGCAACTGCGCCGCAGCGGCTTCAGCCGCTTCGGCGGGTACGCAAACCACCATGCCGATGCCACAGTTGAATGTGCGCCGCAACTCGGCTTCCTCAAGCTGACCCTGCGCTTGCAACCAGGAAAACACTGCTGGACGCGGCCAGGCATCCATCCGGATCACTGCCTGGGTTCCTGGCGGCAGGACACGGGGAATATTTTCCGTCAACCCCCCGCCGGTAATGTGCGCCAGGGCATGGACCGGGCACTGCTGGATCAAATCGAGTACGGCGCGGACATAAATGCGGGTCGGCGCCAGGAGCTGCTCCAGCAGGGGCTGGCCTGCCAGGAGTTGCTGAAGGTCGGCTCCGCTGCGTGCCAGCAGGGCGCGAATCAGGGAATAGCCGTTGGAATGTGGCCCGCTGGAGGCCAGCCCCAATAACACATCACCCACCTGCACCCGGCTGCCATCAATGATGCGGGCCTTTTCCACCACGCCTACCGTAAACCCGGCCAGATCATAATCACCCGGCGCATACATCCCCGGCATTTCAGCCGTTTCGCCACCGACCAGCGCGGCCCCGGCCTGCATGCAACCCTCGGCAATCCCGGCTATCACCCGCTCTGCCACGCCGACATCCAGCTTGCCAGTAGCAAAATAATCCAGAAAGAACAGTGGCTCGGCACCCTGCACGATAATATCGTTCACACACATGGCAACCAGATCGATGCCGATATGATCATGGCGCTGATGTTCGATAGCCAGTTTCAGTTTGGTGCCCACACCATCCGTGGAAGAAACCAGCACCGGCTGGGCATAACGGTGCAGGGGCAGCTCGAACAGGGCGCCAAACCCGCCGATCCCAGCCAACAACTCGGGCCGCCGGGTGCGGGCTGCCAACGGCTTGATCCGCTCAACCAGGGTATTTCCGGCATCAATATCAACCCCGGCAGCGCGGTAGGTCATGGGTGTGGCAGACATCAGCAGTATCCTCAAGGCAGCAGGCAAGGCTTGGGAATGTGCTAATCTTGGCCCATTTTGTCAAGCAGGTGTGAAGCGATGAACAGGCTAGGCGCTTATCTGATGGGGTTGAGTCTTATCCTGGGGGGAGGCGGCTTGGGTTGGGCTGCAGATTACCGAACCCAGGTTCTGGCCGCTGATCAGGAAGCACCTGCCCGGCTGGAGGCATTACGCACCGCCGTCCAGCAATTTGCCCTGCAGCTGACCGGGGCACCCGAGGCTGTTACAGCCAGTCGGCTGGGGTCGGTCTGGCGCGATCCGACCCGCTATGTCCAAGAATACCGTTATACCCTGGCCCCGCAGGTCCCACCGGAAAGTCCACAACGCCTGCTGGACGTGCGCTTTGATGCCACTGCCCTGGAGCAGGGCCTGGCCAATGCCGGCGTTCCGACGTGGCGCAAACGTCCCCCTGTCCTGCTTTGGCTGGTAGAGTGGCAAGCTGGGCGCCAAGTCTTGCTGGGGGAACAAGATCCGCGCCTGCGCCCCCTGCTGGCCGAGGCCCAACAGGCCCTGGGTTATGAAATCCTGTTGCCTTTAGGTGACTTGGAAGACCAGCGCAATCTGCCCATGAGTGATTTGTGGGGGGGGTTTACCGAAGTGATCCGCCCGGCCTCAGCCCGCTATGGCGCCCCACTGATTCTGGTCGGGCGCCTGGCGCCCCAGCCTGAAGGTGGCTGGCAGGGCCGCTGGCTCCTCCTGGGGCCGGAAGAACGCCTGGTGAGCTGGGAGACGCCAGCGGGTGATGCGGCTGCGGCCCTGAGCAGCGGTCTGGGCGAAAGCTGGAATCGTTTGTGGCGCAATTTTGGCCCGGCGGCGCCGGGTCTGACCGAGCAGGTACAGACGCTGGAAATCACCGGCATTGATCAGCCAGGCGCCTACGCGGCATTGCTGGCCAGCCTGCGGACGACTGCAGAAGTCCGGGCTGTACAGCTGGAACGCTACGCGGCAGACACCCTGACCCTGAAATTGCGCTATCAGGGCACCCCGGAAGCCTTGCGGCAAGCCGTTGCACAACAGGGGCGCCTGGTTCCCGAAACCCTGGAAGCACGAGCCAGCGTGTGGCGTTACCGCTGGCGCTAGGGCCGACCACCGCACTCACCGGACTGATTCTGGCCGGCGGCGCCGGGCGACGGATGCACGGCCGGGACAAGGGCCTGCTATGCTGGCGCGGCCAGCCGCTGGTGGCCTGGGTTGCCCGGGGTTTACCCCCACAGGTGACCGAGTTGCTCATCAGCGCCAACCGCAATCAGGCCACGTATGCCACATATGCCGACCGGGTCATCGGGGACGCCGAACCGGACTACCCCGGCCCACTGGCCGGGTTGCTGGCCGGACTGGCCGCTGCCCACCGGCCCTGGCTGCTTTGTGTGCCCTGCGATCTACCCCGACTGAGCCCGGAGGTTTACCGGCATCTGCTCCAGCAGGGCCAGATCACGCAGCGCCCGGTGCTGGCTCAAATCGGCACCCAGATCCAGCCCACCGTCAGCCTGCTGCCCGTGACGGTACAGCCCGATCTTCAGGCCCAATGGCACAGGGGAGAACGCAGCCTGAAACGCGCTCTGGCCTGCCTGGCACCCGTATATGCCGACTGTTCGGCCTGGCCGCTGGCCTTGCGCAATTACAATACCCCGGATGATCTCGAAACAGGCTGATGCCTTCAGTGTGCCTGGCTGAGCTGCTCTCCGGTACGCCCAAAACGACGCTGCCGCCGGGCGTATTCAGCCAATGCCTGAGCAAAGGCCTGCTGGTCGAAATCCGGCCAGTACGTTTCGGTGAAATACAATTCGGTATAAGCCAGCTGCCAGAGCAGAAAATTGCTGATGCGCTGCTCGCCGCCCGTGCGGATGAATAAATCCGGTTCTGGCAAATCTGCGCCGTCCAGATAACGGGCAAACTGCGCTTCAGTCAGGGGCAGCAGCCGGGCCGGGTCGGGTTCCTGGAGCAGGCGCTGGGCAGCCTGGACGATATCCCAGCGCCCACCATAATTGAGCGCCAGCACCAGTTGCATGCGGGTATTGTCTGCCGTCAGGGCTTCGGCCTGCTCCAGGATGTTGCGTAGCCGTGCAGAAAAGGCGGCGCGAGCGCCGATGAAGCGTACCCGGATTGCCTGCTGGTGTAGGCGGGCAGTCTGTTTTTGCAAGGTACTGGCCAGCAGTTCAAGCAGCAAACGCACCTCGGTTTCCGGGCGACGCCAGTTTTCACTGCTGAAGGTGAACAGGGTCAGTACCTGCACCCCCTGAGCCAGCGCAGCATCGGCGACCTGTTCCACCGCCTGTACCCCGGCCTTGTGTCCAAGGTGTCGGGGCAGGCCACGCTGGCGTGCCCAGCGCCCATTGCCATCCATGATGATGGCGACATGACGCGGGGGCTGGGTATTCACCGTTTCCGGAACCAGGAATGCCACGCAGACCGGCGCCTAAACGGTCATGATCTCCTTTTCCTTGGCCACCAGCATTTCCTCCACCTTGGCAATATGCTGGTCAGTCAGTTTCTGAATGTCATCCTGGCCCCGCCGTTCCTCGTCTTCGGCCAGTTTCTTGTCCTTCAGGGCCTGTTTGAGTTCGGTATTGGCATCCCGGCGGACATTGCGCAGGGCCACCTTGGCATTCTCGGCTTCATGCTTGATGACCTTGACCAGCTCCTTGCGTCGGGCTTCGGTCAGCATCGGCATGGGTACCCGGATCACGGTACCCATCGTTGCCGGATTCAGGCCCAGGTCGGAGGCCAGAATCGCTTTTTCAACTGCCGACACTAAGTTACGCTCATAAGGTGTTACGACCAAGGTGCGGGCATCTTCAGCCACGACACTGGCTACCTGCTTCAGCGGCACATCGGAGCCATAGTAATGAACATGGACATGATCCAGCAGGCTGGCATGGGCACGCCCGGTGCGAATCTTGGCCAGCTCGTTACGCAGAGAATCCAGCGTTTTGGTCATCCGCGCCTGGGCGGTTTTTTTCAAGTCACTGATCATGGTCAAGCACCCACTATTCAACTAAAGAACCCACGGCCACTCCCTGCAAGACCCGCAGCAGATTTCCGGGGCAAAAAATATCCAGCACCCGCAAGGGCAGGCGATGGTCACGACACAACACCAGGGCAGTCAGGTCCATCACGCCCAGTTCCCGCTGCAGGGCCTCTGCATAGCTCAACTGCGGCAACAATACTGCCTTGGGGTCCTTGCGCGGGTCAGCGGTGTAAATGCCCTCAACCTTGGTGGCCTTGATGAGCAGCTCGGCGCCCAGTTCGATGGCGCGCAGGCTGGCTGCGGTATCGGTGGTGAACAGCGGGTTGCCGGTACCCGCAGCACACAGCACCATCTGACCCTGATCCAGCAGGCGCAACGCACGCGCGCGATTGAACGGCTCACACAGGGCGGCTACCGGTAAAGCGGACAGCACCTGCGCCGGAACGCCCTGCTTCTCTAGGGCATCCTGCATGGCCAGAGCATTCATTAAGGTGGCCAACATGCCGATGCCATCGGCTGTGGGACGCGCCACGCCCGCTTGCGCCAGCTCACTACCCCGGCAAAGATTACCCCCGCCGATCACCAGGCCCACCTGCGCCCCGGCCTGATGCAGGGTTGCCAGTTCGGCAGCAAACTGGCGCAGCAGGGCTGCATCCCAGCCGCCAGAACCGGTTCCGGCCAGGCTCTCGCCGCTGAGCTTGATCAGAACTCGCCGGTAACGCAAGCTGGACATGACTACTGACCCTGTATCTGCGCCATCACTTCGGCAGCAAAGTCGTTATCTTTCTTGGCCAAACCTTCACCGACCTCGAGCCGGACGAAACGCAGCACCTGAGCCTGTTGCTGTTGCAACAGCTTAGCCACCGTCAGTTCGGGATCGCGGATATAGGGCTGGCCCGGCAGCGTGACCTCGGTCAGGTATTTCTTGACCCGACCTTCGACCATTTTCTCCACGATCGCCGCCGGTTTACCACTGGTAGCCGCTTCAGCCTGGTAGATTTCCCGTTCCTTGGCCAGCACCTCTGCGGGCACTTCGCTTTCGTGCAGGTATTCGGGCTTGGCTGCGGCCACGTGCATGGCTAAATCCCGCCCCAGACCTTCAGCGCCCCCAGCCAGTTCCACCAGCACCCCGATCCGGGTGCCGTGCAGGTAATGGGCGATCTTGCCGCCCCCTGAGGTCCAGCGGGTAAAACGCCGGATGGTGATATTTTCCCCGATCTGGGTGATCAGGGCCTGGCGCTGGGCTTCAAGGCTGTCAGCCCCATCGCCGGGCAGGGCTGCCAGTGCAGCGACATCTGCCGGATTGTGCGCCAGCACCTGTTCGACCACAAACTGGGCAAACCGGGCGAACCCTTCGTCTTTGGCCACGAAGTCGGTTTCACAGTTGACTTCGGCCAAGGCTACGGCATTGGCCCCGGCAGCCAGCACCATCCGCCCTTCAGCAGCGATGCGCCCGGATTTCTTCACCGCTTTGGCCGCCCCGCTTTTGCGCAGAATTTCGATGGCGGCGTCCATATCGCCCTGGGCGTCCTGCAAGGCTTTCTTGCAGTCCATCATGCCAGCCCCGGTACGTTCGCGCAGTTCTTTGACTTGACTTGCAGTAATGCTCATATCAATACTCAGTTGCTCAGAAAGGTCGTGGGCTGCTATTCGCCAGCCGGCGCAGCGTTTTCGTCACTGCTGCCGGCTGCGCTACCACCGCCGTCCCGGCGCCGCCCACCCCCATCCCGGCGCCGTCCACCTTCCCGACGCCGGGGCTGATCACGTTCCGAACGTTCCCGCCCGCGTCCCGGTGCGGCAGCCTCTTCGCTGACTTCAACGTATTCCTCCGTACCAGTCATCACACTGGCCCGGCCTTCCAGAACCGCAGTGGCCATGCACTGGGTGTAGAGCTGGTTGGCCCGGATGGCGTCGTCATTGCCGGGAATCAGGTAGTCGATGCCCACTGGACTGTTGTTGGTATCCACCACGCCGATCACGGGAATACCGAGGGTACGGGCTTCGGCAATAGCGATTTTTTCCATGCCCACATCGATCACGAACAGGGCGTCGGGCAGTTCCGTCATGGTCTTGATTCCACCCAGACTACGCTCAAGCTTTATTTTTTCCCGTTCCAGCATCAAGGCTTCGCGCTTGTTGAACCGCTCAATGCCACCCTCTTCAAACAGAGCCTCCAGCTCGTTCAGGCGTTTGAGCGATTGCTTGATGGTGCGGAAATTGGTCAGCATTCCGCCCAGCCAGCGGAAATTGACGTAAGGCATCTGGCAGCGCAGGGCTTCCTCGCGCACGGCATCCCGCGCGGCAGGCTTGGTCCCCACGAACAGAATCCGTCCACGCTTGGCGGCCAGACCACTGGCGTAATGCAGCGCATCTACCAGCAGGGGCAAGCTTTTTTCGAGGTTGATGATATGAATTTTATTCCGGTCGCCGTAGATGTACGGCGCCATCTTGGGGTTCCAGTAGCGGGTCTGGTGGCCGAAATGCGAGCCGGCTTCCAGCAATTGCCGCATGGTGACTGTGGTCATGATTTGCCTCTTGAATATCAGGGTTGAAACAACCTGGCAGACGACGCTGCGACCCGAAAACGGGCACCCTGGCGAGCGTTGGGGTATGCCAGTGAATTGCGCGCCGGGTTATACCATAATCCGGTGGAAGTGGCTATGATTCAGCATTCCCCTTTAGGTTGCCACCTGTGCCCATCACCTTCAAGACTCCCGAAGAAATCGCCAAGATGCGGGTTGCCGGCCGTCTGGCTGCCGAAGTCCTGACCATGCTGGAGCCACATATCAGGCCCGGCACCACGACGGATGCGCTGGATCGGCTCTGCCATGACTACATCGTGCAGGTCCAGCAAGCCATCCCGGCCCCGCTCAATTACCGGGGGTTCCCCCGTTCGATCTGTACTTCGGTGAATCACCAGGTTTGTCACGGCATCCCCAATGACCGGGTTCTGAGCAACGGAGATATCATCAATGTGGATGTCACCGTGATCAAGGAGGGTTATCATGGCGATACCAGCAAGATGTTTTACGTGGGCACGCCCTCCGTGCTGGCCCGGCGGCTGGTGGAAACCTGTCAGCAGGCCCTGTACCTGGGTATCCGCAATGTCCGGCCCGGCGTGGCGCTCAATACCATCGGTGCGGCCATCCAGCATTATGCCGAAGCTCAGCGCTTCAGTGTGGTGCGCGAATACTGCGGCCACGGTATTGGTCGGGACTTTCACGAAGAACCCCAGGTATTGCATTACAGCGCCCCCGGCCCCAGCGTCATCTTGCAGCCAGGCATGACCTTCACCATCGAACCGATGCTGAATGCGGGCAAGCGCCAGGTCAAGTTGCTTTCCGATGGCTGGACGGTGGTAACCAAGGATCATAGCCTGTCGGCTCAGTGGGAACATACCTTGCTGGTTACAGATACTGGCTGTGAAATCCTGACCTTGCGTCCAGATGAGGAAGCCAGCATCAGCCGTCGGCTCGAAGCTGCGTGACGACTGCGCTCCAGCTGAAGGCGACGCTGCGCGCTCAGGCCCGGGTTCTGGAGCAGCGTTTCTGGAGTGGCGCTACCCTGGCAGGCCTGCTGGAGGCTCGCACTACTGATGTGGATACGGCCCTGCAGCAGTTGTGGGCCACCCAGGTGGAACCGGCGCTAGCGGCGCCGGTAGCCCTGGTAGCGGTGGGTGGCTATGGACGCCGTGAATTGTTGCCCCATTCGGATATCGACCTTCTGATCCTGCGCGCCGAAGGCCTGCCCGAAGCCCACTATGCCGAACCGCTGGCGGCTTTCATCACGGCCTTGTGGGATGCCGGGTTGCATGTGGGGCATAGCGTGCGCACCCTGAGCCAGTGTCGGCAGGAAGCCGCCCGCGACATCACGGTTTATACCAATTTGCTGGAGTCCCGCCGCCTGTGCGGAGACGTGTTGCTGATGGAGCAACTGGAACAACTGCTGGCTGATGCGAGTCTGTGGCCACCCCCGGCATTCTTTGCCGCCAAATGGGAGGAACAGCGCACCCGCCATCGCAAATACGACGATACTGCCTATAATCTGGAGCCCAACATCAAGGATGGTCCGGGCGGTTTGCGCGATGCCCAGATCATCCTCTGGATTGCCCGGCGCCAGTTCGGTCCCAGGGCCGAGTGGGCCGACCTGGTGCCGCTGGGCCTGCTGACCCCGAGTGAATATCAGGGGCTGCGCCAGGTGCAGGATAGCCTGTTGCAGATTCGTTACGCCCTGCACGCCTTGACCGGGCGGCGGGAAGACCGCCTGCTGTTTGACTACCAGCGTACCCTGGCCCAGCGCTTTGGCTATGAGGACCGGGAAAACCGGCTGGCTGTCGAACAGTTCATGCAGAGTTATTACCGGGCGGCCTGCCTGCTGACCCACCTGAACGAGCTGCTCCTGCAGCTGCTTCAGGAAAATCTGCTCCCGCCCAGTCAAACACCGCCTTCGGAACTCGGGGCCAGCTTCAGCCAGGTGAACGGCTATCTGGAAGCCCGCCGATCCAGCCTGTTTACCGAAGACCCGCCTGCCTTGTTCGAGCTGTTTCACACCCTGCAGCAGCATCCCGAGTTACAGGGTATCGGGGCCAAGACCCTGCGTCAGGCCCGTGAGGCGAGTACGCTCATCAATGCCCGCTTTCGCGCCGACCCTCGGGTCCAGCGCCTGTTTTTGCAAATCCTGCGTCATCCTCAGGGGCTGGCATCGGTGCTGCGCCAGATGCACGCACTGGGCATCCTGGGCGCCTATTGGCCAGCCTTCGCCCAGGTGACCGGCCAGATGCAGTATGACCTGTTCCACGTTTATACCGTGGACGAGCACACCCTGTTTGTCGTACGCAATCTTTGCCGTCTGGCCTTGCCGGAGTACCATCACGAACTGCCGTTAGCCAGTGCCTTGATGCAGCAACAAACCCAGCCGGAACTCCTGTAC
>CAYNNN010000027.1:0-34718 GCA_964398665.1 uncultured Gammaproteobacteria bacterium | reverse complement strand
TCCGTTCCGGCGATACTTTTGAAGCTGCCGATGTGGTGGAGCGGGAGCTGCAATACCTGTATCAGGATGGTGATACCTGGAATTTCATGGATACGGGCAGTTTTGAACAGTACATAGCCGGTAAGGAAGCCATGACGGAAGCCGCTCAGTGGCTGAAAGGCCAGGAATTTTGCACCGTGATGTTTTATAACAATGTTCCGCTCAGTGTCCAGCCACCCAATTTCGTCACTCTCAAGATCATCGAGACTGACCCGGGTGTGCGTGGGGATACTTCGGGGGGGGGTGGTAAACCGGCCAAGCTGGAAACGGGTGCGGTGGTGCGGGTGCCCCTGTTTGTCCAGACCGACGAGCTGATCAAGGTGGATACCCGCAGTTCAGCCTACGTTGCACGGGTCAAGGAATAGGTGCCAGCGCTCCAGCACTGGCAGCCCAGCGCCGACGTCGCAACCCTGCAACAGCGGGCGGCGGCGCTGGCGCAGGTACGGGCCTTTTTTGCCGCCCGGTGCGTGCTGGAAGTGGATCCACCGGTGTTGGCCCGCAGCGCCAGCACCGACCCAGCCCTGCAGTGCTTTGTTGTGCAGGCAAACGACCCGCAGCCACGTTATCTGCATACCTCGCCGGAATTTTTCCAGAAGCGTCTGTTGGCGGCGGGCAGCGGGCCGATTTATAGCCTTGGCAAAGCCTTTCGGGCTGGCGAGTCCGGGCGCTGGCACAATCCGGAATTTACCCTGCTGGAGTGGTACCGCCCCGGATTCAGCTTGACGGAGTTGATGCAGGAAACTGTGGCGCTGGTGCAAACCCTGGCCCCAGACGCGCCGCTGGCAGCACCCGAAATCCTGAGCTACCAGGCTGCATTCCAGCGTACCCTGGCCCTCGATCCGCATCAGGCCGACGTCATGACCCTGGAAGCGGCGGCGCATGCCCAAGGGATCGTCTGGACGGGGCCACCCCTGACCCGGCGTGGCTATCTGGACCTGTTGCTGACACACTGTGTCGAACCGCAACTGGGACAGGGATGCCTGACGCTGCTCACGGATTACCCTGCCGATCAGGCCGCTTTGGCGCGTATCCGGCCTGGGTCTGTGCCGCCGGTAGCCGAGCGTTTTGAACTCTACTGGCGTGGCCTGGAACTGGCCAACGGCTTTCATGAGTTGAGTGACCCGGATGAGCAGGCGGCGCGCTTTGCCGCAGAACAGCGCCAGCGCCAGCACCTGGGGTTGCCGTTTGCACCTGCCGATGAACTCCTGCTGACCGCTCTGACGGCCGGTTTGCCCGATTGCTGTGGGGTGGCCCTGGGATTTGACCGGCTGCTGGCGCTGGCGCTGGGGGCTGACAGCCTGGCTTCTGTGCTGAGTTTTGCCTGGGATCGGTGCTAACGCTCAGGTTGCCGTGGCCGTTCTGGCCGCTGTATCCATGGCCTGCAAACCCTCTTCGACACCGGCGGCGTGAGTCAGGCGGGCGACATTGCCCTTGGTAAAAAAGCCCTGAAAATCGCCAAAACGTTGTACATACTCGATAATCAGGCTGGAATATTCCGAAGCGCTGGAGAAAATCTGCTTGAGTCCTTCCTGTTCGCTGCCGATCACATCCAGCAGGAAATTCTGGCCGCAGGCGCGTAGTGCGTCTACCACATAATCAATATTAGCCTTGGTTTCCGTATGGCCGTCCTGCACGGCGACGGCCAGATGGTGCAGACGCGGGCCATAATTGCGTACAAAGGCTTCGGTCGGCGACGGTAGCTGGAGCAAATGGTTGACAAAATAGGGGTGATTGGCTGCGGTGAATACTTTGGCCGGGCTTTCCAACTCGTTGGAAAAATGCACGCTTTTGGTCACGTTGGTGGAGGAATTCTGGTCGCTGATATCATAAGACCCCCAGTAGTAATAACTGGTCAGGGTCAGGTATTCCAGAATGGCAGCTTCACGATTCTGGCTATAGACGCGGGTGGCCAGATGATCAATGGGTAACAGCAGCGTGTCCAGCCCCAGCCGGGCCTGGGTTTCCTTGGCCTGTTGGTAAGCCGCCTGGACATCGGCCCGGATACTGCTCCAGCCCAGGGCATAGATGCGGATGTGTGATTCGGGCCGTTCCCAGTAACCCACGATGTTGTGCGTATAGGGGCTGGGTTTGACCACCGCCATGTTGCCAGGCAGCTCCAGCTTACGAATCTGGGCCTGATTGAAGAAGCGGATATCGCGGGCCTGCTGCATTTCTACCGTGGCGTGGAGATTTTCCACCCGGAAGATTTCGCCCATGTAGCGCGAATTGGGTTTCTGGGCACCGATGGGATAGACCTCGTTGAGGCTGCGGAAGATGCCCCGGGTGTTGGGGTCTTTGACCTCGCGCACCAGAACATCGGGTGCGTTCATGTCAATGCGCAGGACGTGGGTGTAATGGCTTTCCGACTCCAGGGTGACGAGATAGTGATACGGGGTCATCAGACATAGCTCGCCCACGTAGGCGATGGAGTGTCCCGGCTCCACCGTGATCATCAGCGCATCGATCTGCCGGATTAGCCCGGTCAGGCCGCTGCGGTCACGCTCTTCCAGCAATTGGCCGAGAAATTCTTCAAAAAATCCGGAGTTCTGCTTGTCGCCGTAGCGCGGAAAGGCCAGAGAATTATGCATGATGGTTTAGGTGGTGGAGTAATCCCGGTGGAAATATTGCAGGGTGACAGCCTCGTGAATGCCGTCGAGATCCGTTTGAATTTGATCCAGATACTCGTGCAGCATCACCGGAGTCAGGCCCCCAAACTGCATGCGCTCCAGACGCCGCCAGGTCCAGCGGGCCGCCTTCATGGGTGCCTGATGCTGGGGCAGGGTGGCCAGGCAGGTTTCGATCTCGCTGAGACAATGATGCACGGTGCGTGGAAACTGGGCGTCTTTGAGTAAAAAGGGCACGACTTCCCGGCTGCGCACATGGACGCCGACATGACGCCGGTACATCTGATAGGCTGAAAGGGCGTTCAGGGTGGCCATCCAGAGCCGTTCTGATACCGCATCGGCCAAGGCCGGGTCGGCAGGCAGCCGGACGGCAGAGTGAACGTCCACGATGCGCGTCGTCATGTCAGCCCGTTCCAGATTACGACCCAGCTTGAGAAATTGATAGGCAACATCATGGCTCATGGATTCCATCAGCAAGCCGATGATGGACTGGCGCCGTTCGATGATCCCGTGTAGCACCTCATAGCGCTCGCTGCGGCCTGTCGTGGCCCGGCTGGCCTCGCTGCGGATATACAGATACAGGCCATTGATGCGCTCCCATAACTCCATGGGTAACACTTCACGAAAGGTGCGGGTATTCTCGCGAGCGCTGTGGATGCTGGCCGCGATGGAACTGGGGTTATGCTCATCCTGGATGAGAAAACGCATGATGTCGGTCTCATGTGCTTCCGGATAGTGTTGCAAATAAGGCTGCTCCAGCCCCGCCACCTTGAGCAGGACATCCCAGCCAAAGGCGGCCCCTCGGGGCAAATCCAGCAAGACCTGGGTGATGCTGTTGATCAGGCGGGCGGTATTTTCGGCCCGTTCCAGATAGCGTGCCATCCAGTAAAGATTTTCCGCAACGCGGGATAGCATGTCAGCGGCCCTCCACGTCAACGATCCAGGTATCTTTGCTCCCGCCCCCTTGCGAAGAGTTCACCACCAGCGAACCTTCCTGCAAGGCTACCCGGGTCAGGCCACCCGTGGTGACATACAATTTGTTCGATTGCAGGATGAAAGGCCGTAGATCCAGGTGTCGGGGCGCCAGATGATCGCCAATCAGGGTCGGGGCCGTGGACAGGGACAGCGTGGGCTGAGCCATGTAATTGCGCGGTTGGGCGCGAATCAGATCGGCAAACTGGGCGCGGGCTTCCGGGGTCGCATAGGGGCCGATGAGCATCCCGTAGCCGCCGGACTCATTGGCTGGTTTCACCACCAGTTTATCCAGGTTGGCCAGCACGTAATCCTGCTGGGATTTATCCATGCAGAGCCAACTGGGCACATTGGGAATGATGGGATCTTCGCCCAGGTAGTAGCGGATAATCTGCGGGACAAAGGTATAGACCACCTTGTCATCGGCAACCCCGGCCCCAGGGGCGTTGGCAATCCCGACCTTGCCCGCACGCCAGGCCCGCATCAGCCCCGGCACGCCCAGCACGGAATCTGCCCGGAAAGCTTCCGGGTCGAGAAAGTCATCGTCAATACGCCGGTAGATCACATCCACCCGGCGTAGGCCCGAGATGGTTTTCATGTACACGTAATCGTTGCCTTGCACCACCAGATCACTGCCTTCCACCAGAAAGGCGCCCATTTTCTGCGCAAGGTAACTGTGTTCAAAGTAGGCCGAGTTATAGATGCCGGGGGTCAGGACCACCACCACCGGACGCTCGTCTGGATGCGGCGAAAGCGCAGCCAGGGCGTCGTACAGTTGGGCTGGGTATTCATCCACCGGCAGGATGCTGCTGGTGCGGAAGATTTCCGGAAACAGGCGCTTCATCAGCTGCCGGTTTTCCAGCATGTAGGATACCCCGGAGGGCACCCGCAGATTATCTTCCAGCACATAAATCGTGCCATCCCGGTCACGCACCAAATCGGTGCCACACACATGGGCCCAGACCCCAAAGCGGGGCGTAATGCCTTGGCATTGGGGCCGGAAATTCCGGGAACCCGCGAGTACTTCCAGGGGGAATACGCCATCCTTGATGATCTGCTGGTCGTTGTACAAGTCGTTGATGAACAGGTTCAAAGCCACCAGGCGCTGTTTCAGGCCCAGCTCCACCCGCGCCCACTCGCTGCGGGCGATGGTGCGCGGGATGATGTCAAAGGGCCAGGCGCGGTCGATGTTGCCCGCATCGCTATACACGGTGAAGGTGATGCCCATGGTCATGATGGCGGTTTCCACCGCTTGGCGGCGGTCTGCCAGGGTATGGGCGTCCAGACCAGTCAGATAGTCAAACAGGGGCCGGGCTGCCGGGCGCGGCTGGCGGTCCGGTCCGATCAGTTCGTCATAGGCAGTGTTCAGCGGGTAGGTATTCTGGATGATGTCCATGGCAATGTCCTCTTGCCTGTACTCTAGCAGAAACCATGCCGCATCCCGACCACCGGGCGGCCCTGCACCGCCCGGTCACCATGTCAATTCAAACCCGGCTGCCTCAAGCCGGAGTCAGGCGTTCACCAATTGTGCGCCATAGCCAAATGCCTGAACCCGGTGCAGCAGGGCCGCAGCCTGAACCCGCTCGGGGTTGAAGGCTACAATCATCAGATGTTCATGCCCCGGACTGAACCGGGGGGCAATTACGCCATCCACTTGCCGCATGTCTTCTTCCAACGAATACCGCGCCTGACTGTCCAGACGCTCGTTCACATGGATCGTCACGTCGCTTACGTTCATGGCACACCCTCTCGCGTGCAATTTGGGGGGACGGAAGTTGCACGTTAGCAAATTAACCTTTTGAATGTCAACATAGAAATATCTTATAGCCAGATCCCGAATTTTTCTATGGCCCGCAGACCGGGCAGGCGGGATCACGCGGGAGGGTAAAACTGCGCCAGCTTGTATCCAGGGCGTTGTAATGCAGCAGGCGATTGCGGGCCGTCTGGCCCGTTGCGGTCAGCAATTTCAATGTCTCCACCGCCTGCATGGCCCCGATCACCCCGACCAGCGGGCCTAGCACCCCGCTGGCGCTGCACGTTGCTTCGGGATCATCGCCGCCCACTGGATACAAGCAGGCATAACAGGCATCTGTAGTGCATTGATTGGCAAATACGGCCAACTGGCCCTGCCAGCCCAGGGCCGATCCGGATACCAAAGGCTTGCGGGCAGCCACGCAGGCGGCATTGACGGCAAAGCGGGTGGCAAAATTATCACTGCCATCCAGGACCAGATCGACCTGCGGCAGATAAACGGCGAGTGCTTCGGCGTCCAGACGCTGGGGCAGGGGCCAGACCTGACAGGCCGGATTCAGGGCTGTCAACCGACGCTGGGCCGAGGCAACCTTGCTGGAACCCAGACTTGCGGTGTCGTGCAAGATCTGGCGTTGCAGATTGCTGAGTTCCACGGTATCTGCATCCGCCAGATACAGCGTACCCACCCCCGCAGCAGCCAGGTAAAGCGCGCTGGCGGAACCCAGCCCACCAGCACCTATAATCAGTACCTTAGCCTGAGCCAGGCGCTGTTGGGCCTCATACCCCCAGTGCGGGAGCAGAATCTGGCGACTGTAGCGCAGCAAGACCTGATCATCCACGGCAAGCCCCCCCGCTGACCCGCACCCACCCCGCCAGATCACGATGGTGGGTAATGTCGCGGTAGCCCTGTCGGGCCAGCAGATCGGCCACGGCTGTACCTTGGTCATAGCCGTGCTCCAGCCATAACCAGCCCCCAGGCCGCAGTAAGATTTTCCCCTGCACCACCAAGTGCGCCAAAGCTTCCAGCCCCGTTGGTCCGGCAACCAGGGCGGTCTGAGGTTCGTGACACAGGCTGGGCAGGTGGGGATCAGTTGCAGCCAGATAGGGCGGATTGCTGACCACGAGGTCATAGGCACCCTGTGCCAACGCCTGGCCCCAGTCGGCTTGCACCCACGTGACATTACGAATGCCCAGCCGCCGGGCATTGGCAGCCGCGACGGTCAAAGCCGCCCGGCTGTTGTCCACGCCCAGCACCTGCCACTGCGTGCATTCATGAGCCAAAGCCAGGGCGATGGCCCCACTGCCGGTCCCGAGGTCGGCGACTGTGGCCGGTGTTGCGGGCAGGCTGGCCAGAGCCGCGCTGACCAGGGTTTCGGTATCTGGGCGCGGGATCAAGGTATCCGGTGTCACCCCGAGTTCCAGACTCCAGAACTCGCGTACCCCGGTCAGGTAAGCCAGGGGCCAGCCGGCAGCGGCTTGGGCTACCAGCGCCTGATAGCGGGGCCAGGCTTCGGCGGTCAGGGGGATTTCGGGGTAGGCCCAGAGATAGCTGCGGGTCTGGCCCAGTACCGAGGCCAGCAGGACTTCGGCTTCCAGGCGCTGGCCCAGCTGCTGTGTGCCAAAACGCAGCGCCGTTCCAATGGCCGGGGTGTTCACCCCTGCAAACCCAGGCTGGCGAGTTGCTCAGCCTGGTACTCGCGCCGCAGTGGGTCCAGAAGCGGGTCCAGATCCCCGGCGATGATGTCGGGCAGGCGGTAGAGCGTGAGGTTGATACGGTGATCCGTCACCCGGCCCTGAGGAAAATTATAAGTGCGGATGCGCTCGGACCGATCCCCGCTGCCTACTTGCAGTTTGCGGCTTTCGGCCTGGGCAGCGTGTTGCTTGTCCCGTTCTGCGGCGAGGAGCCGGGCCTGGAGCAGCGCCAGGGCGCGGGCGCGGTTTTTGTGCTGGGACCGCTCGTCCTGACATTCCACCACGACGCCGGTAGGCAGGTGGGTGATGCGGATGGCCGAATCGGTCTTGTTGATGTGCTGGCCACCGGCGCCGGATGCCCGGTAGGTATCCACTTTCAAGTCCGCCGGGTTGATCGTGATGCTGCTGGTCTCAGCCACTTCCGGCAAGACGGCGACCGTACACGCGGAAGTGTGAATCCGGCCCTGGGCTTCGGTTTCCGGTACCCGCTGCACCCGATGGACCCCGGACTCGAATTTGAGCCGGGCATAGACGGCCTTGCCGCTGATGCGCACCACGACTTCCTTGTAGCCGTTCAGGCCACTCCAGCTTTCGCTGATCATTTCGGTCTGCCAGCGCTGCCGTTCGGCGTAACGCAGGTACATCCGGCACAGGTCGGCGGCAAACAGGGCCGCCTCCTCACCACCGGTACCAGCCCGGACTTCCAGGAAAATATCATGCTCATCATCCGGGTCGGGCGGAATCAGGGCCAGGTGCAGCGCAGCCTCCAGTTCAGCCAGTCGGGTCTTGAGTTGGGGGAGTTCGTCTTCGGCCAGGGCACGCAGCTCCGCGTCGGCCAGCATGGCTTCGGTTTCGGCATATTGCTGTTCGACGCCCTGATAGGCGGCATAATGCCCGACCAGGGGTTGAAGCTGGCTATATTCCTGATTGAGCTTGCGCCATTGCTCATTGGAAGCCGCCGCTTCCGGCGTGGCCAGCAGGGCGGCGATTTCGGCATGGCGGGCCTGAAACTGGTCCAGGCGATTGCGGATGGAAGTTTTCACGGATGGGCGCGGTATCAGGTGGAAGGCGGCAGGTTGAGCAATTCCCGGGCCGCCCGGAGGAAATCGGCCCGGCCTTCGGCAGCCGCCTGGCGCAGATTGGCACTGGGCGCATGGGTCAGCTTGTTGGTCAGGGTATGCGCCAGAAACTGGAGGACTTCCTGGGGTGGCTTGCCTCGGGCCAGCAGCAGCTGGGCCTTGTGCAGGGTTTCATCGCGGAGCTGGCCGGCCTGTTCCCGATACTGACGGATGGCCTGCACGGCGTCCAGAGTGCGTTGCCAGCGGGTGAACTCCTCAATGCTGGCCTCGATGATTTCTTCAGCCTGGCGAGCCGCTTCCTGGCGAGAACGCAAGTTTTCCTCAATGACCTGGTGCAGGTCATCCACTGTGTACAAATAGGCATCGGCCAGTTCGCCGACTGCCGGGTCTATATTGCGGGGCACGGCGATATCTACCAGAAATAATGGCCGGTACCGGCGTGCCTTCAGGGCCTTGGCCACCTGATCCCGGTAGAGCAGCGGGACCTGGCTGGCCGTGGAGGCGATGATGATGTCGGCTTCGGCCAGGTGGGCATTGACTTCTTCCAGCGTGATGGCATAACCATGAAAGCGGGCTGCCAGGGTGTGTGCCCGTTCCACGGTACGGTTGGCGATAATCAGCCGGCCCAACTGCTGTTCATGCAGATGCCGGGCCGCCAGTTCGATCATTTCACCGGCCCCTAGCAGCAGCGCAGTCCGTTGGCGCAGATCGGCAAAAATCCGTCTGGCCAGGCTGACGGCGGCGAAAGCGACCGATACGGCGCTGGCGCCAATGGCCGTATCGGTACGGACCCGTTTGGCGACCCGGAACGCATGTGGGAGCAATCTGTCCAGCAGCGGTCCGGTGCTGGCGGTATCCAGGGCCGCCTGATAGGCGGTCTTGAGCTGGCCCAGGATCTGGGGCTCGCCCAATACCAGGGAATCCAGGCTGCAGGCGACCCGGAACAGATGGCGTACGGCAGCCTGTTGCTGTTGTTGATAGCAACTGCTGCGCAACTCCCCTACCGGCAGCCGACACCATTGGCTCCACCAGTGCAGCAGGGCCGCCGGGTCGGCATGGTCCTGGACACAATACAGTTCGCTACGGTTGCAGGTGGATAAAATCAGGGCTTCCCGTACCCCCGGCTGTTGGCGTAACGCGGCCAGTGCATTGGGTAACTGTTCGGTAGCAAAGGCGACCCGCTCCCGCACGTCGACCGGCGCGCTCCGATGATTCAACCCCAAAACCACCAGGCCGGGCGTTTCGGCAGCCCAGTGGGTCGGGGTTTGCGGGGTCGGAAAAGGTATCGGCTTGGTCATGGAACTGTGCAAGTGGCTACATTGCGGGCGGTAGGGCATTGTATAATGCCGCCGGGTCAAAAAACCAAACCGATTTTATGCCCGCCCCGTGGCCAACGGGGCGTCTCCCAGTTTAGGTATATCCAGAAACATGCAGCGCCACACCCTGACCTTCAAATCTTACGGGCTGGTCCTGGCCTTGGGCATCTGTGGCTGTGGCCAGCAAGGTGTGCGAGCCACTGATGCACAGCCGTCTGTTACGCCGCAAGCCCAGGCAGCGGTTCCGTTGGCGTCAAGCACCGACATTGACCCGGAACTGCTGTTCAGCCTGCTGGCCGGTGAAATTGCCGGGCAGCGGGGCCAGATTGACGCGGCCAAGCGTTTTTATCTGGATGCGGCCACCGAGGCCCAATCCCCGCTCATTGCCTCTCGTGCGGCCCGCATTGCGCTGTTCAACCGCGACCTGGCGACTGCCACCGAGGCTGCCGAACTGTGGGCCAAGCTGGCACCGGAAGACGCCGAAGCCCGACAGACACTGGTGCAGTTATATCTCAAGCAGCGTCAGTTCGACCTGGCATTCTGGCAGTTGCGCAAGCTGGCCAGCTTACAGGGGCAGGAAAACGACGGTGCGGCCTTCATGGTGCTGGCCAGTTTGCTGGCTGATGAAGAAAATCGTGCCGACGCGCTGCCCTTGATGGATGGTCTGGTACAAAAAGCCGGCAGCTCACCGGAAGGCTATTATGCCTACGCCTGGCTGGCCTGGCGTCTGGAAGCCTATCCCCAGGCCCGGCAGGCCGTCACTCAGGCGCTGAGCCTCAAGCCCGATGCAGTGCCTGCCTTGGTATTGCGCGCCCAGATTGATTTTGATCGAGGCGAAGTTGAAGCGGCGTTGCAACAACTGGAACAGCTGACCGAACAGCGTGCGCATGACGCTGCGCCCCGGCTGGCTTACGCCAAGCTGCTGGTGGAAGCCAAGCGCTATGAGAAGGCCCTGAGTCAGTTTGAACGTGCCCTTCAGGATGCGCCACAAAACCTGGACATCGTGTACGCCCTGGCATTGCTGAACTTGCAGATGAAGCAGTACGAAGGTGCCAAAACGCACCTCCAGGTACTGGCCGGCGATCCGGAGCGCGGCCCGGAAGCGCTGTATTATCTGGGGCAGGTGGCCCAGCGCCAGCAGCGCTGGGAAGAGGCCGTGCAGTGGTATCAGCGCGTGCCTGAAGGGGAATACTGGCTGGAAGCCCAGTCACACATTGCTTCAGCCTGGATGCGGGCCGGCCAGCGCAGTGAGGCACGGGGGTTGGTACAAAGCCTGCGTCTGCGGCTGCCCCAACACCAAAGCCGCCTCTACCTGCTGGAAGGGGAGTTGCTCAGTGAGGCCAAGGATTATCTGGCCGCGCTGGAACTCTATAATCAGGCGCTGGAAATCCTGCCGGACGACAAGGATTTGCTTTATGCGCGCGGTTTGCTGGCCGAAAAGCTCGACCGAATTGACTGGATGGAGCGCGATTTACGGGCCGCCTTGAAGCTGGATCCGGAAAATCCCGCCTTGTTGAATGCGTTGGGTTATACGCTCACGGATCGTACCGACCGACACCAGGAAGCATTGGACTATATCCAGCGTGCCCTGGCACTCAAACCCGATGACCCTTCCATACTGGACAGCATGGGCTGGGCGCAATACCGACTCGGCCATTTGCAGGAAGCGGCCCGTTACTTGCGTCGTGCCCTGGAGCTGTTGCCTGACGCCGAGATTGCCGCCCACCTGGGCGAAGTCCTCTGGGTAATGGGTGAGCAACAGGAAGCCCAGAAAGTTTGGGATCAGGGCTTGCAGCAGGAAGCCGATAACGAGGTACTGCTCAAGACCCTGCATCGTTATAGCCAGCAACGGCCCCATTAGCACGCACACGGCGCTGCTGGGCTGGGGGCTGTCAGGACTGCTGCTGGCCGCTGTGCTGGCAGTACAAATCGGCCCGGTGCCACTGGACTGGACGGGTACCGGGGCGCTTGTCTTCTGGGAATTGCGCCTGCCCCGTGTCCTGTTGGCTCTGGTAGCCGGCGCGGCGCTGGCCCTGAGCGGCGCCTGGCTACAAAGTCTGCTGCATAATCCGCTGGCTGACCCTGGTTTATTGGGCATCAGTGCCGGGGCGGCCCTGGGTGCCGTTGGCATGGGGGTGGGCCTGGGCTGGACCGCAGCGGTGCCGCTGGGGGCATTGTTGGGGAGCTGGAGTCTGGCCTGGCTCAGTTATCGGCTGGCGCAACGGGCCGGGCAGCTTGACCTGAGCGGCTTGCTGCTGGTCGGCTTGACCTTGAACGCGCTGGCCGGCGCCGGGTTGGGGTTGCTGCTGGCTTTCAGTGGTGATGTCCAGTTGCGCCAGTGGCTGTTCTGGCAGTGGGGCAGTCTGACGGGGGTACGCTGGGACAGCCTGGCCTGGCTCAGTCTGCTGTTGCTGGGTACGCTGCTGCTGAGTTTACGTTGGGCCAAGGCGCTGGATGCCCTGCTGCTGGGGCCGCTGGAAGCAGGTTATCTGGGTGTTGCCGTGCCCCGGATGCAGCGCCTGGGCCTGCTATTGGTGGCGCTGCTGGCCGGGAGCGTCACGGCTTTGACCGGCGTCATCGGCTTCATCGGACTGATTGCGCCTCATCTGGCCCGCCTGTGCGTGGGTGCGGGGCATCAAAGCCTGCTGCCGCTGGCGGCCCTGTTGGGCGCGGGGTTGCTGCTGGGTGCCGATACGCTGGCCCGCAGTGTGCTGGCTCCGGCAGAGTTGCCCCTGGGCATTCTGACTGCATTGGTGGGCAGTCCGGTGTTCCTGTTGCTCTGGTGGCGTCTGCGCCATGCTGCAAGCCCGTGAACTTTCGGCCCGGTATTTACCGGGGCCTGTCACGCTGGAACTTCCCTCCGCCCAGGTCAGCGCCCTGTTGGGCCCCAACGGAGCCGGTAAATCCACCCTGCTGCATCTGCTGGCGGGCGGTCTGGTGCCTGATACCGGTCAGGTATGTTGGGCTGGCCGGGATCTGGCGGTCTATGCCACCCCGGAATTGGCCCGATTGCGGGCCGTGGTCACCCAGCATGCCAGTTGCGCCTTCCCCTTCACGGTTGCCCACTGGATTTCTCTGGGTCATTACCCGTATGGCGGCAGTCCTGCGGCCCGGCTGCAACGGGTGCTGGAATTGCTGGAGTTGCAGGCTTACCGCGACCGGCCCATCCAGACGTTATCAGGCGGGGAATGGCAACGGGTGCGACTGGCACGGGCATTACTCCAAGTCTGGCCCGAACCGGTACGAGCGCGTTATCTGTTGCTGGATGAACCGCTGGCTGCGCTGGATATTGCCTGGGGGCCACGTCTGCTGGGCTTGTTGCGGGAACTGAGCCGGGCCTGGGACTTGAGTATTCTGCTCAGCCTGCATGATCCCAATCTGGCCTTGCGCTATGCCGACTGGGTGTATTTGCTGGCAGCGGGCCAAGTAGTACAGGCCGGGATTCCAGAAGCCGTATTAACCCCGGCTCGTCTGGGACTGTTGTACCAGACCACGGCGCGCTGGGAATTGGGGTTGCAGTGGGGCTGAAGGAACGCAGCCTGAGACCGTCAGCCTTCTGGCGGTTATCTTATGTATGAGCTACGACTGAGCCTTCAGAAGCATTTCCAACCCCTCCG
This sequence comes from uncultured Gammaproteobacteria bacterium, assembly GCA_964398665.1. Classification (GTDB taxonomy): domain Bacteria; phylum Pseudomonadota; class Gammaproteobacteria; order CAYNNN01; family CAYNNN01; genus CAYNNN01. The sequence continues at coordinate 21,627 of CAYNNN010000027.1, read as the reverse complement.
CCGTCAGTAACCGTTCCGCCCAGGTTTCAAGTTGTGCACTGCTGGCGTCAGCGAGGCAGCTTTCTGCCCACGCTGGCAGCGGGCCGAATTTCAGCGTGAGCAACTTGCGTAGCAACGCCCGCTGCGCCTTGGCCTCGCCTTCCGCCAAACCCTCGGCCCGTCCTTCCTCACGGCCCCTCGCGTGCGGTATCCACCACGTTCTTGAGGTCGCGGTAATACTTCAGGCTGTCTTCAAAAGGGCATGGGCGGGCGTCCACCCCTCGCAGTATGTGGTGATGCTTCAGCCGGTTACGATTCGCTTGAGCTGGGCCCATTTCGCCTGCCAGGATGTCGTGCGCACCGTCTTGAGCAGCTCACCCAGTTTGAACGGGTGGTGATGTGCATAGGCAACTCCCAGTTGCGGCATGGCTGCCAGCCCGGATTCGCGCGCATGCTCGACAAAGCCAGGATTACGCCAGAAAAATGCGCCGGGCATTGTTGTGGGGATGACCAGCACATAAAACAGGGCGCGACCGATGATGGCGGCGCTCAGGGTCAGCACGGTCAACAGGATCAATGCCAGGGCGCTGGTTCCACCTGCCCAGGCCAGCCCCGCTGCCAGCAGCAAGGCCAGAGCGAGCAAGCCGTTACGCAGCCAATAGGGATAACCATAGGTTGTGCTTTGTTCGTAAAACGAGGCCGCGCCCTCGCTGTTGGCGTGCCGCAGTGCCCGGGCGTGTGCCAGCAATCCCACCGCTTCCAGAGCCAGCCCCACGGTTGTCACGGTCAGCAGCGTCTGGGCCAGCGCCGCTTCCAGCACGCCGCTGAGCTTGGCCATGCTCACCAGCAACAGGCTTCCCAGCGCCAGGGCGCTACCGGCAAAGCTGCTGCCGGTTTGCCAGTGATCCCAAAAAGGGCGGGCCGGGATGCGATAGAGTTTGTACATGTAATAACCGCCTATGCCGACCCCGGCCAAGCCTAGCAGGGCAGATGCCGCCTGCAATGGACCCAGCCCCAGCGCAGTACCCAGGGTATAGCCGGCCAGACCCGCAAAGCAGGCGGAGACCCCGGCGATTTCCCGGCTGACCGGTGACCAGCGCAGGTTGTAAAAACCCCGATAAAAACGGTGTGGCTTACCGAGGTGCATGTTCAACTTGAACAGACCAAAGCTCATCAGTCCCAGCAGTACCAGCAGGGTCGGCAGTAATACGGAGCTGTCTTGCAGCGCGGCCAGGCTATCGGTACCCAGGGTCAGCAACAGGAAGGCCCCCATGACGGTCTGCACGCTCAGTGTGAAGGCTACGTGGGCATTTTCATGGGAACCCAGCAATTTGCGCCAGTTCCATGCACGCTTGAAGCCATGTTTGGGATCCAGGGTCGGCTGGTAACCACCACTGGCATCGTTACGGTGGTATTTCAGCGGGGTGCTATCGACGCGCACCATGTCGCGTTGCAGGGCCTTTTGCTGCTGAAAGCGAATATTCGGCTGGGTGATGTCGGGGCGTGGAAAGCCGGGGATCTCGGTCTTGGCCTGATTGCGCCCCGGCGGGATGTTTTCAATCACCCCGAAATCCAGGGCCTTGCCCAGACAGGCGGACACACACGCCGGCTTCAGGCCCACTTCCAGGCGGTCTACACACATATTGCACTTGCTGACCTGACCCTTGACCGGGTCAAGCTGAGGGGCATTGTAGGGACAAACCCAGGTGCAGTAGCCGCAACCAAAACAGATATCGGGGTCTTGCAGCACCGCGCCATATTCGGCGAACTTGGTGTAGGCGCGGGTCGGACAGCCTTTCAGGCACACCGGGTTGTCGCAGTGGTTGCAGGCCATCGAGATATTGATGCGGCGGTAATCCGGATAGGTTCCGCCCTCCACAAAGCCCACGGAACGAAAGGCCAGATGTGCAGGCACATCGTTTTTCTCTGAACAGGCCGATTCGCAGGCATGGCAGGCAATACAGTTGTCGGCATTGAAATAAAACCCGTGCTGTTTGTAACGATTGGGGTTTGTGCCAATGCTGCCATCCTGGTTGATGTTCAGGGACTGCTGACGACGGCTGTCATCTGCGGTTATGGTTTCAATGGGCTTGCCGTAACGGTTCACCGGCTGGCTGGTCGGGTCGTTAAGCAGGGCGTAGTCGGGTTCGTCAGGACGCTTTTGAAACATAAACCCTCCTAGAAGGCACGCATTTCCATGGACAGCCGGGCCGCCGCCTGCTGGTCGGCGATCTTCTCGATGCGGATGGCGGATTGCTTGTAGGCCGGCTGGCGCGAGTGCGGGTCCAACAGGCCCAGGGTCAGGCGGTTGGCGCAGTCAAAAAAATGAAAGGGCAGGAATACCATGTTCTTGGGGACCCGATGGGTGGGCTGTGCCATCGCCACGGCATCGCCCCGGCGCGACACCAGACGCACATATTCGCCGCGCTGGATACCCAACTCCGCCGCGAGATCGGGGCTGATTTCGATGAACGGGATCGGGCTGAATTTATTGTTGTTACCGATTTTGCCGGTTTTGGTGCGGCCATGCCAATGCTCGATCAGGCGGCCGGTGTTGAGCCAGATGGGGAACTTCTCATCCGGCACCTCGTTGTTATCAATGAAGGGCAGGGGGATCAGTCTGGCCCGCCCATCCGGGTAGCTGAAGGTACCGTCCACAGTGTAAATGCGCTTGCCACCCTTGGGGGGGGCTTCGCCCTGTTCGCGCTGCTGCGCGGTATAGGGCCACTGGATGCCACGATTTTGCTCGATCAGGGCGTGATCCATCCCGGAAATGTCCGCCAGCCGTCCACGGGACAGCGCCCGCATTTCCAGGAAAATATCCGCCGCCTGTTCCGGGAAGCTTACCTGCCGATCCGGATTGAAGCGCTCCGCTACCCGGTTGAAAATCCATAAATCCGGTTTGGCTTCACCCGGTGGGGTCATCACCGGCTTAACCCGATTGATGCGGCGTTCGGTATTGGTCATGACACCGTCTTTTTCTGCCCAGGTGCCGGCGGGTAGATATAAATGCGCATATTGCGCACTTTCGGTATCCTGATAACAGTCCTGTACACAACAAAATTCCAGTTGTTCCATCGCCCGGCGGATACGAGCCGTGTTGGGCAGGGAACTTAACGGGTTGGTGGCAATCAGCCATAGCCCCTTGATCTGGCCCGCTTCCATGGCCTGGTAGATGTCGGTTTGCAGCATGCCGCGCTTTTTCGGGAAGAACGCCGGGTCGATGTTCCAGAATTTTGCGATTTCCGCCCGGTGTTCAGGAACTTCCAGATAGCGGTAATTGGGCAGGCCCGAGCAGGAGGACCATTCCCGGGTGCCCATGGCGTTGCACTGGCCGGTGATGGACAGGCTGGTGCCGCCAGGCTTGCCGATGTTGCCGGTGATGAGCGCCAGGTTGTTGATGCCGACCACGCCGTCCGAGCCGTGCGTCGATTGATTGATGCCCATGGTCCAGATCTGCATGGCCGTTTTCGCTTTGGCGAAGGTGCGGGCGACGACGCGGATGGTATCTTCATCAATACCGCAGATTTTCGAAGCCGTAACCGGGTCGTATTTTTCCACTTCCGCCCGCAAGGCTTCCACACCATTGGTATTGGCGTCGATGTAACGCTGGTCATGCAGGCCTTCCTTGAAGATCACGTGCATGAGCGCGTTTTGCAGCACCACGTCGGTGCCCGGCGTGATGGGCAGATGGATGTGCGCGCTCTGAGCCAGCATGGTCACGCGCGGGTCCACCACGATCAGCGGGAAGCCGCGCTGTTCCTGGGCCTCCTTCATGCGCCAATAAATGATGGGGTGCTGTTCCGGCAGATTGGAGCCCCAGGCGATCAGGCAGTCGGTGTGCTCGAAGTCCTCGTAGCAGCCAGGCGGGCCGTCGGAACCGAAGCTGCGCTTGTAGCCCGACACCGCCGAGGACATGCACAGGGTGGTATTGCCGTCGTAGTTGTTGGTGCCGATGAGGCCTCGGGTGAGCTTGCCGAGCGTGTAGAACTCCTCGGTGAGCATCTGGCCGGTGGAGATGATGGCAAAGGCATCACGCCCATGCCTGGCCTGGACCTGGCGGATCCCGTCGTGCAGCGTATCCAGAGCCGTATTCCAGTCGGTACGTTGCCAGTCCTGGTGCCAGTGGGCGCGGATTTTCGGATGCAGACCGCGCCCGGCGGAGCTGAACAGCTCATGCTCGAAAATACCCTTCAGGCACAGCTTGCCCCGGTTCACGTCAGCATCCGCCACCCCACGCGAGGCGACGGCCTGACCCTGGGCGTTGAGCCCGACCTCGATGGAACAGCCGGTGGAGCAGTAGCCGCAGGCGGCATATTTCCACTCGACCACGCCCTTGTCGGCAATCTGGACGGGATTTTTTTGCGTGCGGCCAAATAGCATGGGGCACCCCTCCTAGCAGGCTGCGTTGGCAGGTACCAGTTGCACATAGACCGCGCCTTCTTCCACCTTGACGGGAAAGCGGTTGGTGCAGCCCACGTCCGGGGCCAGCGCCTGACCGCTGGTCAGATCGATTTTCCAGTTGTGCAGCGGGCAGGTGACGGTGGTGCCGTGTACGATCCCCTGTGACAGCGGCCCGCCCTTGTGTGGGCAGGCATCCCGCAGGGCAAATACCTGGTCATCTGCGGTGCGAAACAGGGCGATGCGTGGGGCGTCCGGAAGCTTGACCACGCGCGCGCCCAAGGGCGGGATCTGGGCCAGGGGAATGATCTTGTGCCAGTGACTCATGGGTGTGCTCCTCAGGCCATATCCAGGGTAATTTCGGTAAATTCGTGGGCTTGGGCGCCTTCGGCCCGCTGTTTCCAGGGGTCTATCTGGGCTGCTTGCTGAGAAATCACAAAGCGTTCATACAACGCCTTGCGTTGTGCCGCGTCTTCCACGACCGCCTTTTTGATCTTCTCCAGTCCGACCCGTTCCACCCAGGGGGCCGTGCGTTCCAGGTAATGGGCATCTTCGCGGTAAAGTTGCACAAATGCGCCCGAGTATTCCAGCACTTCAGCCTCGGTACCCACCCGGCAGAGCAAATCGGTGACGCGCACCTTGATCCCGCCATTGCCACCCACGTGCAGTTCATAGCCGGAATCCACGCAGACTACGCCGAAATCCTTGATCGTGGCTTCGGCACAATTGCGGGGGCATCCGGATACCGCCATCTTGAACTTGTGCGGCATCCAGGAACCCCAGGTAAGTTCCTCCAGCTTGACGCCCAGTCCAGTGGAATCCTGAGTGCCAAACCGGCACCAGCTACTGCCGACACAGGTTTTTACGGTGCGCAGGGCCTTGCCGTAGGCATGACCGGAAACAAAACCGGCTTCCGAAAGATCTTTCCACATGGCTGGAAGTTGATCTTTTGCTATGCCAAACATATCAATGCGCTGTCCGCCAGTAATCTTCACCTCGGGGACTTGATATTTGTCGGCTACATCTGCGATGGCACGCAACTGCTGCGGCGTACACAGGCCACCAAACAGTCGGGGGACGACGGAATAGCTGCCGTCCTTCTGGATGTTGCCATGTGCACGTTCATTGATGAACCGGGACTGGGCATCATCCTGATATTCCAGCGGCCAGGCACAGAGTAGATAATAATTCAAAGCAGTGCGGCAGGTCGGGCAGCCATCCGGGGTACGCCACTCAAAATGCTGGCGCACGGCCGCCATGGTTTTAAGTGTCTGAGCCAGAATTCCGGTCCGGATCTGGTCATGGGTATAATCGGTGCATTTGCATAGCGGCTTGGTCTTGGGAGTGGCGGAATACTCGCCGCCCAAGGTATGCGCAAGCAGGGATTCCACCAGTCCGGTACAGGAGCCACAGGAGGATGAAGCTTTGGTATGTGCCCGGACTTCATCCAGGGTAAACAGCTTTTTCTCGGTAATGGCCCTGACGATGGCGCCCTTGCACACGCCGTTGCAGCCACAGATCTCCGCTGTGTCAGGCAAACTGGCCACCCGCGTTTCGGGATTATGTCCGGAATCGCCCAGGTGCGCCTGCCCAAACAGCAAGGTCTTGCGGAATGCAGAAACATCCGTGCCGTCCCGCATCAGTTGAAAATACCAACTGCCGTCCACCGTGTCGCCGTAGAGCACAGCACCCTTGATCTGGTTATCCTGCAACACGATTTTTTTATAGGTGCCTGCCGCAGCGTCCTGAAAGACCAGCGCCTCGCTTTGTGCAGTGCCCAGAAAATCCCCTGCGGAAAACAGTTCAATCCCGGTGACTTTGAGTTTGGTGGAAGTCACCGTGCCCTGGTAGCGGGCAATGCCGTATTTGGCCAGATGGTTGGCCGCCACCTTGGCCTGTTCGAACAGCGGGGCGACCAGCCCGTAAGCGACGCCGCGGTGCTGGACACACTCGCCGACAGCATAAATCTTGGGGTCGGTGATGGTTTGCAGGGTGTCATTGACCACAATACCGCGCTCACAATGGAGCCCGGCGGCCTTGGCCAAGGCGATGTTGGGCTTGATTCCGACCGCCATCACCAGCAGGTCGGCAGGAATTTCCAGGCCATTTTTGAAGCGTACCCCCGTCACGCGCTCGCCTCCCAGGATTGCGGCCGTGCTGTGCACCATCAGGAACTTCAGTCCCCGGGCTTCCAGGGACTGTTGCAACATCTGTGCAGCGGGCTTGTCAAGCTGGCGTTCCATCAGGGTGTCGAGCAGATGTACCACGGTGACATCCATTCCCTGCTTGAGCAGGCCGTTGGCCGCTTCCAGGCCCAGCAGCCCGCCGCCGATCACGACGGCAGTCCGGTACTGCCGGGCTGCGGCCAGCATGGTATCCACATCCTGAATATCCCGAAAGCCGATCACGCCCTGCTTGTCCACGCCCGGCAGCGGCAGCAGGAAAGGCAGGGAACCCGTTGCCAGAATCAACCGGTCATAGGGTGCCACCGTGCCGTCGGCAGCGATGACCTCGCGGCGGGCCCGGTTGATCTGCGTGACCTTGTTGCCCTTGTGCAGGCTGATCCCGTTGGCGGCATACCAGTCTTCGTCATTCAGCATGATCTGCGCAACAGTCTTCTCGCTGGCCAGGACGGGCGAGAGCATGATCCGGTTGTAATTGCCATGAGGTTCTTCGCCAAACACCGTGATCTGGTAGGCGTCGGGGGCCAGCTTGAGCAACTCTTCCAGCGTGCGCACACCCGCCATGCCATTGCCGATCAGTACCAGATTTTCTTTGCGCATAATTGGTTCTCCACATGTCCAGGGTGTCAGTTGATTCTGACGCCGGGCCAGTGGTGGGTATACCCGGTGCCACTGCCCTTGCACCATATAAGCAAAAAATACGCCAGCGATGGCGGACGGTTTTACCCAGAATTGGGCGGTTCCCGGCGGGAATGTGCGCCAACTTGGGGCTTACGCAAAATCGCAGCGTGCCAACTTGGGGCGCCGGCCAGGGTTGGCGGGAATTTGTCGGTTTTTTGATCCAGATCAAGCTAAAATCCAAAAGGAGTAATGAGCCAGACGGCTCGGCGCCTGTAAAATCACCCCCAATTTGACTGGATTAGTGTCCCCATGAAACCGAATGCGCCTGCGTCGCAAGACGTGGCTGAAGGGCTGTTTGCCAAACGTCAGAAAATCTATCCGCGTCAGGTCAGTGGCCTGTTTGCGTATTTTCGGGTCGCCGCTGTGGTATTCCTGCTGGGCTTGTATTATGTCCTGCCCTGGGTGCCGTGGGGCGACCGTCAGGCCATCCTGTTTGACCTGCCGGCCCGCAAGTTCTATGTCTTTGGCCTGACCTTCTGGCCTCAGGATTTCTTTTATCTGTCCATGCTGCTGATGCTGGCGGCCTATACCCTGTTCTTTTTCACCACGCTGGCTGGACGGCTGTGGTGTGGTTATGCCTGCCCCCAGACGGTATGGACCGAGATTTTCATGTGGATTGAACACCGCATCGAAGGCGATCGGATGCAGCAGATGAAGCTGGACAAGGGGCCGTGGAACCTGAACAAGCTGGGGCGCAAGGCCGCCAAGCACACTTTGTGGGCCTTGTTTGCACTCTGGACCGGGTTCACCTTCGTGGGCTACTTCACGCCCATTCATGAACTGGGCGCCAGCGCCCTGCAGCTCAATGTCGGGGGCTGGGAATTGTTCTGGTTGCTGTTTTACAGCTTTGCCACCTGGGGAAATGCCGGGTTCATGCGCGAACAGGTGTGCATTTACATGTGCCCGTACGCCCGGTTCCAGAGTGCGATGTTCGACAAGGATACGCTGATCGTCTCCTATGACAAGGCGCGTGGCGAACCCCGGGGCGCCCGCAAGCGGGGGAGTGACCACAAAGCCCAGAATCTGGGCGAGTGCATTGACTGCACGATGTGTGTCCAGGTCTGTCCCACCGGGATTGATATTCGTAATGGCCTTCAATATCAGTGTATCGGATGTGCTGCCTGTATTGATGCCTGCGATGACGTGATGGAGCGGATGAACTACCCCAAGGGCCTGATCCGCTACACGACGGAGAATGCCCTGAATGGCAAGCCCACCCGGATCTTGCGGCCTCGGGTATTCATTTATGCCGGCTTGCTGTTCATCCTGATGAGCGGGGCGTTTTACAGCATTATCAACCGGGTGCCCCTGACCCTGGATGTGGCCCGGGATCGTAACAGCCTGTATGGCGAAACTGACGAGGGTCTGGTGGAAAATGTCTATCTGGTGCGCTTGTTGAATCGCACTGAACAGGATCAGCGTTTCAGCCTGACCCTGCGCGATGCCCCTGCTGGAATGCAGTTGCTTGGGGTAACCGGTACCTTCACGGTCAGTAGTGGCGAAATGAAGCGGCTACCACTACGCTTACGCATTGACCCGGCGGCTCTGCCCCAAAAGGCGTTGAATGTGTATTTTGTCGCACAATCCCTGGATAATCCGGCATTACAAGTAACTGAAAAAGCGCGTTTTGTCGGCCATCTTGCCAAGTGATTCCTGAGTTTTGAGAGGAGTTTATCATGCTGATCAGCCATATTGTCGGCCTATTCATCAATCCCACCCGGGAGTGGGAAAAGATCCGGGCCGAAAAATGTTCCATCGCCCTGTGTTATCTGCGTCAGGTCGTCATTCTGGCTGCCATTCCGCCGATCTCCGGATTCATCGGCACCACCCAGGTAGGTTGGTATATTGGTAACAGCGGACCGATCACGCTGACGGTCAGCAGTGCGCTGACCATTGCGCTGGCCTATTATTTTGCCATGCTGATTGGCGTATTTTCAATGGGTTATTCGGTACATTGGATGGGCAAGACCTATGGCGCCGAGCAATCCATGGAACGGGCCATCACGTTTGCGGCCTACACGGCCACCCCGCTGTTTTTGGTCGGCATCATGCAGCTTTATCCCATTTTGTGGCTCAACATGCTCATCGGCATTCTGGCGTTGACCCATACGGTCTACCTGCTGTATTCCGGGCTGCCCATCATGATGGAAACCTCCGAGGAACGCGGCTTCCTGTACGCCACCGCCGTGCTGGGCGTGGGGCTGGTGACCCTGGTGGCCATGCTGGCCGCGACGGCCTTCCTGTGGGGTATTGGCCTGCAACCCGAGTTCCAGCGCTAGGATGCCTGGAGTGCATCCAACCTGCCAGCCGCTGCGGCAAACGGTCGCGCCTGGTTCCCGTTTTGACATTGACTAGAGGTATCCATGACTACAGCGACAACTTACAACTACAAGGTCGTAAGCCAGTTCGCCATCGCCACGATCCTGTGGGGCGTGGTGGGGATGGCAGTGGGGGTGTTCATCGCCGCCCAGCTGGTTTGGCCCGCACTCAATTTTGACATTCCCTGGCTGACCTACGGGCGGCTGCGGCCTTTGCATACCAATGCCGTCATCTTTGCCTTCGGGGGCTCCGCCCTGATCGGCACGTCTTACTATGTGGTGCAGCGCACCTGCCATACGCGCCTGTTTTGCGATACCCTGGCCGCCTTCACCTTCTGGGGCTGGCAACTGGTCATCCTGGCCGCCGCCATCACCTTGCCTCTGGGAATCACCAGCAGCAAGGAATATGCCGAGCTGGAATGGCCGATCGATATTCTGATTACCCTGGTCTGGGTGGCCTATGCCATTGTGTTCTTCGGCACCATCCTCAAGCGTCAGGTATCGCACATCTACGTGGCCAACTGGTTTTATGGCGGTTTCATCCTCACCATTGCCATGCTGCACATTTTCAACAATATCGCCATTCCCTACAGCTGGACCAATGCCTATTCGGCCTACTCCGGGGTGCAGGATGCGATGATTCAATGGTGGTACGGGCATAACGCCGTGGGTTTCTTCCTCACTGCCGGCTTCCTGGGCATGATGTATTACTTCATTCCCAAGCAGGCGGGGCGGCCTGTCTATTCCTACCGCCTGTCCATCGTGCATTTTTGGGCTTTGGTCTTTACCTATATCTGGGCTGGGCCCCACCATCTGCATTACACCGCCCTGCCGGACTGGACACAATCGCTCGGCATGGTGATGTCGCTGATTTTGCTGGCCCCCTCCTGGGGCGGGATGATCAACGGCGTGATGACGCTTTCGGGGGCCTGGGAAAAACTCCGGACCGATCCGATCTTGCGCTTCCTGATTGTTTCAGTGTCGTTTTATGGAATGTCCACCTTTGAAGGTCCGATGATGTCCATCAAGACCGTCAACGCCCTGTCTCACTACACCGAATGGACTATCGGTCATGTGCATTCCGGTGCCTTGGGCTGGGTGGCGCTGATCTCCATGGGGTCGATGTATTACCTGATCCCGCGCCTGTTCAACCGCGAACTCTACAGCCTGAAGCTGGTCGAAGTGCATTTTTGGCTGGCAACGATTGGAATCGTGTTGTATATCACCGCATTATGGGTGGCCGGGATCATGCAGGGGCTGATGTGGCGGGCGGTCAATACCGATGGCACCCTGACCTACAGCTTCATAGACTCGATGCAGGCCATGGCGCCGTTTTACACAGTGCGCTTTATCGGCGGGGTATTCTTCCTGACCGGCATGTTGATCATGGCCTACAACATCTGGCGCACCGTCGCCGGGGCGCGGGTCGCGATTGTGCCGGTGCCCGCACCGACTGACCACCACTAACTCCCAGGAGCCTTAGCCATGGCGAATTTTCACGAGAAAATTGAACAAAACCTCTGGTTGATGATCCCGCTGGTCATTCTGGCGGTGAGCATCGGGGGCCTGGTGCAGATTGTGCCGCTGTTCTTCATGAATTCCATGACCCAGCCAGTCGAGGGCCTGAAACCCTATCCACCCCTGGAACTGACCGGGCGGGACATCTATATCCGCGAAGGCTGTGTGGGCTGTCACTCGCAGATGATTCGGCCCTTCCGCGCCGAAACAGAGCGTTATGGGCATTATTCGGTAGCAGGCGAATTTATCTACGACCGGCCTTTCCTCTGGGGTTCCAAGCGCACCGGCCCGGATCTGCACCGGGTAGGTGGGCGGTATAGCGATGACTGGCACCGGGCCCATCTGATTAACCCGCGTGATGTAGTGCCGGAGTCCATCATGCCGGCTTATCCCTGGCTGGAAACCAACAAGATCGACGCCAGCAGCATTCAGGACAAACTGCGGGCCTTGCGGCTGCTGGGTCATCCTTACACCGACGCTGACATTGAAGCAGCTCCCAAGGCGCTGGAAGGCAAGACTGAACTGGATGCGGTCGTCGCCTATCTGCAATCCCTGGGACTCCTGCTCAAAACGGCGCGCTAGGCACAGGGGGCACGGCGATGGACATCGGTACGCTGAATGCGATCTGGACGGTGGTGGTGCTGATCCTCGGGATCGGCATTACCTGGTGGGCTTACACCCCCCGCCACAAGGCCAAGTTCGACGCGGCAGCACAGCTTCCCCTTGAGGACGACGACCGTCCGGGTCGTCGGGACAATCTATCGGAGCATCATCATGACTGACATTGATTTTACCAGCCCATTCTGGAGCATTTTCATCATGGCCGGTACCGGCCTGGGCATCCTCTGGCTGTTTTACTTCGTTTACATCTACGCCAGTCTCAAGAAGGCCAAAGGTGAACAGGTCAAAACGATGGGGCATGTCTGGGATGGCGACCTGGAGGAATATAACAACCCGCTGCCTGGCTGGTGGGTCAACATGTTCTATCTCACGATAGTCTTTGGTATCGGCTATCTCATCTTCTACCCGGGCATGGGCACCTTCCAGGGCGTACTCAAGACCGGCAAGCTGGACGAGTATCAGGCCGAGCTGGACTATGCCAAGGCCCGCTATGAACCATTGTTTGAGCAACACCTGCAAGATGATCTGGTCAAGCTGGCCCAGAATCCCCAGGCCATCAAGATGGGTGAACGTATTTACGCCACCTATTGCACGGCCTGTCACGGTTCTGATGCCCGGGGCAGTCGGGGTTATCCCAACCTGCGCGATCAGGACTGGCTGTATGGCAGCGATCCGGCCGCGATTGAAACCAGCATTCTGCAAGGTCGCATGGGCGTGATGCCGGGCTGGAAGGATGCGCTAGGGGGTGATGCCGGGGTCAAGGATATGGCCCAGTACGTGTTGACCCTGGCAGGGCGTCAGGCCGATACAGCCGCCGCAGAACGGGCCAAGCCTCAGTTTGCCACTCTGTGTGCCGGCTGCCACGGCGCAGATGGCAAGGGCATGCAGGCACTGGGTGCTCCCAACCTGACCGATAAGGTCTGGCTCTATGGTGGCTCACCGTCCTATATCGAGCAAAGCATTGCGCTGGGCCGTAACGGCAAGATGCCCGCTCATGAGGAGTTTCTGGGCAAGGCCAAAGTACACCTGGTCGCTGCCTATATCTACCATCTGGGAACCCAGCCCGAGCAATGAACGCCAAGCCCAACGACATTCCCCTGATTCAGAAAGTCGTTGCGGTGCTCTGGCCGTCATTCCTGACGGCCGGGCTGGCCACCGTGTTGTTTTTCACGGCCTTCGACCCTCATGACCTGCATCCTTTCGGTACCGATGTCGAACTGGATCGTCTGGGCTACTATACCATCGGCTTTTTCTGTTTCTGGGGTCTGACCTTGCTTTCCTGCCTGCTGACGGTGTACTTTCGTATCCCTTGCCACCACGCCAGCCGTCATGCCAATCCCCCTGACGCCCCCTAAGCCCTGGTATCAGCAATTCTGGGTCTGGTTTTTCATCTTCTGGCCTGCGGTCGCGGTCGTTGCCGGCGTGACGACCGTGGTGATCGCCGTGCGCCTGCAAGACGATCTGGTGGTGGACGATTACTATCGGGTGGGCAAGGCCATTAACCAGGACCTGGCGCGGGATCAGGTCGCCGTCCGACTGGGTTTGAGTGCGCAATTGCATTATGCCGAAGGCCACCTGACCCTGACTCTCGCAGCGGCGCCGGAGGCTACCCAGGCCGAACCGGTGCTATGGCTGCAACTCCAGCATCCCACTCAAGCCAGGTCTGACCTGAACCTGGGCCTGTCCCGCACCGAAACCGGGGCCTATACTGTGGCGCTCCCCGCATTGGCACCGACACGCTGGCGACTACAACTGACCCCGCCCGACCGGCGCTGGCGCTTGCGTGGTGAGCTGCCTCTGCCGCATTTGACGCGGGTGGTGCTGCAACCAGGGCGCTAGGGCCATGAAGTTTTGCAGTGCCTGCGCTGCACCGGTGCGGACGGAAATCCCGGCGGGTGACAATCGCCCGCGTTTCGTCTGTACCCACTGCAACCAGATTCACTACCAAAACCCCAAAATTGTGGCAGGCTGCATTGCGGTCTGGGAAGATCGCGTTCTGCTGTGCCGCCGGGCCATCAATCCGCGTTATGGGTTATGGACCTTGCCTGCAGGCTTCATGGAAAACGGCGAAAGTGTGGCCGAAGCGGCGGCCCGCGAGACTGTCGAAGAAGCCGGAGCGCACATTGAAGCTCCTGAACTCTACGGTATTTATAGTATTCCGCATGTCAATCAGGTTTATATGATGTTTCGGGCGCAATTATGCAGCCCGCTGTTTGCCCCTGGCAGTGAAAGCCTGGAAGCCCGGCTGTACACGCAGGCGGCCATTCCCTGGGACATGTTGGCCTTTCGGGTTGTTCACCTAAGCCTGCAACGCTTTCTGGACGACTGGCCCCGGCAGCAGTTTCCCCCGCACCACGAAGTCATCCGGCCTATACCCGCATAGGACTGCTTCCTGTCCGGCCCATGCACAATCCGTTGCTGTGCATGGAGTATCAAGCTGCCGTGAGATGATGAATGCGCTCAAAGTGAGATGTGATGTCGGCTGCACGAGCGGCAAGCTTGCAAAGCGCCCGATCCCCCAGGCGGATGGACTATACTGGGAACCTCGGGAGGTGTTCACCCCACCAGTACCCCGTTAACCACCGCCTACCTGTGCGCCCCCAGGCGCTGCGCCAACGGACCGCAGTTGTCCTCGCTCAGGGTTGGCCAAGCGCTCTACACTGGCTAACCTTCGTTCGAGCCAGCCCGCCTGCCGGGCGGCTGTCGCCCTTCGAAAAATCGCGCTACACTCCGTGTATCTCAATTTCTTCTCGGGGGCCGCTCAACTGCGGTTCGTTAGGGCTTAAAATATAGGAGTGCCAAGTTGAAAAAAATTATTTTCATTATTCTTGTGGTCGTAATTGGCTGGTATGGAAATTATAAATACGGGCATCACGGCCAAGCACAATTATCTGCCTCATCCGAATACAACACAGACTCTCGCGGTAGTTCACCTACGAAGTCCGCAAGTGATGACCAGTTCAAATGCGACGGCAGAACACACTGCTCACACATGACCTCATGTGCAGAAGCAACGTTTTTCATTAACAACTGCCCCAACACTAAAATGGACGGGAATAACGATGGCATTCCTTGCGAGAAGCAGTGGTGCAAATAAGAGTAAACACACTGTCGCTGTTCGCAGAATTAAGCCTTAACCCGGCGCTCAACTCGGACGCTGCGCGATGAAGCCGCGCAGGGCCAGTGCCCTCCATGTTGGCGCAGCGCGGGCGCTTGGGTTCCGCGCTACGAACGTCAGCATCAGCCGTGCCGTTAAGTGTGAGCCTATCCCACTCACTTATTAATCCAGAGGAAGCAAAAGGCGAGGGAGCGGAAACCGCGCCAGTAGCGGTTGCGCCGTTCCCAGCGCCAGGTGAGGCGACGGAAGCGCCGTTGCAACCAAGCGAGGGTGTGTTCGACTTTCCAGCGGTCAACCAGCTTGCCAAGGGGGCTGCCGCGTTTGGTGTGCGGCGGCTCACCCAGTCTTATCAGAATCTACCTTTATTGGGATAGGCTCACCCTTGAGTGCCCTGTACGGTCATACTGGCCCCGCTAACCCGATGCTTGCGCAGCGCATGGCCCAAGCCCTGCGCCACCGGGGGGGTTCCCGTGCCCTGGACAGCCATCCGGGTGCCAGTTTGGGTTATCTGGAACCGTCGGGTGCCCCCCCTGCCGATGCGGTCCGGTTGGGGGTGGGTCTGTATGCCGATGCGCAGGGTGCCGTGGTGGTTGCAGGCTACCGCTTACCCCAGCCCGGCCTGACGACCTTGCCCGAATTACTGACAGCCTTGCTGCAGGAAGGCCCGGAGGCTGTCATCCCCCGGCTGCGCGGGGCATTTGTCCTCGCGGCGCGGCTGGGCATCCACTTGTGGTTGGCCCGCGATGCGCTGGGGGCCCGCAGCCTGTGTTATGGCCTGTATCAGGGCCAGTTATATTTTGCTGTGGAACCCAAAGCCGTGCTGGCCGTGCCTGGCTTTCCCCGTCGCCTGCGCCCCGCCGCCTTGGCCCAGTATCTGACCTTCAGTTTTGTGCCGGGTGGAATGCTGGCTGACTTACAGGAGCTGCCGCCCGGTCACTGGCTGCATTTTTGCCCCGGCTCCGCCCCGGTCATCACCCGTTATTGGCATCTGGAACAGGCGGAAGGGCCGGAAGCCCTCAGCACCGAGGATACCCCAGCCGTGCGCCGGTATTGGGCAGGCCAGTTTCGCCAGACCTTGACCGAAGCGGTGGCCGCCCGTCGGCCTCCGGATGCTGAACCCGTCGGGGTATTTTTGTCCGGCGGCATTGATTCTTCTGTGGTGACGGCAGCCCTGACTCAGACGGGTTCGCCCCAAACGGTGCGCACATTCGCCATTCACTTTGGCCGGAATTATCCCAACGAGCTGGACTTCGCCCGTCAGGTTGCCACGCATTGCCACACCCAGCATAGCGAAGTGCTGGTGCGTCCACAGGATTTTTTACCGCGCCTGCGGCAGATCATCGCCTATCTGGATACCCCCATCGGTGATCCGATCACGGTGCCCAATTTTGAGCTGGCCCGGCAGGTGGCGCAGGAAGTGCGCTGGGTATTCAATGGCGAAGGTGGCGACCCCTGTTTTGGTGGCCCGAAGAATTTGCCCCTGCTGCTGGCACATTGGTACGGTGGCGTGGAGCGCGGGCCACGGTTTCGGGAGCAAGCGTATTTGGCCTCCTACAAGCGCGGTTATGAAGACCTGGCGGCTACCCTCAGTCCGGAATTTTGGGCGCAGATAGACCCAAAGCGCGACCTGGAAGCGGTACTGACCCCTTACTTCAACGCACCCCAGCCGCAGTTGCTGCTGCATAAATTGCTCTGGATCAACATCAGTCTCAAGGGTGGGCACCTGATTTTGCCCAAGGTGGAGCGCATGACGAGCGCCTGTGGTCTGACGGCCTTTTCCCCATTGTTTGACGAACGCCTGGTGGAATTGGGGCTGCGTATGCCCGGCTTCATGAAGCTGGCTGGAGGTATTGAGAAAATTGCCTTGAAGGAAGCCTATCAGGATGCTTTGCCCTCTGCCATCATCCACCGCCCTAAAAGCGGGATGCGGGTACCCGTGCAGGCCTGGTTCCAGGGCGAATTGCGGCAATATGCGCGCAGTTTGCTGAATCCCCGGCAGTTACGCCAGGTTGGGTTGTTCAACCCCGAGCGGGTGCAGCAATTGCTGGACTACCGCATTGCTGACGCGCCGGGGCGCTACGGGCTGCGCCTGTGGATGCTGCTGACCTTCGAGTTGTGGCGCCGCATGACGCTGGAGGGCGAGGTGCCCTAACTCAACCCAGGCGCATGGACGATGTTCAATACTTCAAGCAGCCGCCCGCTGTCGTAGTCCAGGGCCATGACCACGCGCCCATAGCGGGCCATCAGTGGGATGAACACCACCTGCCGTCCGGCGTGGGCCTTGGCGAAGCGTTGATATTCCGCCAGCCACTGGGGTTTCTGTGCTGCATATTTATTGACATAAAATCCTAGGTCAATTCCTCTTTTCCGCGCTTCAGGCCAATATTCCGCCAATGGCCGGTACAGGTCGGGGTCCAGAAAGGTGGCGCCATAAGTCTTGCGGGCCTTACGCACCGCATCAGCACGGGCTTCAATCTCATCCGGGTAATCGGCATAGACATAGGTCGGGGTGAATCTGACCCAGCGCTGAAACACTTCCGGGGACACCACTGCCTTGAATTCGGCATAGCTGACCGAATAAAAGGTCTCATGTACAAACACTTCCACTACCGGCCGGGCGTGATAGGTCGTCCAGATGCCCCAGACAAGTGCCACGACCTGAAAACCCAGGACCAAGCTCATGTCGAACTTCAGCCCCGGCTTGCCAGGCTTGAACAGCAGCAAAGTCAGGGCTGGACCGAGTACGACGTCCACGGCTGCGATGATCCGCACGCCCTGCCAACCGCCGTCATAGGCAAACAGCGGGGGCGGGAACCAGTAGAAAATCATCAAGGCCAGCAAGGCCGCAAAGATCGCGAGGCTGACGCCCAGATGCAGGAGAAAAGCTGATCGACGGGTGAGCTGTAAATGCACATCTGCCTCCTTTTTCAGGTCAACTACGTTTCATGGCCTCAAAAAAGTCCTGATTGGTCTTGGATTGTTTCAGCCGATCCAGCAAAAATTCGGTCGCGGCCAGCTCGTCCATCGAATGCAGGATTTTGCGCAGCAGCCACATACGCTGGAGTTCGTCGGGGCTGGCCAGCAGTTCTTCCCGGCGGGTTCCGGAACGGGCGATGTTGATGGCCGGGAAGACCCGCTTTTCGGAAATCCGCCGGTCCAGGTGAACTTCCATGTTGCCAGTACCCTTGAATTCTTCGTAAATCACTTCATCCATCTTGGAGCCGGTATCCACCAGTGCTGTGGCAATGATGGTCAGGCTGCCGCCTTCCTCCACATTGCGGGCCGCGCCAAAAATGCGTTTGGGTTTCTGCAGGGCATTGGCATCCACCCCACCGGTCAGCACCTTGCCCGAAGCAGGTACCACTGTGTTATAGGCCCGCGCCAATCGGGTGATGGAGTCGAGCAGGATGACCACATCGCGGCGGTGCTCAACCAGCCGTTTGGCTTTTTCAATGACCATTTCAGCTACCTGTACATGCCGGGTCGCCGGTTCGTCAAAGGTGCTGGAGATCACTTCTGCCCGTACGGAACGCGCCATTTCCGTCACTTCTTCCGGGCGTTCGTCAATGAGCAGGACAATGAGGTAAACTTCCGGATGCCGGCTGGCGATGGCTTTGGCAATATGTTGCAGCATCATGGTTTTCCCGGCTTTGGGCGGGGAAACGATCAGGCCGCGCTGACCTTTGCCTATGGGGGAAATCAGCTCGATCACCCGCCCGGTCAGGTCCTCGCTGCTTCCGGTGCCCTGTTCCAGGCTGAAGCGCTGGTTGGCAAACAGCGGAGTGAAATTTTCAAATAACACCTTGTTTTTGGTGTTCTCTGGCGATTCATAATTAATCTCGCTGACTTTCAGCAGGGCGAAATAGCGTTCGCCTTCCTTGGGGGGGCGAATCTTGCCTGATACCGTGTCCCCGGTGCGCAGATTAAAGCGGCGAATCTGGGTCGGCGAGACATAGATATCATCCGGGCCAGCCAGGTAGGACGAATCGCCTGCGCGTAGAAAGCCGAAGCCATCCTGCAGAATTTCCAGCACGCCGTCCCCATGGATATCCTCGCCATTTTTGGCATGGGCCTTGAGGATGGAAAACAAAATATCCTGCTTGCGCGAACGGGCGGCGCCCTCAATACCGAGGCTTTCGGCCAGATCAACCAGTTCAGCAACAGATTTACGCTTGAGTTCAGTGAGATTCATGATTTGGAAACAGCGCGGAGGTACCCAGGGGAAGGTGCGGAAGTGAGGCGGGTGTGCAGCATGTCGGCGGGAGGTCCTAGCTGGCCAGTGCCTTATCCAGGAAAGCGGCAAGCTGGGCCTTGTTCATGGCGCCCACCTTGGTGGCTTCCACCGCACCGCCCTTGAACAGCATCAGGGTCGGTATGCCCCGTACCCCGTAGCGGCCGGGAACCTTGCGGTTTTCGTCCACGTCCATCTTGGCCACCCTGACCCGCCCGGCATACTCGCGGGCAATGTCTTCCAGGACTGGGGCAATCATTTTGCAAGGGCCGCACCACTCGGCCCAGTAATCCACCAGAACCGGCAGGGTGGCTTGTAGGACTTCGCGATCGAAGCTCTCGTCGGATACATGCAGGATCAGTTCGCTCATTTGGATGGTTCCTCAAAGATGGCGTTTTGTTGAATCAAGGGGAAGGACGGCAGAACAGACGGCGGGCATCAGCGGGCTTATACCAGCCCCGCGCCCCGCAGGCAACGCACATGAGATAATCCAGTGTATGATGGCGCGAAGATGCTTTCCATTCAAGTAGCCACTGCGTAAATTTTCCATGAGTGTGTTTGCCGACTTCAACCTTGATCCATCCCTGACTGCCGGACTGGCTGCCGCCCATTTTCAGCAGTGTACCCCCATTCAGGCCCAATCCCTGCCACTCAGCCTGGCTCAGCGGGATGTTGCCGGGCAGGCCCAGACCGGTACTGGCAAGACAGCGGCCTTTCTGGTAGCCCTGTATCAGCGTCTGCTCACCCAGCCGGGTCCTGTGGTCCGGTCTCCGGCTCAGGTGCGGGCCCTGATCCTGGCGCCAACCCGGGAACTCGCGGCACAAATTGAGCAGAACGCCCGACTGCTGGGCCAGTTTTGCCCATTGCGGCTCGGGCTGGCCTACGGTGGCAAGGATTACCGCAAGCAACTGGCCGTGTTGCAGGAAGGGGTGGATGTCCTGATTGCCACGCCGGGGCGGCTGCTGGATTTTGTCAGCCAGAAACAGGTGGATTTACGGCGTGTCGAGGTGTTGGTGCTGGACGAGGCCGACCGGATGTTCGATCTGGGCTTCCTGCCGGACATTCGCCGTATCCTGCGCCGGTTGCCGGCTCCAACGGCCCGGTTGTCGCTGATGTTTTCCGCTACGTTGTCCCATCAGGCCCTGGAGCTGGCCTATGAGCACATGAATAACCCCCAGGTGGTGCGCGTCAACCCCGAGACCGTCACCGCCAGTACGGTGCAGGAACGGGTCTACTATACGGCGAATCTGGAAAAAATCCCGCTGCTGCTCAGTTTGCTGCCTGAGGCCACTCACAGCATCATCTTTGCCAATACCAAGCGCACGGCCGAAACCGTCTGGCGCTATCTGGAGGGTAATGGCTACCCCAGCGCCCTGCTCTCCGGAGACATTCCCCAGCACAAGCGCGAACGGTTGCTGGCCCAGTTTCAAACGGGTGCCCTGGCCGTGCTGGTGGCCACGGATGTCGCAGCCCGAGGCCTGCATATTCCGGAGGTCAGCCACGTCATCAATTTTGACCTGCCCCAGCAGCCAGAAGATTACGTCCATCGCATCGGGCGTACAGCGCGCCTGGGCCGCAGCGGTGTTGCCGTCAGTTTCGCCTGCGAAGCCACTGCATTCACCCTGCCCGACATTGAACATTACATTGGCCACAAAATCCCGGCCTATCCCGTCCCCAGTGCCAGCCTGGTTCAGCCCCGTCCGCCCACCCGTGACGTAATCGACAAGTGCAACCCGCAACAGGCCGTCCCCGCCCGGACCATCACCCCGCGCCGCAGGCGGGTGCTGCGGCCCACAGCGGTCCGCGCCGTCGGACCGGAACAGTCTGGCTCAGGGGGTGGAGAATAACTCCATCAGGTTATCCACTGCCGTGAATTCATGGATCTGGCGGGCAGGTTGCCGGCTGTCGGGCTGGCGCACGGCGACCAGTTGTCCCACCCCGCTGGTGCGGGCGGCCCGCAGGACACTCAGACTGTCGTCCACCAGCACTGCCCGCCGCAGGTCCACCTGGTGCACGGCTTCCAGCCGTTGCCAGAAAGCCGCTGTTTCCTTGGGCGCGCCGTAATCGTGTGAGGAAATGACGGCGGCAAAATGTCCCTGCAAAGCCAGCCGGCTGAATTTCAGTTGTAACGTCTTGCCGTGGGCATTGGTGACCAGCAGCACCCGTTTGTTGAGGGTGCCCAACCGCTGGAGGAATTCCCCGGTGTGGGGATGAGGGGCAATCAGTTCTGCTACTTCCGCCTTCAAGGCCATGATGTCCAGAGCCAGTTCCCGGCTCCAGTAATCCACGCAGTACCAGTTCAGGCTGCCTTCTGCCTGACGGTATCGGGCCATCAGTTCGGCATGGGCCGCTGCAACGCTCAGCCCCCGCTGCCTGGCAAAATGCCGGGGGACATGCTCCAGCCAAAAATGATTGTCAAAATGCAGGTCCAATAGCGTACCATCCAGATCCAGCAGCACGTCGTCCAGGACTTGCCAGTTGACCGGTACTGACCTATCTTTGCCAACATCAGACAGTGAGTTATCGTGCATGGGATTTTACCCTATCTCCAGGCCGCTATGGCCTTGGCTGCTGGTT
>CAYNNN010000026.1:0-34855 GCA_964398665.1 uncultured Gammaproteobacteria bacterium | reverse complement strand
TAACGTCAACCTGGATAAGGCCCGGCGCCTGATTTGGCCCATCAAGCAAAAATATGGCCACAAGATTTCCTGGGCCGACCTGATCATCCTGGCAGGGAATGTTGCACTGGAATCCATGGGCTTCAAGACCTTTGGCTTTGCCGGCGGGCGAGCCGATGTCTGGGAGCCGGATGAGTCGGTGTACTGGGGGTCGGAAGGCCAATGGCTGGCTGATCAGCGCTACTCGGGCGCCCGTGATTTGGAAAACCCCCTGGCTGCCGTGCAGATGGGGCTGATCTACGTGAACCCCGAAGGCCCCAACGGCAATCCTGACCCGGTGGCCGCCGCAGTGGACATTCGCGAGACTTTCCGCCGCATGGCGATGAATGACGAAGAAACCGTGGCCCTGATTGCCGGTGGCCATACCTTTGGCAAAAGTCATGGTGCCGGGCCAGCCACGCATGTCGGCCCCGAGCCTGAAGCGGCGGGTCTGGAGGCCCAGGGTCTGGGCTGGGCCAGCAGCTTTGGCAGCGGCAAAGGCGGCGACACCATCGGCGGTGGCCCGGAAGTCACCTGGACCAACACCCCGACCCAGTGGAGCAATAATTTCTTTGAAACCCTGTTTGGCTATGAGTGGGAACTGGTCAAGAGTCCCGCCGGTGCCTATCAGTGGACGGCCAAGGATGGGGCGGGCGCAGGCACGGTACCCGATGCGGCCGACCCCAACAAACGCCATGCGCCGACCATGCTGACCACCGACCTGTCGCTGCGCTTTGATCCGGCCTATGCCAGAATCTCGCGCCGCTTTTACGAAAATCCGGCAGAATTTGCGGATGCCTTTAGCCGGGCCTGGTTCAAGCTCACCCACCGCGACATGGGGCCGCGTGCCCGCTATCTGGGCGCCGAGGTGCCCGCTGAAGTGTTGGTCTGGCAAGACCCGATTCCGGCGGTCAACCATCCGCTGGTGGAAGCGCAAGATATCGCCGACCTCAAAGCCCGGATTCAGGCCTCGGGCTTAACCGTGGCGCAGTTGGTCAGTACTGCCTGGGCCTCGGCCTCGACCTTCCGGGGCAGCGACAAGCGTGGCGGGGCCAATGGCGCCCGCATCCGTCTGGCCCCGCAAAAAGACTGGGCGGTCAACCAGCCTGCGCAACTGGCACAGGTGTTGGCTACGCTGGAAGGCATTCAGCGGGATTTCAACGCCCAGGCTGCCGGTGGCAAGCAGGTTTCCCTGGCCGACCTGATCGTCCTGGCCGGCGGCGTGGGCGTGGAACAGGCGGCGCAAGCCGCCGGCGTTGCCGTAGACGTACCGTTTACGCCGGGGCGGATGGACGCCAGCGCGGAACAGACCGATGTGGAGTCCTTCGCAGTTCTGGAACCGGCCGCAGACGGGTTTCGCAACTACGCACCGGGCAGCCGTGCCCTGGCCGCTGAAATCCTGCTGGTGGACAAGGCTCAGTTGTTGACCCTGACGGCGCCGGAGCTGACGCTGCTGGTGGGCGGGATGCGGGTGCTGGGGACCAACGCCGATGCTACCCGACATGGGGTGTTGACCCAGCGTCCGGGCACCTTGAGCAATGACTTCTTCGTCAATTTGCTGGATATGGGGACAGTCTGGCAGGCTGTCGGAGACGGTCTGTATGAAGGCCGCGACCGCAAGACGGGTGCGTTGCGCTGGACGGCCACACGGGCTGATCTGGTACTGGGCTCCCATGCCCAACTGCGCGCCCTGGCCGAAGTCTATGGCAGCGCGGATGCGCAGGAGAAATTCGTGCGTGACTTCGTGGCGGCCTGGGTCAAGGTGATGAACCTCGACCGCTTCGACCTGGCCTAAGGCTCGACTGCCGACCCCTGTGCGGGGTCGGCGCGCAGGCGGGTGGGCAGGACCGGGCGCAGGCGCCGGGCCGCCTCACGCAGGCTGGCCTCGGTAGTTTCCCAGTCAATACAGGGGTCAGTGACGGAAACCCCGTAGCGCAACCGGCTCAAGTCCTGCGGGATGGGCTGGTTGCCTGCATGCAGATGGCTTTCCAGCATCACACCGATGATCGAAGTATTGCCCTCGACGATCTGATTGACGCAGTTTTCCAGTACCAATGGCTGCAATTCCGGCTTTTTCTGGGCATTGGCATGGCTACAATCAATCATGATGTTCAGAGGCAGCCCGGCCTTGCGCAGTTCAGCCTCACACAGCGTGACATGGACCGAATCATAGTTGGGGTGTTTGCCGCCGCGCAGCACGATATGCCCATGCCGATTGCCTGCGGTACGAAACACGGCGCACTGACCGGTCTGGTTGATGCCCAGGAAATGATGCGGCAATGCGGCAGCCCGCAGGGCGTTGATGGCTACCTGCACCCCGCCATCGGTGCCATTCTTGAAGCCCACCGGTGTGGACAAGCCACTGGCCATTTCCCGGTGGGTCTGGGATTCGGTGGTGCGTGCCCCGATGGCACTCCAGGTAATCAGATCACAGATATACTGCGGGCTGATGGGGTCGAGAGCCTCAGTTGCAGCGGGCAGGCCCAGTTCGGCCACTTCCCGCAATAACTGCCGCGCCAGGATCAATCCGTGTTCAATATGAAAGGAATCATCCAGATAGGGGTCGTTGATCAAGCCTTTCCAGCCCGTTGTAGTCCGGGGTTTTTCAAAATAGACCCGCATGACCAGCAACAGGGTATCGGCCAGTTCGTCGGCCAGCGCCTTGAGCCGGCGGGCGTACTCGCGGGCGGCGTGCAGGTCATGGATGGAGCAGGGACCGACGATGATGAGCAGGCGCGGATCCAGACCATCCAGGATATTGCGGGCCGCCTTGCGATAATGCACAACGGTTTGCGCCGCTGTGGGTGTCAGGGGGAGTTGCGCCTTGACCGCTTCGGGCGTGGGCAGCAATTCCTGTGTCTTGATATTGATGTTATAAACTTCGTCAGGTATGGTCATAAGCTATCAAGGCCGATGCGGGCTTCAGACCCGAAGCGGGCTAAAATAGCACCACCAGTTTCCAAAGCAAAGCTTGCGGCAGTCGGGTTATGGGTGAATGGGTCAAGCGTTTTGCACTCAATGAGCGCGGTCGGGATTTTGTGGTGGGCGACCTGCACGGCATGTACCCGTCCTTGCGCAAATTGCTTGCCGAAGTCCGGTTCAATCCGGTTCAGGACCGTCTGTTTGCCGTCGGTGATCTGGTTGACCGGGGACCCACTTCGCCCGAGGCGCTGGAGTGGTTGGCCAAACCCTGGTTTCATGCCTGCCGGGGCAATCATGATCAGATGGTGATTGATTCCATCAATGAGCAGGATTTGCGGGTCTGGGTCACGGATAACGGCGGAGAATGGTGGTTGCGTCTGAGCTTCGCGGATCGCGCCCGATTTCGCGAGGTGTTCGCCGAGTTGCCCTATGCCCTGGAAGTCGAGACTGCCACCGGCAAGGTAGGCATCATTCATGCCGATATTCCACCTGACCAATCCTGGGAGAACGTGCTGGCGCGTCTGGAACAACAGGACCAGCGCCTGGCCTTGTATCTGCTATGGTCACGCAACCGGGTGCAGGGGCATGTGCCGATGGATACCATCACGGCGGGCGTGGACCGGCTCTATTGTGGCCATACCCCGGTGGCGCAGTCCTGCTGTCTGGGCAATCTGCACTACATAGATACCGGTGCTGCGTACGGATTTCTGGGTTATGGCGAAGCCAAGCTGACCCTGGTGCAAGTCCACCCCGAACGCCATCGGGTTTACACCCTGCCCACGGCTGCTGCGACTGAAAATCCGTTTGCCCGGCCCTGAATCAAGGGGGGGCTTCCGGGACCGCAAGCGTCAGCGGTGCCGGGCGGCCACAGTAATAACCCTGGGCGTGAGAGAACCCCAGCTCAAGCACCCGCTGCAATATGGCTTCCGTTTCGATACCTTCCGCAATCAGCCCATAGCCCGCTTCCACCACCATGTGGATCACACCCTCCAGCATCCGCCGCTGACGCGCATTGCCCTGCGTCAGCATCCGCACCATGCTGATGTCGAATTTCACCAGATCCACCGGCATGGCGGCCAGGTAGCGCAGCGACGAATAACCACTGCCGAAATCATCCAGCGCCACCTGAATTCCCGCCTCGCGCAGGCGCCGGATATGGGCGGAAGCCGTTTCAATCTGGGTAATCAGCGCGGTTTCGGTAATTTCCGCAATCAATTTGCGGCCCGGATGGCCCCGGACCAGGCGCAAGGCCTGTTCAATGACGGGCGGATGGACAATACCCTGAGCCGACAGGTTGAAAGATACACCCTGCCGGGCCGGAAAATGGTCTGAATTCAGCTCCGTGTGCAGCGCTTGCAGGATGGCCAGGTCAAATTCTGCCTCCAGCCCCCGTGCGCTGACGATCGGGAAGATCGCATCCGGCATCAAGAGGGGGCCCTCCTCCAGCCGGATGCGAACCAATGCCTCGGCGTAGTCGGGAGTTTGTTCCGGCAGGCGGACTACCGGCTGATAATGCAGCTCAAGCAACGCCGGGTTCGTGATGGCCTGGAAGACCGCATTGATGCTGCGATTGGAAACCAGGGTGGCCAACATTTCCAGGTCCGGGGTGTAGCAGATAATCTTGCGCCCACCCGGACGTTTGGCCGCGTACATGGCCAAATCGGCCTGCTTTTGCAACTCATACAGGGAAATGGGTCCGGCACTGCACGCAATCCCGATACTGAGGCTGACCGGCTCGATGACCCCGTGGGCGCGAAAGGGATAACTCTGCACATGCGCCAGACTCAGTTCGGCCAGGCGCAGGGCCTGCGGGGTATCCACAAGGCACAGCAGGGTGGCAAATTCATCGCCGCCCAGACGATACAGCCGATCGGACGGACGCAGTGCGGCCTGAAGCGCTTCGGCTATCCCGGTGATGACGGCATCGCCGACCGGATGACCATAACTATCGTTGATGGCCTTGAAATGATCGCAGTCGAACAGCAGCAGGGCAAGCGGAAATTGTTCCGCATCCTGAGCGAGGCGCTGCCAATCTTCATCCAGGGCCCGGCGGTTGTAGGCGTTGGTCAGGGCATCGCGGCGGGCCTGATGATAGAAATCCTGGCTGGTCTGCGCCAGATTGCGGTGCAGCTCCACCAACTTGGCCTGATATTCGTGAAAGGAATAGCGCACCTTTTCCAGCTCCAGAATCGGCAGCGGGTCAGGCAGGGAGGCAGTGGTCAGAGGGCCTTGTTCCCGCACCCGGTCAATCTGTTGTGCCAGGCGGTGCAGGGGGCGGATGATCAGCTGGTGCAGCAGTGCCAGCGCCAGCAGCAGGCTGCACAGGGTCGCGGCCAGCATCCGCCAGAGTGCGGCATGAAAGGCGTGCTGCACTTGGACCAGTTCAGGGTTGGTCCGGACCTCGACGGTCATGGCGCTCCGCAGATCAGTTGCGGTCACCACGGCATAGCGGGGTAGTTTGAACTGTATGGTCTGGATATCGGCATGCTGGTAGCCATTTTGAATCCGGCTCAGTTCCTGGTACAGGTCGTGGCGCAGGCCCACATAGCCCAGCAGGATGCTGGCTTCCGGATCGGCATGCACGGCCGTGAAGACATGCAGAGCAGCCCCGGCATCGGTAGCTGTATAGAGCAGCAGGGGCGGCGTGGCCGGCAGTTGTGGCGGCAAGGTGTTGGCACCGGGTGCTTCGCTGAGGATGTGGCGATCCTTGCGATAGAGGGCCACGCCGGTGACCGAAGCGGGCACCAGCCCGGCATCCCTCACCCTGTCATCACGCCAGAGTGGATAATATTCAGGGTTGAACAACTGTTGCCGGGTTTCATCCCAGTGGGCAAGCTGCTGGGCCTGGGCGTGGATGGTGTGCAGGAATTTATCCAGTGCCAATAGGGCTTCCTGCTGTGCGGCGGCCTGTTCGCGTGCCTGCTGTTGTTGGGCCAGCCGGTCAATTTCCAGCACGGCATAAGCCCCGATCCCCAGCGTCAGCACGCTGACCAGGGCCATGAAACCGAGTGCCAGCCGCCCGACACTGAGCGGCGGGCGGGGAGGCTCAGGGCTGGTGGGCACGCAGGGCCTCCAGTTCGGTCAGGACCGCATCCAGCAGGTCAAATTCTTTCTCGCCGTCCATGAAGTGGTTGGCACCTGCAATCAGCACGGTTTTGGCCGGGCTGGCCTGAAGCTGGGCAATCCAGTCCGGCCCCAGGCGGTCGTCATGATCGCCCATGATGAATGTGACCGGCACCGAAGCCGAGCGAATGGCGTTCAGGATGCGTTCCGGCGTCCATTCCAGATACGACAACAGGCTGGCCGGTGTGCTGCGATAGTGTTGGCAAAAGGAAAACGGCTGCACGAGCAAGGCGGGTTTGGGTTGCTGGGCCTGGGTGCGCAGTTGGGCGATACGTTCATGCAAGTTCCCGGCCTCGCTTGGCAGGCGGCCTTCCATGATGCTGATGCCGATGAAGCGCTGGATGGCCGAGTCGGGCTGGTCGTCCAGATAAGCCAGGGCAATCAGGCTGCCCAAGCTGTGTCCGCCCAGGACGATGGGGCCGGCATGACGTTGTTTGAGCCAGCCGACCCACTGGGCCAATTCCTGGATATCCTGGCGCAGGGTATGGGTGTGCAGCGCTTCGCAGGCCAGGCTTTGTTGCCGGTGCGTGATGTTCAGACTCAGATTCGGCGTCAGGACCGTGATCCCCGTGCTGTGCAGGCTTTCTGCCAGTTGGTGGATGGTGGGAAATTGATAAGTCTGCAAAAAGCCGTGTAACAACACGACGGCGGGCTGGCCCGGCCCTCCGGCCTCGTAGTGGGCGCGGGCAACCAGACCGGGGGACACTTCGAGGCTGACCATTGCGGCAGGGGCAGGGGCGGCCAGCAATAGCCCCAAGCTCAACCAGCACCAGCGTAACATGACGGCTCCTTGGCAGGCAGATGTGTGCAGTCTAGCCGAACTTTGCAACGGCGTCCGTTCCACTTGACAGTACCCCGTGCGGGTCGTACAACTGGGCGCTGTTTTCCACACAAATGCTTAGGTTATGATCATGTCACCCGTCTGGGGGGCTGCGGGTATTGTGGTCTACGGGTTGCTGCTGGCCGGACTGGCCCTGGGAACCCGGCTGCGGACCAGGTTATTCCCGCTGAGCGCCTTGGGCCTGCTGGCGCTGGCAGTCCTGGGTGGCCTGAGCCTGCATCTGCCTGCCAGCACCCTGGTGCTGCCCATGGGTTTGCCGGAATTCCCCATGCGCTGGCGGCTGGACGCGCTGGCGGGATTTTTTCTGCTCCTGCTGGGCGGGAGCGGCTTTGGCATCACCTTGCATGCCTGGGGTTATTTCCGCACCCTGGACGGTCCGGCGGCTGCCCGCCTGGGCTTTTGGTACCAGCTCTTCCTGACCGGCATGGTTCTGGTGGTGCTGGCCGATGACGCCTATGCTTTCATGGTGGCCTGGGAACTCATGGCACTCAGTTCCTATTTTCTGGTCACCACCGATCATAAAATTCCGGCCATCCGGCAGGCCGGGTTTTTATACCTGCTGATGGCCCATGCCGGGGCGGTGGCGCTGCTGCTGATGTTTGGTGTCCTGCAGGGCGGGACGGGCGATTACAGCTTTGTCAGCATGCGGTTGGCCACGCTCAGCCCGACTGCGGCCTCGCTGGTGTTTTGCCTGGCCCTGCTGGGTTTTGGTGCCAAGGCCGGACTGGTTCCACTGCATATCTGGTTGCCAGAGGCCCATCCGGCAGCGCCGTCGCCGGTCTCGGCCCTGATGTCGGGCATCATGCTGAAACTGGCCCTGTATGGCCTGTTGCGCGTCACTTTTGACCTGCTCAGCGTACGGCTGGGCTGGTGGGGCGTGCTGGCTTTGAGTCTGGGGCTGGCCACGGCTTTGTATGGCGTCATTTTTGCTGCCGTACAGGCCGACATGAAGCGCCTGCTGGCCTGGTCTTCCATTGAAAATATCGGCATCCTCATTGCTGCCTTCGGGCTGACCCTGATTTTCCATGCCGATGGCAAACCCGCTCTGGCGGCCCTGACCCTGACGGCCTTGCTCTATCATGCCCTGAACCATGCCTGTTTCAAGGGCCTGCTCTTTATCGGCACCGGTTCAGTCCTCCATGCCACGGGGGAACGCCGCATGGGGCGCCTGGGCGGATTGATTCGGACCATGCCCCAGACCGCCTGGCTGACCCTGATCGGCGTGCTGGCGATCATGGGCCTGCCGCCGCTGAATGGCTTTGTCTCGGAATGGCTGCTGTTGCAGGCCTTCCTGCTGACGCCCAGCCTGACCCAGCCGTATCTGAACACCCTGATTCCGGTCGCTGCTGCGGGTGTTACCCTGGCTGCGGCTTTGGCAGCCTATGTGATGGTGAAGTTTTACGGGGTGATTTTCCTGGGTCAACCCCGCGAAGCTGCGTTGGCCCATGCCCATGAGGCCAGCCGACGGGAGCGGCTGGGGATGTTCTGGCTGGCGGGCGGGTGCGTGGTGCTGGGCTTATGGCCCGGTGGGGTGCTGTGGGGCTTGGCCCCGGTGGTGCAAACCTTGGTTGGGCAGACCTTGCCCGCCGATCAGACGCTGTTTCTGGTGCCGGTAGCGGCCGAGCGGGCCCGCTATGCCCCGCTGCTCTTTCTGGTCACCATCGCCACGGTGCTGGCGCTGGTGGTGCTGGTCAGTCGCTGGGTCTATCGGGGCCGGGTGCGGCGCAGTGCCCCCTGGGATTGTGGCTATCCAAAACAGGATGCCCGGATGCAGGACACCGCCGAAGGTTTTGGCCAGCCCATTCGACTGATATTTGCGCCTTTCATGCGGATTGAGCGGGAAATTCCCGGCCCCTTCGACCCCCAGCCCTATTATCGGGGCGACAGCCGCGACCGGCTTTGGCTGTTGCTGTATCAGCCCCTGATCCACAGCGTCACCTGGCTGGCTGCGCAGGCGGGCAGGCTGCAACAGGGCCAGATTCAGACCTATCTGATTTACAGCTTCCTGACCTTGATTGGATTGCTGGTGGTCGTGACGTGAGCAACCTGAGCGCCGGCATCCTTGCGCAACTGGCGCAAACCCTGGGGGCGATCATGCTGGCGCCGCTGCTCCTGGGCTGGGTCAATCAATGCCGCGCCTGGTTGCAGGGGCGTCGGGTTCCGCCCCTGACCCAACCGTACCGGGTCATCCGCAAGCTGTTGCACAAGGACGCGGTGCTGGCCCACACGGCCAGCCCGCTGTTTCGGTTTGCGCCCTACCTGATCTTCGCCTGCATGGTCCTGGCTGCCGGGCTGGTCCCTAGTGTAATCAATGATCTGCCTCTTTCTGCGGCAGCTGATACCATCGCGCTGGTCGGCCTCTTTGCCCTGGCACGGGTTTTTCTGGCCCTGGCTGCAATGGATGTAGGAACGGCCTTTGGCAGCCTGGGCGCCCGGCGCGAGATGCTGGTGGCCTTTCTGGCCGAACCGGCACTGCTGATGGTGTTGTTCAGCGCCAGCCTGATTTCTCAATCCACCGAAATTCCAGTGATTGTCGCCACCCTGTCCCAGCAGCAGTTCCTGATTTATCCCAGCCTGGTGTTTGCTGCGGTCGCCTTCTGGATGGTCTCCACGGCGGAAAACGCCCGCATTCCGGTGGATAACCCGGCCACGCATCTGGAGCTGACCATGATCCATGAAGCCATGATTCTGGAATACTCCGCCCGTCATCTGGCCCTGATCGAGTGGGCCGTGGCCCTCAAACTGTACAGTTATTCGGTGCTGGGCATTGCGTTATTCCTGCCCTGGGGCATTGCCCCGGCAGGCCATTGGGCTGGCGTCCCATGGGCCATCCTGGCGTTAGTGCTGAAATTGCTGGCTGGCGGTGCCCTGCTTGCGCTGCTGGAAACCCTGAGCGCCAAGATGCGCCTGTTTCGTGCCCCGGAATTTCTCGGCATGGCCTTTTTGCTCGGCGTGCTGGGCCTGTTGCTGCATTTTCTCCTGGAAGTGTGATGCCTTATTACCTGCAACTGATCAACCTGCTGGCTGCCGTCCTGCTCCTGATCGCCTTTGCAATGCTGGCCCAGCGGCGTGTGACGGGCCTGGTAACCTTATTGGCCTGGCAAGGTCTGGTGCTGACGCTCTCCACCACCCTGGTGGCGGCTGCCACTGGCCAGCATCATCTGTATTATTCAGCAATCCTGGCCCTGGGCCTGAAAGTATTCATCATTCCGGGCTATTTTTATCGCCTGATTCGCAAGCTGGATGTGGAACGCGAAGTCGAGAGCCTGCTCAACATTCCGCTGACCCTGCTGGCCGGGATTATTCTGGTGATCTTTGCATTCAATCTGGCTCTGCCGATTACCCAGTTGTCCGGTACCCTGACCCGTGCCACCCTGGGCATTGCCCTGGCCATCGTCCTGCTGGCTTTCTTGATGATGATCACCCGCAGCAAGGCCATCCCGCAGGTTATCGGCTTTCTGGCCATGGAAAATGGCCTGTTCTTCGCCGCCACCAGCGCCACCTACGGCATGCCGCTGGTGGTCGAACTGGGCATTGCCCTGGATGTGTTGGTCGGGATATTTGTGCTGGGCATCTTCTTTTTCCAGATTCGGGCCCAGTTTGACTCCCTGGATCTGCATAACCTGAGCCGCCTGAAGGAACGCTAACAGGCTATCGCAATGGAAATATACGCCTTATTGGGAATTCCGGTGCTGGGTGGCCTCTTGCTGGGGGTCTGGGGCTGTCGCCGTTTCGCCCCGGAATTCAATATCCTGTTCAGCCTGCTCACCTTGCTGGCTGCTGCCGCCCTGACCGGGCGCGTGCTGGCCCACGGCCCGCTGTTATTGGGGCAGGAGGCTTTTTTCATTGATGCCTTCAATGTGTTCCTCGTGGCCCTGACCGCGCTGGTCGGTTTTACCACTGCACTGTTTTCCCGGCCTTACCTGCGCATCGAACAGGAACATGGGCGCCTGAACCCCCGGCGGCTGCGCCTGTACCACAGCAGTTATCAGATATTCATGGCCATGATGCTCCTGGCCCTGACCACCAACAATGTCGGCATTCTCTGGGTGGCGATGGAAGGGGCTACCCTGGCGACGGTGTTGCTGGTCTCCCTATATCGCACCCCCGCCGCCCTCGAAGCGGCCTGGAAATACTTCATCCTCTGCGGGGTCGGGATTGCCCAGGCCCTGTTTGGCACCATCCTGCTGTATTTCGCGGCTGAAAAAGTACTCGGACCGGGCGGGACGGCCTTGCTGTGGACCCATCTGCATGCGGTCAGAACCGAACTGGAACCGACGGTGCTACAACTGGCTTTTGTCTTTCTGCTGGTGGGGTATGGGACCAAGGTCGGGTTGGTGCCCCTGCATCACTGGCTCCCGGATGCGCATGCCGAAGGCCCGACCCCGATTTCGGCGGTGCTCTCGGGTCTGCTGCTCAACGTGGCCCTATATGCGCTGCTGCGGGCCAAGATTCTGGTCGACGGCGCCTTGGGCACCCCGCTGGCCAGCCACTTATTGCTGGGGTTTGGCCTGCTGACCGTGGTGGTGGCCGCCTTCATGCTTCAGCGCCAAACCGATGTCAAACGCCTGTTTGCTTATTCTTCCATTGAACATATGGGCCTGATCACCTTTGCCTTTGGCTTGGGCGGGGCGGTGGCGAATTTTGCCGGGCTGCTGCATATGACTTTGCACTCGCTGGTGAAATCGGCCATCTTCTTTGCCGTGGGCCATGCGACGCAAAAAGCGGGCAGCCAGGAGATTGCCGCCATCCGGGGCCTGGCCCAGACCAACCCGTTGCTGGGCTGGGGCCTGATGTTGGGGACACTGGCCATTTTGGGCCTGCCGCCGTTTGGGCTGTTTGCCAGCGAGTTTTTGCTGATTACCACAGCCATGCACACCCAGCCCTGGACCACGCCTTGGCTGTTACTGGCCCTGGGCGTGGCTTTTGCGGCGATTTTTGCCAAGGTGCAGGCGATGGTGTTTGGAGAAACCGAATTGCCGCGCCTGCCCTACCAGCCTGCGCTGTTTCCGGTCATGCTGCATCTGGGACTGGCCCTGCTGCTGGGTTTGTACATTCCACCCTATCTGGCCGCCTGGTACCGGCAGGCCGCCCAATTGCTGGGGGGTAACTAAATGCCATTAGGCACCCTCCACCTGACCCCGCAGGCCAATCCCCAACTCTGGCGTTTTGCCCTGGAAGCCCGGCGCCTGCCGGATTTTGCCCGCAGCATCCAGGCCGAGGGCGGCCAACTGCTGGCCTTGTGGGGTAGCGACGACCGTCCGACTGACGGCTGCCTGCACCTGCACACGGCCTTTCTGACCAGCCTGGGCCTGATTTGGGCCAGTAGTCCGCTGGCGGCTGATGCGCCGGCCTATCCTGACCTGGCAGGCCTGTTTCCTCAGGCCAGCCGGATGCAGCGGGCCACTTTTGATCTGCTGGGGCTGGTGGCTCAGGACGCTGCGGATAACCGCAAATGGCTGCGCCACGGCGCCTGGCTGGCGCATTATCATCCCCTGCGTCACGATGCCAAGTCGCCTGCCGCCGGGACAGTGCCTGACCAATACCCCTTTGTCCAGGTCAGCGGTGAGGGCGTGCATGAAATTCCCGTCGGGCCGATCCACGCCGGAATCATTGAGCCGGGACACTTTCGCTTTTCCGTCATCGGCGACCGGGTGCTGCGCCTGGAACAGCGTCTGGGCTACACCCACAAGGGCATCGGCCAGCGCTTCATGGGTCTGAATCTGGCGCAGGGGGCCAAGCTTGCAGGTCGAGTGTCGGGGGATAGCCATGTGGCTTATGCCTGGGCTTACTGCATGGCCGTCGAGGCCGCCACCGCCACCCCGGTTCCACCCCGGGCGATCTGGCTGCGGGCACTGCTGCTGGAAATGGAGCGCGTGGCCAATCATCTGGGTGATCTGGGCTATCTGGGGAATGACGTAGCCCTGAGTCTGGGGTTTGCCCAGTTCTGGCGTCTGAAGGAGGCCTGGTTGCACCTGAGCGCCACGTACTTTGGCCACCGCTACCTGTATGACAGCCTGGTGCCCGGCGGGGTGGCCGTGGATGTAAGTCCGGCTGCCCAGGCCGAACTGACCCGACAGGCGCAACAACTAGCCGTTGCAGTGGCCGAGTTGCACACCGTGTACACTGAACATCCGGGCTTGCAGGACCGCTTTGCCCATACCGGCCAGGTGCCTCGGCCTTTGGCCTTGCAACTGACCGGACTGGCCGGACGCGCCAGCGGTCAGGCCTGGGATGGCCGGGTGCAGTTTCCCCAGCCCCCGTACGACCAGCTGGAGGTCAACATGGTGGTGGAGCGGGGCGGCGATGTGCTGGCACGCGCCGAAGTCCGGTTTGGCGAACTCCAGGAATCCCTGCGTCTGATCCCGCAGATCCTGACGCACCTCCCCGCTGGGCCGCTGCATCAGCCGGTCATCCCGCAGGCAGGCGAGGGGTTGGGCTGGGTGGAAGGTTGGCGTGGGCCGGTACTGGTGGCCTTGCGTCTGGATGCCCAGGGGCGTCTGATCTGGGCCTATCCACACGACCCTTCCTGGCAGAACTGGCCCTTGCTGGAAGTCGGCATTCTGGGCAATATCGTGCCGGATTTTCCCCTGATTAACAAATCGTTCAATCTGAGTTACAGCGGAGTGGACTTGTAGCCATGGCTTTTCGCCTGATCGTCAGCCAGATCCTGAATACCCGATGCCAGGTTGAACCCACGCCGGCGCTGAACCCGGACTGGCTCACCCAGCCCCGACAGCTGCACGCCGAGATTTTCCGGATCTTTGGCCAAGCTGTCAGCATCCGCCATGTGGATGCCGGGTCGTGCAATGGGTGCGAGCTGGAAATCCACGCCCTGAACGGACCCTGTTATAACCTGGAAGGTCTGGGCGTGAAATTCACGGCCAGCCCGCGCCATGCCGATATGCTGCTGGTCACCGGCCCGGTCACCTGGAATCTGGCCGAAGCCCTGAGGCGCACCTATGCGGCCACGCCGGATCCCAAGTGGGTGGTGGCAGTGGGAGATTGTGGTGGGGGTTGCGGTGAGATCGGGGCGCTGTTTGGTCCCAACTATGCCACCTGCGGTAAAGTGGCTGACGTGATCCCCGTGGATGTCACGGTTCCCGGCTGCCCACCCACGCCGACTGCCCTGTTGCAAGGTATCCTGACTGCTGTCAGTCGCCCGCCCCACGGGGGCTGAGGGTGTTTGTCCGCTGGCTGGATGTCAGACTGCCTGCGTCGGGCCTGAAACTCCGCCAGAGGCCGCCATAAAAAAACCCCTCAGCCCCCGACAGGCGGGGGGAGGGGTGCGGTCAGACGTCAGCGAATCTGCTTATTTCTTTTCCGTAGGCGCCGGGGTCACCGCAGCGACCGGGGCGGGATAGCCGTAGGGGGCGTAGCCATACGGGGCATAGCCATAATACGGGGCTTGGTAGCCATAGCCACGGCCATCGGCACGACCGCTGAAGCTCATGTTCATGCTGAAGTCGCCGTTGCCAGCGCCATCCCACATGTTGCTCCAGGGGCCATTGCCCCACCAGGCATTCGCGGAAGCAGAAGCACCCAGCAGTGCGCTCACGGCAACGATTTTGATGATCTTGTTCATGGTTGTTCTCCAGTTAGATATGTAGGGTCAAAATTACTTCTTGTCGGTGGTCGCAGGGGCCGGGGCCACGGCAGCGCCCGGAACCGGATAGCCGTAAGGGGCATAACCGTAGGGGGCGTAGCCATACGGGGCATAGCCGTAATACGGGGCGTGGTAGCCATAGCCACGGCCGTCAGCGTTGCCACGGAAATTCATGTTCATGCTGAAGTCGCCGTTGCCAGCGCCATCCCACATGTTGCCCCAGGGACCGTTGTTGCCCCACCAGGCATTCGCGGAAGCAGAAGCGCCG
The DNA here is from genome assembly GCA_964398665.1 of uncultured Gammaproteobacteria bacterium. Classification (GTDB taxonomy): domain Bacteria; phylum Pseudomonadota; class Gammaproteobacteria; order CAYNNN01; family CAYNNN01; genus CAYNNN01. The sequence continues at coordinate 20,077 of CAYNNN010000026.1, read as the reverse complement.
AGCAGTGCGCTCACGGCAACGATTTTGATGATCTTGTTCATGATTTATTCTCCGGTTGCAAAATTGGTCAAAAGCTGTGTAGTGGATTCGTTCTCTACGGGGTAAATAATATAAGAATATTTTAATAAACTCAATAGAAAATTTTTCTATGCTGAAATAATAAAAATTATGGCCTGATGGCGTACGGGAGGCCTGCAAATCGGTGCCGGCGTGCAGGTCCGGATGGCCCCGGGAGGGTTGCGCGGGCGCCCGGCGCAGTGGCGATAGCTGCTAGTGCAGGTCTGCCAGCAGGCGCCGGATGGGCGCGGGTAAACCCAGATGTGCGTATTCGGCGCTTTCAACCCAACGCCCGGATGCAGTCCGCACCGCCGTTGCCTCAGGCTGCACCTGCGCCTGCACCGGCAGCAGTTCAAGCTGGAAATGGGTAAAAGTATGCTGTACCAAAGGTCGGGGCGTCAGCGGGGTCAGTAGTTGCAGGCCCTGCGCGGCACACCACTGGGCTGCCTGTGCCAGGTCAGCGGCTTCCGGCAAACTCCACAAGCCCCCCCAGATGCCGCTGGGTGGGCGCTGCAACAGCAGGATGCGGCCATCGGGCTGACTCAGGAGCAGCCCGCACACTTGGCGCCGGGGCAAAACTTGCCGTGGCCTGGGGCTGGGATACGCGGTGCTGCGGCCTTGTTGATGGGCCAGACAGTGCAGCCGCAGCGGACAAACCGGGCAGCGGGGCTGGTTGCGCGTGCAGACCGTGGCACCTAGGTCCATCATGGCCTGGGTGTACGCGGCCAGTGCGGTGGTCGGGGTGTAATGCTCCGCCAGCTGCCACAGTTGCGCGGCCACGGCAGGCAGGCCCGGCCAGCCGGGTACCGCGCCGTAGCGGGCCAGAACCCGCTTGACGTTGCCATCCAGAATCGCGTGGCGTTGCCCGGCACTGAGTGCCAAAATGGCCCCGGCCGTGGAACGGCCAATGCCGGGCAAGGCTTGCAGGTGTTCCAGTGCGGTGGGCAATTGGCCTTGGTGATGATTCATAACCTGCTGGGCGGCCTGGTGCAGATGGCGGGCACGGGCGTAATAGCCCAGCCCGGCCCACAAGGCCAGCACCGCATCCAGCGGGGCTGCCGCCAGGGTGGGCAGGTCGGGGAACTGCACCATGAAACGCTGGTAATAGGGAATCACGGTGTTGACTTGCGTTTGTTGCAGCATCACTTCGGAAACCCAGACCCGGTAGGGCGTGGCTGGGTGCTGCCAGGGTAAATCCCGCCGCCCGTGCGCCGCAAACCAGCGCAGCAGGTCAGCGGCAAAGGCCGGCGGAAGTTCAGCCACGGGCTTGCAGATAGGCCAGGTCGGCGATCCGGCCCCAGGCGATGGCCTGATCCCGGAACTGCCGGTAAGAGTCATATACCTTCTGGCTCAACGGATCTTTTTTGGCTACCTCGGCGACTACTTCATCGGATAATTGCTTGAGCTTAGCCAGCACCGGGTCGGGGAGCCTGCGCAATTGTACCTTGTGCTGGGTGGTCAGGGTGTGCAGGGCCGCGTTGTTATGCGCGGTCAGATCAGCCAGCACGTCATCGTTGGCTGCCCGGCAGGCCGTGAGGACTATCGCCTGCAAGTCCTTGGGCAGGGCATTGAAAGCCTTGCGGTTGATAATGGCTTCCAGGGTGGTGCCGGGTTCATGCCAGCCGGGATAATAATAGTACTTGGCGGCTTTGTAGAGGCCAAAGGCCAGGTCGTTATACGGCCCGACCCATTCGGTGGCGTCGATCGTCCCGGATTGCAGGGCGGTAAACAGTTCACCGCCGGGTAGATTGACCGGGGTACCGCCAGCGCGTTTCAAAACCTCGCCACCCAGGCCGGGAATGCGCATCTTCAGACCATTCAGGTCATCCAGGGTATTAATTTCCTTGTTGAACCATCCGGCCATCTGTACGCCGGTGTTGGCTGCTGCCGCCGGGATCAGACCAAAGGGTGCATAGGTTTCCTCCCACAAGGCCATCCCGCCGCCGTGAAACAGCCAGGCGTTCATTTCCTGTGCGGTCAGCCCAAAAGGCACGCTGGAAAAAAATTGCGCTGCTTCGGATTTGGCTTTCCAATAATAGGCCGCACCGTGGCCCATTTCCGCCGTGCCTCGGGACACCACGTCAAATACTTCCAGCGCCGGGGCCAGCTCGCCTGCACCATAAACCTTGATTTGCAACCGCCCGCCGCTCAGCTCGCCGATGCGTTGGGCCAGGCGTTCGGCTCCGGTGCCCAGGGCCGGGAAATTTTTCGGCCAGGTGGTGACCATTTTCCACTGGATCGGGGCTTGCGCCCAGGCGCTGGCGCCCAGCGTGCTGGCGCCGAGTGCGGTCAAGGTGGCTGTTTTAAGCAGTTGCCGTCGTTGCATCGGGGTTACCTCAGGGTTAAAAATCAGGAAGAGAGTATTTCCAGGCGGGCCAGGGCCAGCACCAGCCATTTGCGCTGGCCGTTGCGAAACTCGACTTCTACCTTGGATTTTTGTTCAAAATCACTATATTGGCGCACAATGCCGGGGCCAAATACCGGATGCCTGACCCGCTGGCCGGGTCGCAATTGGGTCGGCGCCGTGAAGGGGGCAGGTGCCGGCGCGGGATGGCTGAGCGGGGCCGATGATACGCCAGGCGGCGGGACCACAGGCAGCGGACGGCCAATCTCATGCGGATATTGCACGCGATCGACCTGATTCAGTTCGTGCAGGAAGCGTGACGGGCGATTGATGGCTTCACGACCATAGACCAGGCGCCGGGTGGCGTGGGTCAGCAGGAGTTGTGCACGGGCGCGGGTAATGCCCACGTAACAGAGCCGCCGTTCTTCTTCCAGTTCTCGCTGCTGGTTGCTGCTGCGTTCGCTGGGAAACGTGCCTTCCTCCAGACCGATGATCACTACCCAGGGAAATTCCAGGCCCTTGGCCGCGTGCAGGGTCATCAGTTGCACGGCCGCCTGATCGCGCTCGGCCTGACGTTCTCCGGCATCCAGGGCGGCATGGGCCAGGAATTCACGCAACTGTTCGTTATCGGACGTTTCCGCAACCGGGTAGGCGGTTTGAAAAGCCAGCGCGGCGCTGACCAGTTCGGCCAGATTGTCCCGACGATCCTGGGCACTTTCATCCGTTAAGGCTTGCAGCAGGCCGCTGTGCTCGACCACCCGGGCCGTCAGGGTTGCCAGCGGGGCCGGGGTTGCCAGACGCTGGAGTAACGTGAGGAACCCACGCAGGGCATTGCCTACGGCCCCGGCCACTTGCCCGGTGCGCAGGCTTTGCTCGGCAGCCTGCCACAGTGATACTGCACTGGCCTTGGCGATGCTGCGCAATTGTGTCACTGTCCTGGGGCCGATACCGCGTGCCGGTGCACCCAAAGCCCGCTCAAAGGCTGTATTATCATGGATATTAAGGCATAAACGCAGATAGGCCAGGGCATCCTTGATCTCGGCCCGCTCAAAAAAGCGCAAGCCCCCGTGGATCCGATAGGGAATGCGGTTGCTCAGAAATACTTCTTCCAGAATGCGTGACAGGCTGTTGGAGCGATACAGCACCGCCATCTCGGCCCAGGACCGGCCCTGACGCTGGGCCTGTTGCAGCGTAGCGGCGACAAAGCGGGCTTCTTCCCAGGCATCGGTCGCGGCGTAATGGGCCACAGGACTGCCAGCGGCTCCCGCCGTCCAGAGGGTTTTGCCCAGGCGCTGGTGATTATGGGCGATGACGGCGTTGGCTGCGGCCAGGATAGCCCCGGTGGAACGATAGTTCTGCTCCAGCCGTATCAGCTGGACGCCTGGATAATCACGCTGCAAATGCTGGATATTTTCCACCTGTGCGCCGCGCCAGCCATAGATGGACTGGTCATCGTCGCCCACGGCAAAAAGCTGCTGGGAGTCCAGGGTCATCTGTTTGAGCCAGGCGTATTGCAAGGCATTGGTATCTTGAAATTCATCCACCAGCACTGCGGTAAAGCGTCGCTGCCAGGCGGTGCGCACCTGCGCATCATCGCGCAGCAATTCATGGGTGCGTAGCAGTAATTCGCTAAAATCCAGCAGATGTTGAGCCTTGCAATACTGTTCATAGGCCAGATAGACCTGATGCAGTTCCACTTCGCGTGCCTGTTCAGGCTGGCACTGCTGGGCACGCCGTGCAGACTCTTTGCACTGATCAATATAGCCACGGACCGCTTCTGGCGGCGTGCGCTTTTCATCCAGACCCAACTCCTTGAGTAGCCGACGCAAAAGCCGGAGCTGATCCCCGGCATCCAGAATCTGAAAATCACCCCGCAGCCCGGCAGCGGCAGCATGGAGGCGCAGAAACCGATGTGCCAGGCCATGGAACGTGCCCAGCCACAGCCCCGCCGGACTGCGGCCCAGCAGTTGGCCGATGCGCTGCTGCATTTCGGCAGCGGCCTTGTTGGTGAAGGTCACGGCCAGCAGGCTGGACAAGGGCAGATGCTGTGTCTGCACCAGCCAGGCCAACCGATGCGTCAGCACCCGCGTCTTGCCACTACCTGCCCCGGCCAGCACCAGTACCGGCCCCGGTGGCGCGACAACCGCACTGCGCTGAGCGGCGTTCAGGCCAGCCAACAGGGTATCTGGAACCATGGTCAGGACTCCGGCTGGCCGGGTATTGCCCCTGGCCAGGGTTTGACATGCACGGTCCGTTGGGGATAAGGGATGCTGATCCCGGCGGCCTTGAACCGATCCCAGAGCGTAAACAGGATGCGGTCCCGCACGGCACCCAGGCCCGTCCGGCTGCTGTCGATATAGAGATACAAGCGAAATAACAGGGCTGAATCACCGTATTCCCAGAAAATGACCGCTGGCTCCGGTTCCTTGAGCACTTCACTGTCGCTGGTGACCACTTCCCGCATGATCTGCCGGGCCTGATGCGGGTCGTCGTCATAACCGATCCCGATGATCAGCATCAGGCGCAGGGTTTTGTTGCTCAAGGTGAAATTGGTAAAAGAGCTGCTGATCAGCTCCGAGTTGGGAATGATCACGTCGTGCATGTCCCAGTTTTGCAAGGTTACGGAACGGATCCCCAGACTGGTGATCCGGCCTTCCTGACCGGCAATGCTGACAATATCGCCAGTACGCACCGGGCGCTCGATGAGCAGCAGGATGCCACTGATAAAATTGCTGGCCACATTCTGTAACCCAAAGCCGATCCCGACCCCCAGGCCACCCAGCAGCACCATCAGGGTGGTCAGATTGACCCCCATCACCTGCAAGGCGATCATCAGCCCACCGACCAGCAGCGTGTATTGGGTAAAGCTGGCCAGACTGTTACGCACCCCCAGATCGCTGACGCCCTCATACAGCCACCAGTAACCCAGGCGCTTGGCCAGGCGACTGAACCACACGACAAACCAGACCGTCAGGGCGGCCAGCAGCACACTGGTGACCGTGAGCCGGACATTCTGGTTGCTGTAGAGGGGATAAGTAAAAGCCTGCCGGAGGGCACCCAGCACGTTCTGATCATCCAGCCAGCCATTGAGATAAAACAGCCCCCACAGCAGGCTACCCAGCAACAGCAGGCGCAAGAGCAGGGACAGCAAAGGCAATAAATCTTCGGCCAGAAAGCCGGTCAGGCGGTTATAACCCAGCAAGCGGGCGTGCAGGACATGCAGGCCGTCCAGCAGCAGGCTGCGCAGGCTCAGCCAGATCAGCAGAAAGACCAGAATCAGGCTCAGGTGCTTGGCCAGAAACCAGCCCAGTTGCAGATAACCCAATAACCCCAGCAAGGCCAGCATGATCAGCGCAGTAGCCAGAACCAGGCTGCCCAGTTGCAGGGCAATGCGCCACTGAATGGCCAGCCTGAGTGTGCTTTGGGCCAGCAACAGTTGGCGCAACTGGATGACCGGCCAGGCCCAGACGCCCAACAGGCCCATGAACAGGGTGCCCAGTAATTCCTGCACTTCCTGACTGGCCGCCAACAGGTGCGCCAGCAGGGTGAGCAGCCCTGAACTGGCGGTAAACCACCATAAGCCGGACAGCCGTCTGTACAACTGCCGGGTCTGCTCCGACTGGGTTAACCCCAGGTGAAACACCCCCCACAGCAGCGTGGGAGGCAGGCGTAAAGCCAACGGCAGTGCGGCCAGCAACCCGCCTAAATAACCAGCGCTCCCACCCGGATTCAACCAGAACATCAGGGCACCCAGCCCCAAACCCAACCAGCAGGCCAGGGCATTGGCCAGTGCCAGAAAAGCCAACAAGGTCAGGGCGGAAACCGGTACCGTGCGCACTTGGTGCAGGCGCTGCCAGCAGCGCTGTGTCCAGCGATAACCCTGAAAGGCCAGACCACCCCAGGCCAGAATCAGCGCGGCGAGCAAGACGCTGGCTTCCAGGGTCAGTTGCTGGAGTGTCTGGGTCAGGGTATTGAATAACAGGGTCAGTTCATGCCCGATCTGTCCCGGCAGGCGGCCCAGTTCCATCAGCAGGCGCTGCCAGAGTTCCCAGGTCTGGGGCAGATTACGTTGCTGGCGCAACTGCGTGGTAAAATTATGCCGTGCCGTGCTGGCCAAGGCTTCATGCAGGGCGCTCAAGCCTGGCTGGAGGCCGACCAGTTGGGCCAGCTGCTGCTCCAGGATCTGGCGCAGTTCTGCCAGCAGCCGCTGCTCTTCACGCGCCAGGGTTTGCTCACGGGGGGTCAGATTGGCAGTCGTCTGCTGCAAGATATCACCCTGTTGACGTAGCAGGCGGGCCTGTTGTTCCAGTGCGAGACGGGAAGCGCGCAGTTCCCGCTCCAGCTGCTGTGCTTCGCGCACCTGATCGCCGCCAACCTGCTGCGGCGTTTGGCCCAGCAAACCCCGCCAATTTTGCAGTTGCGTTTGAGCGTAGTTGTAGCGCAAGGCATGACTGGCCAGTTCTGCCCGCACCTCGGCCAATTGAATCCGGGTTTGCAGCAGATGGGGCTGAGCATCGGCCCCTGACCATTGCAACTGCTGCCATTCCTCACGCAACTGCTCGGCTTCTTCCAGATAACGTTGACGTTCGGTACGGATACGCTGGACCAGTTGCTGCTGTTGGTAAAGCTGATGGGGCTGCTGCAATGCCTGTTCCCAGCGCTGACTCAATTTGAGCTGGCGTTGCTGCACACTCAGGCGCTCCTGCAACTGGGTCAATTGGGTCTGTTCCTGCTGAATGGCCTGCTGGGTAGCTGCCAGTCTGGCTTGTACTTCGGCCTTGGTTTCGCTGCCAGGCATGACCGGAACACTGGAAGGCTCGGGGCTTTCCAGCCACTGGCTCAGCCGCTGCTGTAAACTGCTGGCCAATTGGGCCTGGGTCTGGAGATTGGTCTGGGCACCGGCCAGTGCGGCCTGGGTTTTTTCCACGGCCAACTGGGCCGCTTGAGCCGCCAGCCGGGCCGCCTGCATGACTTCTTCGGTGGCCTGATCCGGGGTCAGGCGACTGATGCGCCCTGGCAACTCCTGCTCATCAAGGACAAGCTGTTCCCGCAGCGTCTGGGTTTCGGTCGTGGGCAGCTCGGCAGCTATTGCCGGCAAACTGGCCAGCAGGACAACCAGGACAAGCAGATAGCGCAAGTTGTAGCTCCCCGGTGCTCCCCCGCCCGGCAGGCGGAGAAGCGGGCAGAAGTGCGGGTTATTTCACGCCCAGCTTGCTGAGGATTTCGTCATAGCGCGGCACGTAATCTTTCTTGTCCAGCGGCAAGTGGCAGCTGCGGCAGGGGTCCTGACTATCGGCCAGCTTGGTGCCCTTGGCGTCAAACGAGGTATAAATCCAGTCGCCATTGCCCAGGCCCTGCGGGGCATTGGCACCCCAGCCTTCGCCCTTGGTCATGACAAACACCTTGGCCAGCGCGCCCTTTTTCCCGTCATCCGCCTTGTAGATTTCCATCACGAAGCTGGTACCGTTGGGGAAAGGCTGGCCCGCCTTGACCTGTTTGCCAGCCGTGTTGATGTAAACTTCGCGCACCTGCTTGAGGTCGGTGCGGACAATATCCGGCAGCACTTTGGTCCAGCTCGTATAGTCGCTGGGAAAGGGCAGTTCGCCATCTTTGGGTTTGACGGCAGCAGTCGGCTCCAGGGCACTGCAAGCCACCGTGCTGAGTGCGAGTGCAAAAGCGAGCAAATAACGCATGAGAGACCTCTACGGGTTGGTTGGATGCAGGGCGGAGTATAGCGGGTTTGCGCCGGGAATGGGGCTGATCCCGCAAGCTGCCGCAGGGGGCGGGATATGCCGCTTTCGGATCCTGATCTTATTTGGCCACGACTGGGCCACCGGCAGCTTTCAGGCCCTCAATGCCGCCCACGATAAAGCGGGCCTGTACCCCGGCGGCCCGCAAGCGGTCCACCACGCTGTTGCTGACACTCCCACCCCGGGCGCAATAAATTACAATCGGTTGGTCGTACGGCACCGCCCCTATCCAGGTGTCCATGTGGGTCGGGTCTTGCCAGGTTGCCCCGGCGACGGTCTCTTGCGAAGTGTCACGGTCTTCCCGGCGGCGCACATCCAGGACCATGACCGTATCAGCGAGGTTCATAAATTCTGCAGGTTCGATCGTACGTATCGTCATTACACCACTCCTGAAATTAAGGTATAAACCAAGCCCAGCACCGCGCTGGCACCGATCACCCGCATGATATCCTGCCGATATCGCCATAAGGCGAGAAAGGCAAGAACCGCCACCAGGACCGGAAACCACTCAAACGGCCCGGCAAACGGCGCTGCTGCCGTGCCCTGAGGCCAGAACGTGTGCCAGGCAAAAAACACCGCCAGATTGATAATCACACCTACGACGGCGGCGGTGATGCCTGTCAACGGTGCAGTGAATTTCAGGTTGCCCCGGGTACTTTCCACCAGCGGTCCACCCGCCAGAATGAACAGGAATGAAGGCAGGAAAGTAAAGAACGTTGCAACCGCAGCCCCTGCCAGACCTGCAGCAACCGGTTGATCCAGAACGCCCTTGGCAACTCCGCCCAGATAACCGACCCAGGTCACCACCATGATCAGTGGTCCCGGTGTGGTTTCCCCCAGCGCCAGGCCATCCATCATCTGTGCTCCGGTCAACCAGCCGTAATGCTCCACGCCGCCCTGATAAACGTAGGGCAAAACGGCATAGGCGCCACCAATGGTCAGAAAGGCCGCCTGAGTAAAAAATACCCCCATGTCGAACAGTGACCGCTGGCCACCTACAGCCAGCAGGGCCAGCCACCAGACCGTGACGAACACCCCTATCGTCACGCCTAGGCGAACCCAGGAAAACCGGGCATGCGGCGGCGTTGGCGTATGGTCATCAATGAGTGCGGCGCCGTAAGCCTTATGGGCTGGGCCATGTCCCCCGCCACCCTTGAAGTAATCGGGCAGCCACCAGCCACCGAGGGCACCCAGTAGGCCAGCCATCAGCACAATCCAGGGGAAATCAATCCTGAATGCGAAAATGCCGATGAAGGCCAATGCGGCCACGCCCCAGAGCAGGCCATTTTTCAAGGCCCGGGCGCCAATCCGCCACGCCGCAAACAGCACCACAGCCACCACCGCCGGTTTGATTCCGTAGAAAATGCCTTGCACCAGCGGTACGTCGCCCCAGGCCAGATAGCTACCTGCCAGCAATGACAGTAGCGCAAAAGCCGGCAGGAAAAACAGTACCCCGGCAATGACGGCACCCAGCAGACCATGCATCAGCCAGCTGATATAAATGGCCAACTGGATTGCCTCCGGTCCCGGCAGCAACATGCAATAGTTGAGTGCATGCAGAAAGCGCTGTTCGGAAATCCAGCGTTTATTCTCCACCAGATCGGTGTGCATGATGGCAATCTGCCCTGCCGGACCGCCAAAGCTGATGAACCCCAGTTTCAGCCAGTAGGTAAACGCCTGGCCCAGTGTCGGCGCAGGCGGCGCAGTTTGTGGTATTGCGGCATTCAAGGTCAGGACTCCTGCAGCGAAAAGGCATGGTAAAGGTCATCCAGGAGCGGGCTGCCTGCCTGTAGCAGGGCGTCATCCTCCGGATAACGGCGTTTCAGGCCCTGCAACACGGGCAGAAAACCGGCTGCCTCCGGCGCATTGCCACCGACATCCAGGGTATGCACCAATTTTCCCAGCCGTTGCAGCCCGGCATCCTGCTCCAGTCCAAAACTGACCAGCAGGGTTTCAAAAGTCACGTAGCGTCCGGTATGGGTAAAAGCAGCCCCGTCAAAATCAAAGCCCAGGGCGTCAGGCGGGCAGTCCGTCACTTCAGCCAGCCACAGGAACCGGGCCTGGGGGTCTATGTAGCGCCGGATCAGCCAGGCTGAGGCGAGCCGGTCTATCCATAAGTTGTGTCGAGTCGCCCAAAACCTGCCCTGAAAATCGGCCAGACGCAGCCGGTGCGGCTCACCCGCCTGAAAGGCGGGTTCGGCCACCTGCAGTCGTTGCTGCAGGGCGGCTTCGGCCGCTTGCAGCCGGGTACGGACTGCCCGCTGGAGCGGATGGGGGAAATAATCGATTTCCAGCGCAGCCATAAACCGTTTATTGATTATCTTCATCTGCTTGCGAGCAGAGGCCACCTCATCGGCCAGCGGATCGAATTGCCCCAGTTCATCCAGAAGGGTGGCGTAATCCTCACCTCGGTCAAACAGGTGTGGGAAAAACTCGGCCTGAGCACTGTCGGCGGATACCGTGAGCAGCCAGGCTTCGCCGCCCGCGTTGCGGGCCTCTTCGGTCACGGTTGCAAGTGCTCGCCGGGGCTGGGGCAAGTCCGGCAGCAACCACACCCCATCCCGCAGGCTGGCACAACCCAAGGCTTTGAGCGCCCGCCAGATGCGTACCCGCGCCGTGGCATTTTCCGTAGGCAGGGAGATGATACCCAGTAACCACAACATTTTTTGTAATAAATGATACATTAATGTTGTTAGTATAACATGATTGATGCCGGACGCCAGCAGGCATTCATCTGCCACGGGCAACTTGCACAGTGGCCTGACTGCTGCCATGATTACCGCTACATTCAATCTGCCGGAGAGACGATCATGCTGCGTGGGTGGGTAGCTTTGCTGGGGCTGGTGGCCTTTGGCTTGAGCCAGGCGGCGGTCAAAACCGAAGAAGTGCGTTACCAGGCTGACGGGGTGACGTTGAACGGTTTTCTGGCCTATGATGATGCGGCACAGGGCAAGCGGCCCGCCGTGCTGGTCGTCCATGAATGGTGGGGGCATAATGAACATGCCCGTACCAGCGCACGCAAGCTGGCAGCGCTGGGTTATGTGGCGCTGGCCGTGGACATGTATGGCGAGGGCAAACGCGCCGACCATCCGGCCGATGCCCAGCAATTTGTCCAGGAAGTGCGCAAGAACAGCGCAGTCGAGCAGCAACGCTTTGCTGCCGCACTCCAGTTCATCCAGGCCCGTCCCGAAGTGGCTGCCGACCAGACCGCCGCCATCGGCTACTGTTTCGGGGGCAGTGTCGTGCTGAACATGGCCCGGCAGGGGCTGGATCTGGATGGTGTGGCCAGTTTCCACGGCAGTCTGGGTGCGAGTACGCCGGCCCAGCCAGGCAAGGTCAAGGCTCAGGTGCTGGTGCTGACCGGTAGCGACGACTCCATGGTGCCGCCACCTCAGGTAGCTGCTTTTGAGCAGGAAATGCAAGCTGCGGGCGTGAATTACAAGGTCGTGGTTTATGAAGGTGCCGAGCACAGCTTCACGAATCCACAGGCCGATGCCATCGGGGATAAATTTGATTTACCCGTGTCTTATAATGCCGAGGCGGATGCGGCCTCCTGGCAGGAACTCCAGGGCTTCCTTCAGAAGCTGTTTGCCAGGGCACCCTGAACCGCCCGAAAATTAGGCCCAGGCCCGGCTGAACCTGTCAGGGCCATTGTTTGATTGGGGGATCTATGCAAGTGAATTTCAAGCCCTTGCCGCTGGTGCATACCTTGCCGCCGGGCACGACCTTCTGTCAGCCCACACCCAAGGGTACACCGCGCAGCCGGCCTCACGACCCAGCCCTGAGCATCATGACTGACCTGCGTCAGGTGCCCGCCGTCACCATCGGCCCGCAAGCCAGCATCGACGAGGCGCTGGAAACCATGATCCTGAATCGGGTCCGGTTGCTGTTTGTCATTGATGGCGAACGGGCCGTCGAAGGCCTGATCACTGCGACCGATTTGCAGGGCGAAGCCCCGCTGCGGTTCATGCACCAATATGGCATGACCCGCAAGCAGGTGCTGGTGCGCGACATCATGACCCCGCTGGTGGCCATTGATGCCCTGCACATCCACGACATCGAGCGTGCTCAGGTGGGTGATATCATCGCCACGCTCAAACAGGTCGGACGCCAGCATGCCCTGGTGGTGGACTACACCACGGAAGGCCAGCGGCTGGTGATTCGGGGCATCTTCTCGCTCAGCCAGATCGCCCGGCAGATGGATATTCCCATTGAACTGCCCGTGGCGGCGGTCACCTTTGCCGAACTGGAGGCTGCGCTGAATCACGAGCGCGTCTGAAATTCATGCCGCGTACGCTCAAGGCGGCGGCAACCTTCTGGGCCTTGTGCCTGCTGCTGGCGGCCCTGGAGGCGCGCATCGGCAGCAATGCGTTGGCCAGCACGCTGTTTTTGCTGGCTATTCCCGTGCTGGTCAGCTATCTGAGCTGGATTTGGCGCACCTTGCTGCGGGGCCGACTGCCGGCTCCGCTCCCGCTGCTGCTCTATGCCGGCACTGTCCTGGGGCTGACCGTGCTGACGGTGTTGCTGGGCCTGCTCAGTGCGCAGTATCTGTTTGGCAGTGCCTAGCGTAAGCGCCATGCGGTCGTCACGACCAGCACCGTCCAGGCCAGGGCCAGGGCAAACCACTGCAGGGCGTACCCCCAGTGCTTCTCTGGTCCCATGGCCAGCAGTTTCCAGTCCCGGACAAAGCCACCGGCGGCTGTCGGCGCCAGCTGGACAACATAGGGCAGCACGGTGGTCTGCTGCTGTTGGGCCATCCGGGCCAGATCGACATACTGGATGCGCTTGGGCCAGGTTTCGGCCGCAACATCCGGCTCGCCCAGGTGCAGGCCCACACCGGGCATACGGTTCAGGGTGCCCTGAACGTGAACTGGACCTGCTGGAAAATCAAGGGGCACCTCCAGCCGGCTGCGATCCCGTCCGGCAGGTATCCAGCCGCGATTGACCAGCAGTACGGCACCGGACGCCAGTTGTAACGGAGTCAGGACATGATAGCCGACCTGCCGGTTTACAATCTGGTTGTCAAGCAGATATTGCCGTGGCTGATACTGCCCGGCCAGTTCAAGCTGACGGTAGAGCAGCGCTGTGTCAAACCGGGCCAGCGCTGCCGGGTCCACGCGGATGGGTGCATCCTGCTGGCGCTGGGCGTAAGCATCCAGCATCTGCTGCTTTTCCTCGGCCCGCTGCCATTGCCAGCGTCCCAGCCCCAGCAGCAGCACCAGGACCGGCAAGGCCAGTAACAGGGCCAAGATCCGCTTCATCCGCTGCTGCCGGTGGTTCCGGCGATAATGCCACCTTCCGCCAAGGTCAGCGGATTCAGCAAGGTGTCCAGTTGTTCACTGCTCAGATCGGTCAGTGCCAAAGCAGCCTCCTTGATGCTGCACCCCGTCTGGTAGGCATGGCGAACCACGGCCGCGCCTTGCTCGTAGCCCAGCAGCGGATTCAGGGCCGTGACCAGGATGGGGTTATGGGCGACCTGCTGGCCCAGGGCTTCGGTTTTGACCTTCAGGCCCAGCAGGGCCCTGTCCACCAGCAGGCGGGCACTGTTGGCCATTAGTTGCAGGCTCTGCAACAGGTTGTAAGCGATCAGCGGCAACATGGTATTGAGCTGAAAATTACCGGCCTGCCCAGCCAGAGTGATCGCGGTGTCGTTGGCAATCACCTGGACACAGGCCATCAGGATGGCTTCCGGAATGACCGGATTGACTTTGCCAGGCATGATGCTGCTGCCCGCCTGCAAGGCCGGCAGCTCAATTTCGCCCAAACCGGCCCGGGGGCCGGAGTTCATCCAGCGTAAATCATTGCAGATCTTGGTCAGGCCCACGGCCAGCACCTTGAGTTGCCCGGAAAGTTCCACGGCGGCGTCCTGAGTGCTCAACGCCTCGAAGTAATTTTCCTTGGGGGCAAAATGCGCCTGGGTGTAGTAATTCAGGCGCTGGCAAACCCGTTCGCCCAGTTCAGGATGCGCATTCAGGCCCGTGCCTACGGCCGTACCGCCGATCGCCAGCTTGCTGATCCGGACTTGCGCGCTATCCATGCGTTGTAGCCCCAGGTGCATTTGCGTGGCCCAGCCACTGAGTTCCTGTCCCAGCGTGATGGGCACTGCGTCCATCAGATGCGTCCGACCGGTCTTGACCACGCCCATGTGTTGGGCGGCCAGCTCGTCCAGGGTGCGGGCCAGATAACGCAACGCCGGCAGGAGCGCCTCGCGCAGCAGCAAGGCGGCGCTGACGTGGATGGCAGTCGGAATTACATCATTGCTGCTCTGCCCCAGATTGACATGATCATTGGGATGCACCGCCTGGCCGAGGCTGCGCGTTGCCAGCTTGGCGATGACCTCGTTGGCATTCATGTTGGTACTGGTGGCTGAACCCGTCTGAAATACGTCAATGGGGAACTGCTCATCATATTGGCCCGCTGCCACCAGGGCAGCAGCGCTGATGATGGCCGCACCAGTCTCCGCCGGCAGCAGGCCCAGCTCGATATTCACTTCGGCGACCGCCTGCTTGATCAGGCCCAGGGCACGCAGGAAAGCACGCGGCAGACGTAGCCCGCTCAAGGGGAAATTCTCGATGGCTTTCTGGGTTTGAGTGCCATAAAGCGGCTCGCTGGCACACGGCAGGCCAGACGGCAGGACATAGGTGTGGGACATGATGATTCCTAGAGTTCCAGTAACAGACGTTCAGGGGCCTGAAGCAGGGTTTTGAGGTGGACCAGCGCCTGCACGGCATCCTGACCGTCGATCAGGCGGTGGTCATAGGACAGTGCCAGGTACATCATGGGCCGGATGACCACTTGACCCTGCTCGGCAATCGGGCGTTCCACCAGCGCGTGCATGCCCAGGATGGCGCTTTGCGGTGGGTTCAGGATAGGCGTGGACAGTAGCGAACCAAAACTGCCCCCATTGCTGATGCTGAAGGTCCCGCCCTGAATCTCCGCCAGGGTCAGGCGATTTTCCTTGGCACGGGCGGCAAAATCGGCAATGGCGCGCTCGATGGCCGCAAAGCTCAGTTGCTCGGCATTGCGCAGCACCGGCGTGACTAGCCCTCGAGGCGTGGCGACGGCAATACTGAGGTCACAATACTGCGGTTGCACCAGCAACTCGCCTTCCAGACGCGCATTCAAAATGGGAAAGCGTTGCAGGGTTGCAGTCACTGCCCGGACAAAAAAGCTCATCAACCCAAGCTTTTGACCGTGGCGCTGAAGGAATTCGTCCTTGTAGCGCTGGCGCAGGGTCTGGACGGCAGCCAGATTGACCTCGTTGAACGTGGTCAGCGTGGCGGTTTGTTGTTGTGACGCCAGCAAGCGCTCGGCAATCCGGAGCCGAATCCGGCTCAGCGGCGTACGGGTCACGGCGCGGCTATCGGTCTGGTGAGGCGGCGGCGCGGTGCCGGGTTCAGGCAAGCGTGGGGCCGCAGTCTGTGGGGACTCTGATCCCGGGAGGGTGGGGAGCTGATATTGCTGGGCACGCAGCTGACGCCGGGCGCTGGGACTGAGCGTTTCGAGTTGGGGCACCGGCATTGGCACCGCCGGCAAGGCCGGATCAGGCGGTGGGGCATCCGTCGCCGTTACGGGTGGCGTTGCTGCCACCGGCGTTGTCCTGGGCACGGCGTCCAGCAGGGCCAACAGCTCGCCACTGTGGACCTTGCGCCCGACAGGCGCCACGATCTCCAGCAGCAGGCCATCCAGCGGGGCTGGTACTTCCAGCACGACTTTGTCGGTTTCAAGTTCCAGCAGGGTTTCGCCCTGGGTGATGGGGGCAGGCGGCGCTTTGTGCCAGCGCAGCACCTGGGCATCCGTAACCGATTCAGGCAGCAGGGGAACATGCAACTCGGTAGGCATTACTTGGGCTCGCTCACGATGCGTCGGGGCAGGGCACCGGGCAAACAGCCCGGCCTCGACCGAATTTTAGCAGAAGTTCCAGGAGGTACTGCACCGTCCCATTGCTGCCTGAGGGATTCCCGCTTAGAATCACCGTGTTCTTGTCCAAATTATTATCAGGAGAATCATGCAGAAACAACGTATCGGCCTTATCGGCGGCAGTGGCTTTGTTGGCCAGGCGCTCATCCGTCAGCTGACGGCAGCAGGTCAGGACGTCGTCGTCTACAGCCGTCACCCGGAACGCCACCGGGATTTGCTGTTATTCCCCGGCGTCACCCTGCGCAGCCTGAGTCCGCGTCAACCTCAGCAGTGGGGACCAGCCCTGCAGGGTTGCGATGCGATCATTTACCTGGTAGGCATCCTGCATGACCAGGCGCATCCGGAGCGCACCTTCAAGGCCATCCACCACGTATTTCCACATGATTTGTCCATCTGTGCCCAACGGGTCGGGGTGCGGCGCTGGCTGCACATGAGCGCCCTGAATGCGGATGTCAATGGCCCCAGCCGTTATCTGCAAAGCAAGGGCAGCGGTGAAGATGCCCTGCACCGTCAACACAGCGCCCAATTTGCCGTGACCAGCTTCCGGCCTTCCGTGGTGTTTGGCCCCGGCGACGGTTTTGTCAAGTTGTTTGCCCGGTTGTTGCGGCTGGCGCCTGGCCTGTTCCCGATACCCTGTCCAAACGCCGTCCTGGCACCGGTTTTTGTTGACGACGTGGCGCGGGCCTTTGTCACGGCCCTGGATAATCCGGCTACCTTTGGCCAGCGCTACGACCTGTGTGGTCCGGAGATCTATACCCTGCATGAACTGGTACGTTATCTGGCCCAGGTGCAAGGCTTGAACCCCTGGTTATGGCCCTTGAGCAATACCTTGTCACGTTGGCAGGCCCGCATCATGGACTACGTGCCAGGCAGCCCGCTGCGTTATGACAACTATTTATCCTTGCAGGTACGGAGCACGTGCTGTCCGGAACGGGATTATTTCCGCCAGTTCGGCCTGCAGCCTGCATCCTTGCGCAGCCAGATTCGGCCGCTGCTGGGCCTGCCTCGTCCCAATCCCAGCGCGCGCGTTGGCATCTGAACATCAGCTAACCCCAATTTGCATAAGGCTTAATTGGGGTTAGCCGCACTAATCAGGGACATTTGCCGAGGTTTTAATGCCTTGCGAGTCCGGGCCAGATTTCCTATCCTTGGTGTCCAAGCCCGTAGCCACCCCTAGCCATGACTGACATGCAGCCCGCCGCCGTGATCAAAACCTGCATTGCCGATGTGCAAAGCAGCCCCGACAATCGCCACCTGGCCATAGACCAGGTGGGCATCAAGGACATCCGCCATCCGGTGCGGGTGCGGGAACGCCGGGGTGGCGACCAGTATACCGTTGCCTCTTTCAACATGTATGTCAATCTGCCGCATCATTTCAAGGGCACGCACATGTCGCGCTTCGTGCAGATTCTGAATCAGCACGAGCGAGAACTGTCGCTGGAGTCATTCCGGCAGATGCTGACCGAAATGACCGAACGTCTGGAAGCGGCTGAAGGCCATATCGAGATGAGCTTCCCCTACTTCATCGAGAAGCAGGCTCCCGTTTCCAAAGTGGCCAGTTTGCTGGATTACAACGTCACCTTTATCGGGGAACACCGTGCCGGAACCAGCCACGTAGCGCTGCGGGTGGTTGTGCCCGTCACCAGCCTGTGCCCCTGCTCCAAGCAAATTTCCGCCTACGGGGCCCATAACCAACGCTCCCATGTCACGGTTGAGGTCCAGACCGAGGCCTTCATCTGGATCGAAGAACTGATCGAGCTGGTCGAGTCCGAGGCCTCCTGTGAATTGTATGGATTGCTCAAGCGACCCGATGAAAAATTCGTTACGGAACGCGCTTATGATAATCCCAAGTTCGTCGAGGACATGGTGCGGGATGTCGCCGCCCGGCTAAACCAGGATGACCGGGTATTGGCGTATCGTGTCGCCTCGGAAAACTTCGAGTCCATCCACAACCATTCCGCCTACGCAGTGATCAAGCGCGACAAACGCACCCACCCGGTTGCAGGCAGCCTGCCCTGACTGGAGTGAGCCGGATATCGGTTGGAACCGGTACGGCGATATTTCACGCGAACTGATTATACCCTCGTGTCTAACGCCGGCTGGGCAGGTTGCTGGTGCCGGCGGGGAAACTCAGGGCCGGCAGCGGGGTCACGGGTGCAGTGCCGCCGGGCAGCGTGCCGCCCGGTGCCGGGGTCTCCGGTGCCGCTTGCAGTGCGCCTAGGTCCAGCTCGATTTCCGTCACTGCCGCTGCCGTCAGGTCGTTGGCGCTTCCACCTCCGACAACTAGGCTATCCCCCAGCGCATCGGCAGCAGTTGCCACCCCATACAGCCGGACCGCAAACTTGTATTTGCCCAGGCTGAACAGGTTGAACCGATAATGGATCACGGCACATTCCGGGGTGCCGGTGTTGGGGGCCAGTGAACCATCTGCGTAACCAAAAGTCTGGCCCGCCGTGGGCAGCACCAGCTCTGCCCCGATCCCGCCTTCCCGCCACTCGGGGGCGGTCAGGTATTGCGCAGGCGTCAGCCCGTTGAAGTTCAGGGCATTGCCCTGGCTGATCCGCACCGTGCGGGTGCGCAACTGGCTCAGTGCTTCCGTTATTATTCGCCACCAGCGCGTCCAGCCTTGCATTACCCCGAATCGCGGGTGTGGCGCCCACTCCCCATGCGACTTGCGGCGCAGCGGCCAAAGCACCCCAGAGGGCCAGGGCGGAAACTTGCAGGGTCAGAAGACGGGGGGCAATGGCCATGCTAAAACTCCGGGAGATGGAATAGCGGGAGTATATCATTGTAAAACAACAGGATGAAATCGAAGTCCGCAGCATGGATACGCAGATCCGGCACGTTTGCTATACTGAAGGCATATTCTTCCACTCGGTATCTGCATGTCTCCCGCGCAAGCCCGCACTGCCATTGATGCCCTGATTCGCGCCGCCAGCGCGGTGATCCTCGGCAAGGAAACTGCCTTGCGTCTGGCCATCACCTGTCTGTTGGCTCGGGGCCATCTGCTGATTGAGGACCTGCCCGGCGTGGGCAAAACCACGCTGGCACACACCCTGGCTAAATTGTTTGGCCTGCATTATCAGCGTATTCAGTTCACCAGTGATTTATTGCCCGCCGACATCATCGGCAACACCCTGTTTGACCGCAATGAACAGCAATTCCGGTTTCATCCCGGCCCGCTATTTGCGCAATTGATTCTGGCGGATGAAATCAACCGTGCCACGCCCAAGGCGCAAAGTGCCCTGCTGGAAGCCATGGAAGAACGCCAAGTGACGGTGGATGGAGAAACCCGCCCGTTACCAGAACCTTTTTTCGTCATTGCCACGCAAAATCCACAGTATCAGATTGGCACTTTTCCCCTGCCCGAATCCCAGCTGGATCGGTTTCTGATGCGGATTACCCTGGGTTATCCTGACGAACGCCATGAACGCGCCCTGCTCCAGGGTCAGGACCGGCGCCAGTTGCTGGAAACCTTGCAACCCGTTCTGAATCTGACCAGCATCCGCGCCCTGCAAGGCCATGCCCAGGCGATAACCGTTGCTGATGCACTGCTGGATTATGTGCAGGCCCTGCTGAAATATTCGCGCCAGCAAGCCCATTACCGACACGGGCTTTCGCCTCGGGCCGGACTGGGCCTGATTCGGTCTGCACAGGCCTGGGCCTTGCTGGCCGGGCGCGAGATGGTGTTGCCCGAAGATATCCAGGCGGTCTTGATTGCCGTGGCGGGGCATCGCCTGCGTGCGGCCAGCGACCTGGAGGCCAGCCCGGAAGCCTTGGCTCAGCGGCTGCTTGAGGCCGTCCCCGTGCCGTGAGCTGGGTAGAGCGGGCCAGTTTGCGCCATACCGTGCGCCATCGGCAGCAGCCTAAAGATGGCCAGGAACTGACCCTGCACCGCCAGCGGGTGTACATTTTTCCGACCACGGCGGGCTTTGCCTTTGCTGTGCTGATTCTGGGCCTGTTGATCGGCGCCGACTTGCTGCTGGGCGCCCTCGGCCTGGAGGCC
>CAYNNN010000025.1:0-35318 GCA_964398665.1 uncultured Gammaproteobacteria bacterium | reverse complement strand
ATCCTGATGACGGGCGCTGGCCACGAAGCCGTATTGACCGTGCTGGCCAAACCCAACGCCAAACTGGGCCTCATCTTTCTGGATGTCAAACGCGCTGCCGAAGGCGTCACCAAACTGATCTGAGCCTTACACCCTAACCATAAGGGGAGAAAGCATGAGTAACCTGGACTTTAACCAACTGTGTGCCGAGAGCAAACAGCTCGTCGGTTTGACGCCTGAAGACGAGGCGTTACTACGCGAACTGGCCACCTTGATCGTGCCTGAGCTGGATGTCGTGACCGAGCGCTTCTACACAGTCCTGGGGAGTACACCACGCACCGCCGCCTTTATTGAAGGCCGGGTGGAAAGTTTGAAGAAAACCCACAGACTCTGGCTGGAAAGCTTGTTTACCAAACCCCTGGATGCTACTTATGCCCAGTAGATGACTCACATTGGCACCGTACACGTTCGGGTCAAATTGCCTGTTGAGTTCATGACCTCGGGGATGGCGCTGGTGTTGCGCGAGCTACTGGCCGTGGTGGGTAATGCCTCCAGCCTGGATGCAGCAACCAAGGTGCGTGCGGGTGCTGCGCTCAGTTCCGCCTGCGGTTTCAGTCAACTGCTGATGCAGGAAAGCTATGACAGCGGCAAGCTGGCCGGTGAGCTGGAGAAATTCCTGAAAATCACCGGCATGTCCCGTAGATTATTTGACAATCTGGCCTCTGCCTACAAAGAATAATCCTAGCCCAACTCCCATCGGGCATGTTGCCCGATGGCTGCCTACATCTGACCCCACATTCAAAACGACCGGAGGGCACACATGTTGACTGATATGAATCCTGACGCTGTCGTCGGCCCCAGCCGGGCGGTCACGTTCAGGCTGTACCGCCAAGGACTGCGCCAAGTCTGGGTCACCGAGCAAGAAATACCCTACCCTGACGGCAAGCTGATTGTGTCCACCACGGACACTCAGGGCATCATCACCCACTGCAACGCCTCATTTGTGGAAATGTCGGGTTACAGCCGCCCCGAACTCATTGGAGCCGACCACTGCATTCTCCGTCATCCCGACATGCCTGCTGCGGCTTTCAAAAGCCTGTGGGCCGATGTCCAGGCTGGCAAGCAATGGCACGGTTACGTCAAGAACTTACGCAAGGACGGCGCCTATTACTGGGTCTATGCCACCGTTATCCCCAATGTCCGCCACGGTCAGGTAGTCGGTTACACTTCGGTACGCCGTAAACCCTCCCGGACCCAGATTGCTGCTGCAACTGCCCTGTACGCCCAATGGAAAGCTGAGGAACAAGCCCCATGAGTCATGCGCACCAGATGACCGTCAGTCCCGATTTTCCCACCAAGCGCATGTCGGGCTGGTTCATTTTCAATACGTGGCTGCAAAAAACCCTGAATTTACCGATTCACCTGGAATTGTATCCTGACTTCAGCAGTCAGCGGCAGGCCATCGCCAGCGACAAGGTTGATATTATCTACGCCAACCCTTACGACGCCGCCATGTTGGTGCGGGCCAAAGGTTTTATCCCGGTAGCGCGGCCCATGAACAAGCGGGATGAGTGTATCGTCGCAGTAGCCGCCGGAAACACGGTCCAACAGGTGGAGGCGCTACAGCCAGGCTGTCGGGTCGTCAGTACGGATGACCCCGATATCCGCATGTTGGGGATGATATTGCTGGAACCTGCCGATCTGAATGCGGGCAATATTCAGGCCATTCAAGTCGAAAGTTACCCATTGGTGGCCAAGGCACTGATGCGCGGCGAGGCAGAGGCGGGGTTCTTTCTCGCCGAAGCCTTTGCCGAATTATCCAGTCTGATCCGCAAGGAACTCAGGCCATTGGTGCAAAGCCAAATCAACGATATTACCCATGTCATGCTCCTGGGCCCCCGCCTGGCTGCGCAGCAGGATCTGTTCATCCAGGCACTTCAGGCCATGCCGCAAACTGCCAGGGGTGTAGAGATACTGGCTGAATTGGGTTTTAGCGCCTGTGGCGAAGCCTTGCGGCCCTGGAGCTGGATCGCGCACCTGCACCCGGCCAAGTCAGGCTATCTGACCCGCAGCGGGTTGGTGCGGGTGCTGGGCTGGCCATTTCTGTACCGCAACCTGACTGCCCGCGACCTGGCGGAGTTTCTGGAAATCTACGGCCTGCCGCTGCGCATCGGACGCTATCCCGCTGGCGCCAGTGCCTCGGAGAAAAACACCCTGATGCAGGCGGTGCTGAGCATTGGCCACAATGCCGCTGGGATTTTGCCCGAAGGGATGCGCATCGAGTTCCAGCGTGCGAGTGACGGGGCGGCTGACCCCTTCCTGGCCATGATGGGCTGGGCCGAACGCGCCATCAGCAAGGCGATCCTAGGCGGCACCCTGACCAGCGAGGTCGGCGCGACTGGCTCCTACGCTGCCGCAGAAGTCCATAACGGGGTGCGCAAGGATATCCTCAAATCTGACCTAGCGCTGATTGCGCGCAGCTTGAGCCGCGACCTCATCGCCCCGCTGGCAGCGCTTAACACCCCCCTGAGCCAGCCGCCCCGGCTGCGCTTTGACCTGGGCGAGGCGGCTGACCTTGGGACCCTGGCCGAAGCCTTGCCCAAACTGGTGGGCACCGGCCTGAGAATCCCGGCGCGCTGGGCGTACGATCACCTCAAGATACCCCGCCCGGAAGGCGATGAACCCCTGTTGGGCACCCCGTCAGCCTCGGCTTCGGTAGCGCAAAACAGCGTCGAGAGTCTCAAACAATTGCAACCAGCAGCGGACACTCCGGACGTGACTACCGCCATCACTGACGCCCTGGCCGACCAGGCAGCAACGCCTTGGGCGGGCGTTGTGGAGCGCGTGCGCGCCATTGCCGAGCGTGTGGCACGTGAAGGCGGCGATCTGGCCCAGCTCCGGGATCGGCTCCTGGCCAGTTATGCCGAGCTGGACAGCGCCGAGCTGGCGCAGGTGATGGCGTTGGGCTTCAGTGTCGCCCACCTGGCAGGCATCGAGGACGTGGACCGTGGCGATTAGCGCCAGCTTCAACAAGCCGTTTGCCCAGCAGCTCGCCGCGCTGCGCGAGCGACTCAAGAAATTGGTGCCCACAAAACGTTGGGACGAACTGAGCCAAGCCCAGCACCAACGCGCTTTTGCGGTAGCCGGTGCCCAAAAGGCGCAACTGCTGGCCGACCTGGCCCAGGCTGTGGACAAGGCTATTGCCGAAGGCAAAAGCATTCAGTGGTTCATCAAGAACTTTGACCCGATTGCAGCCCGGCACGGCTGGGCGCCCAAGGGTAGCCAGGACTGGCGGGCGCGGGTGATCTACGATACCAACATCAGCACCAGCTACGCGGCTGGGCGGCTGTCCCAGCTTGAGGAAGGCGGCTTTCCGCTCTGGATGTATAAGCACAGCCACCTAGCACTAGACCCGCGCCCTGAGCATATCGCCCTGGATGGGATAGTCAGACCCAAGGGCGATCCCTTCTGGCAGCAGCGCTACCCGCCCCGAGGCTTTGGCTGTAAGTGCCGGGTGGTGGGGGTGCGCAGTGCGGCAATCGCCAAGCGCCTGGGCGGCAAGCCCGATGCGCCCTTGCCCGAGTGGATAGACGCTATCAACCCCAAGACCGGCCTGCCCGTCGGCGTGGACAAAGGCTGGGGGGCTGCGCCCGGCAAGTTGGTGGGCGATACGGCGGCGGTGATCCAGCACCTCACCCGCCAAGCGGCGAAGCTCCCCGAGCCGCTCAAGACGGCACTGCTGGCGGATTTGCTGGAGCAGGCCAGCAAGCGCAAGCCGCCGGTGAATCCGGCAGTGCCTGGCGCTGCTGCCACCGACTTGACGTTGATCAGCGAGGCGGAACGCGCCAAGCGTGACGGCGATGCCCGCGCCTGGGTGCTAGGCCAGAATCCCGAACAGGAATATCTGCTGATCTACGATGCCGCCACCGGCAAGGAGATCGTCCGGCACACCAACAAAACCCGGAACAAGGTTGCTATCCCCGAGGAAGCCGGTCGCTTGCTGGACAATACGGACAAGGCACTGGTGTTGCATCATAATCATCCCGATGCAGTGGCGCTTTCCATGCAAGACCTGGAATTTTTGCAACGGGCTGGGGTGTATGAAGTGGTAGCGCATGGCAAGGACGGCGCACACTTTGCAGCTCAGCGCGGCAAGGATTATGGGTGGGTGTCGAAGGTGATGGCGGCGGCGCATCAGGAGATGGTTACGCAAGCGCATGAAGCCGCGAGGCGCGGTGTTCGTATCCCAGACCTTGATGCGCACCTGTTCAACCTGGCGCTTGACCGGGCGGGTATCATTAGCTACCGCTACCAACTGACCCCTGCACAATTACAACGCATGGCTGGCGAAACTTCCCTGTTTGAGCGTATGATCCGAGCAGTAACCGATGCCATAACGCGAGCCAAACGATGAACATGATCATAGATCCTCCTGGCCTAACTGCCCCACTGGAACAGTGGTATGCGTTTCGTGCGGAGCTTGAGCAAGATTTGCGGGGCGATCAATTCAACGAATTGCAAAAGCAAGACTTGCGCCAGGCATTACGGCACGCGCACGAAACCATCGCCTGGCAGGAAGACCTGGAACGCGAACTGGCCGCCCGCCCTGCGGGGGGCTAAGTTACACAATGCCCATCCAGATCACCTTACGCGCTAACAACCTCAACCAAATCCTGACCCGCTTGCAGCGCAAGCTCAGCGATTTGACCCCGGCGATGCGCGACATCGGCGAGGCGCTGAGCGAGACCACCAAGCAGCGCTTCCGCAGTTCAACATCACCTGCCGGTAAGCCTTGGGCACCGAATGCCGACAGCACCTTGCTGCGCTATCTGGAGCGCAAGGGCGGGCTATCCAAAAAGCGTACGGCAACGGGCGGGCGCACGCTCACCCAGAAAGGCGCACGGGCACTGGGGAGCAAAAAGCCGCTGGTGGACAGCAAAACGCTGGGCACGACGATCTTCTACCAAGCAGGCAGGCACCGGGTCGAGATTGCCAGCCCGATGGAATATGCCGCCGTGCAACAGTTCGGCGCCCGCAAGGGGGCCTTTGGCCGCACCAGCCGGGGCGCGCCGATTCCGTGGGGCAATATCCCGGCCCGGCCCTTCATGGGCATCAGCCGCCCTGACCGCGCCACCGTGCTGGCGATTGTTTCCGAGTGGATAGCGCGGTAGTTTGCTCAAACCCACGCCAAACCGCGCCAGAGGCGATTCTAGCCCACCCCCTACCTGACCCACCACCCCGCCCCCGCCAAACGATTTTGAACCGGTTTTGAACCCCCTAGCGGGGGTGTTGCGATGGGCGGCCTTGCGCACCCAACCCAGCCCAGGCCCGCCCCACCCAGTTGGTGCGCGGGATCGGGTCTCCCGCTAGGCCGGAAAGAATTAAATGAGACTCTCACTACGGTGGGGCCGGAATTTCCGCTGTGCCTGGTTGCCCCGAATCTAGGCACAGATCACCGTGACCTCCTAGCAAGGGATGCGGTCTAACCTACATTGATTGCACCCCCACGGGCCACACCAAACACAACATATAGTGCCTGTATGTTGACAGGCTCCATATATGTTGTGATTATTGCGGTATCCTGTTGCCGTCGGATGCCCCATGCTGGCTGCTCTCACCTTAACCCTGACTCAGCCCGCCGCTACCTGCTTGGCAGCCGGTACGCCGACCGAGGTGCATCTATTACCGGTGGGCAGCTTCCGCTCGGCTGACGGGCGGCCCAGTGACGCCCCGGCCTGGCAGCTCGACGCCGCGCAAGCGGGGGTGCTGATTTCTACAGCAGCAGCGCGGACTAATCCCTACGTGCTGGATTACGAACATCAAACCCTGCACGCGGCGCAAAACGGCCAACCGGCCCCGGCCGCGGGTTGGTTCAAGCAGTTGGAATGGCGGCCCGATTCTGGGCTGTATGCCACCGACGTGCAATGGACGCCCCGCGCCCTGGCGCACCTGAACGCAGGTGAATATCGCTATCTCTCTACCGTATTTGAGTATCAACCGAAGACGGGGCGAGTGTTGAAACTGCGCCATGCGGCCTTGACCAATGACCCCGCCCTGGATGGCCTGGCGGCGCTGGCCGCCCTGAAGTCCGAACTCTCCTTATCATTACCTGGAGCTGAGTTAATGCCCCCCAAAATCCTGGAATTACTGGGCCTTGCGCCAGATGCAGATGAAGCCGCCGTCATTGCCGCGCTGACCGCGCTGCTGGAAAAAGCCGCTGCGGCGGAAACCCAAATGACGGCGCTGAAAACCAGCCATGTGCCGATGACCGCACTGCATACGCTGCAAGCTGAACTAGCAGCGCTGAAAGCCGAAGCCAACCAAACGGCAGTAGAAGGCCTGATCGGAGACGCGAAAGCCGACGGGCGCTTGTTGCCTGCCCTGGAACCCTGGGCGCGGGAGCTGGGCAAAACGAATCTGGCCGCGCTCAAGAATTATCTGGCCGCCGCCGTGCCCCTCGCGGCGCTCAAGGGCCTGCAAACGGGGGGCTTGCCGCCTGCCGGTGGTGGCGGAGAGGCTGAATTGCCAGACCCGGCGATCTTGCGCCAGTTACAGCTTACCCCAGAACAATTTGCTAAAGGCAAGGTGACACTATGACTGCACTGACGACTGCCCGCGATACCCGCGAACGCACCGGCGAAGTGTTTGGCTTCCCAGTGGCGGCCAACGTCCATTGTTACCCCGGCGGACTGGCGGTGCTGAGCGGGGGTTATGCGGCCCCGGCGAGTACTGCCCTCAATCTGATCGCCCTGGGGCGCTTTGATAATGAGGCCGACAACACGGGCGGGGCGGCGGGCGCCTTACAGGTGACGGTGCGGCGCGGGATTTTTCGCTACGCCAATTCCGCTGCCGCTGATGCCATTGCCCAAGCGGAGGTAGGTCAGGACTGCTACCTGGTGGACGACCAGACGGTGGCCAAGACTGACGGCACGGGCACCCGCAGCCGCGCCGGGCGCATTGTGGCGGTAGAAACCGCCGGCGTCTGGGTGCAGCTTGGCCTAGGTCATTAAATTAAGGGGATAAAATGAATATTACACCGAGCACGTTACGCACCCTGAATCAGGGGTTCAATGCCGCGTTTATGCAGGGCTTTGAGTCGGTCAAGCCGACCTGGCCCCTGGTAGCGATGGAGATTATGTCGAGCACGGACGCGGAGAATTATGGTTGGATCAAAGATATTGCCGGGGTGCGGGAGTGGATCGGTCAGCGCGTGGTCAATAACGTCCAGGCCGAAACCGCCTACGTGAAAAACCGCGATTGGGAGCACACCATCGGGGTGAGCGCCAACGAAATCGAAGATGATCGGATTGGCAAATATGCCAATCTGCTGCGGATGCAGGGTGAAGATCTGGCCCAGCATCCGGACGAACTGGTCTGGGGCTTGCTCAAGGAGGGCTTTAGCCAAAAGGGCCTAGACGGCAAGAATTATTTTGCCGCCGACCATGTGGGCTACGACAGTGCGGGCAACGAAGTGGCCTACAGCAACACGGGGGGCGGCGCTGGCCAGGTCTGGGCGCTCTTGGATCTCAGCCGCACCTGGATGAAGCCCCTGGGGCTACAGATGCGCAAAAAAGCCCAGTTTACCCAAAAGACCCAGCCTACTGATGAGCATGTCTTTTTGACCAATACCTATTTATATGGTGCCCACGCCCGCTATGCCGGGGTATTTGGCTTCCACCAACTGGCCTACGGGTCTAAAGCGGCCCTAGACGCGACCAGCTTTACTGCGGCTCGTTTGGCGATGGAAACCCAGCACCGGCCCAACGGCAAACCGCTGCCGGTGAAACCCACCCATCTGGTCACCAGCGGACATAACCGGGCGGCGGCGGAAATCCTGCTCAACACCCTGAACCTGGCGAATGGGGCCTCCAACCCGAATTATCAGGCGGTTGAGCTGATGATCGTGCCCTGGCTGGCGTAACGGCGCATGAGCTACTGCACCGAGACCGACCTTCAGGACCGGGTAGGCAGCGAGCGCTACCTGCAACTGGCCGACCGGGACAACTCCGGCGCAGCGGACGTGGAGTTTGTCGCTGCGGTGCTGGCGGACGTGGACGCCACGGTAGATAGCTACCTGGCGAGCCGCTACGCCCTGCCGCTGTCCGTGGTGCCCCCGGTGTTGCGGCACGCGGCCTGCGACCTGGTTGTTGAGCGGCTGCTGCTATTGCGCGGCGGGCGCTTGGACGAGGATGCCCCAGAACGCCAACTGGCGGCTGCGGCGCGGCAGTTGCTGCGGGACCTGGCCAGCCGCAAGGCCAGCATCGGGATCCCCGAGCCTGCCGCCCCAGGTGAAAGCAACGACGTGCTTATCCAGTCGGGTGGCCGGGTCTGGGAACGCAGCGGTGCGCGTGGGTTTTTATGAGTTACCAAAGCCTGCGCGCTGACCTCCACGACCGCCTGGCCGCGCAGTGGCCCAGCACCGGCCCCAGTGCGGTGCGGGTGTTGCGCAGCCATGAATTTGCCTTGCTTACCGAAGGCAGCGAGCCGGGGCGCTGTGTGGTCATCGGCGATCTCCAGCTCAAGGCCCAGGAGCAGCGTCCAGACGGCTTGGCCGCCCGGATGAGCGTGAATCTGGAAATTCTTGTGAGTTTGCGCAATGTCGCCGAACCCCGGCACGGCGAACCGGCCCGCGACGAACTCGCCGCGTTGGTGATGGGCGTGGTGGCGGCATTGCAAGGTTATCGGCCCCCCGTGGCCAGCGGCCCGGTGCGGCTGGACAGCATTGCGCCGGCACAAGTACGGGTAGGGTTGAGTTCGACCCTCGTTGGCTTTGAAACCGAAATTGTCTTGGCCAATCCTGGCCTGGCTGAATAGGAGCTTATTTTATGGCTTACTCTGTCGTTTACCGACCCCAAAAAGGTCAGGGCACCGTTTACTTGCGCAAAAAATCTTCGGCCTTGCCCAAGAAGCGCATCGGCAACTGCTCGGTGCTCAATCTGAACATCACTGAAAAGGTGGATGATCTGGTCAATTACGAATCCCAAGGCGTTTACGCCCGAGATTCCATCATTGAGAAGATCGGGGTGAACTACACCTTGCACGATTTCGACGCCCTGGCCCTGGCGCGGGCCTTGTTCGGCACCGACGGCACGGTAGCGACCGGCTCCGTAACCAACGAGGCCCACACCGTGTATCAGTCCGGGCTGGTGCGCCTGGCGCACATCATGCCCAGCGCCGTGACCGTGACCAACGCCGCAGGCACCACCACCTACTCGGAAGGTACCGATTACGAGTTGAAAAACGCTGGGCTGTTGATCCTGGGCGGGGCTATTACCGATGGCCAGGTCATCCACGTGGATTACACCTACCCCGCTTACGAAACTATCGAGGCGCTGACCAAAACCGCAGAAGACGTGGAAATCACCTTCGACGGCCTGAACCGGGTGGCGGGTGGCACCGACATCTTTGGCCGCACCGGCAAGCCCATCATCCTCGACATCTACAAAGCCCAGTTTGGCCCAGCGAAAGAGCTTGCCATGATCGGTGACGGTTTCGGGGCGCTGGAGTTTGAAGGCGCTCTGTTGCCAGACCTAAGCATCATCGGCAACGGCATCAGCCAATACCTGAAAATCAGTCAAGCAGCTTAAGTTAGGAGTTCAAGAATGAGTGTTAATCACGGGTTAACCGACGATCGCAGCGTCAAACCGATGCTGGTAGATGAAACTGGCGCTCTCAAAGTGGTCATGGTCGGCGGCAGTGCTGCGCAAAACCGAATTGAGGTCAACATCCCGGCCAATACCGAGGTTGAGGTAAATACGTCGGCGCTCAAAGCCCCGATTTCGTTGTTTATTTACCCTGGCAACGAGGAACCCTACAACGGTAGTATCTCTATGCGCTCCTCAGGGTTTAACTCTCCAAGTGGGCAGCAGTGGGTAGACGAGGGCAGTTGGCATACCTCGGTCAGTGCCCAGCATAATACCCACCTAGTGGCGCGTGCCCAGCGCTTGGCGTTTTACGCCAGCAACCAGGATGGTAACGTTGTGATTTTGGGGGCGTTATGAGTTTGCTACCGCCTACTCCCGGCACGGCCTGGGGCCAGATTACCGGGGATTTGAATGACCAAACTGACCTGATTGCAGCGATTGCTGCGGGTGATGCGGCTGCGGTAGCAGCAGCGCTCGCCAGCGCGCAGGCTTATCTGCATGATAAAACACGGATCACTGCCACGAATACCAGCGGCGCTACCAAAGCGGCTGGGGTCTGGCACCTGTTCAGCCTCGACCCCAATAACTCAAGCAGCACGACCTATGCCATTTTGGGCCAATGGGTTTCTGACACTGCCCCCGGTGCATCAGGTCAGTTGACAGTGCTGGGCAAGGTTTACGGAACCAAGGTCAGCAGCACGGCCATCCCGGTGGGCACCCCGCTCATCTATGACGGTGATTTGCAAAAGTTTGTTCCCTATACCGGGTTCAATCTCGACTGCACGGTATTTGCTGCCGCGACTGCGCCTGCCGGATCAAACTCGCTCACGGTCATGCTGAACGCCACTCCGGGCCGGGTCTGGACTGGCGCCCTGCCGAGCTAAGCGATGGCGACTACCGCCGCTGAACTGTTAATCGTCATCCGCACCGCCCTCGAAGGGGCGCAAAACCTCGACGAGGCGCGGGCGCGGGTGGGGGCCATTGAACGCTCCCTGACCCAGACGGATCAGGCCGGGCGGCGGGCCTCTTCTGCGCTCAGTGCCTTGGGCGATGCGGCGATTCTGGCCGTGCTGGCCAAGCTCACTCAAGAGATATTCCAGGCAGTAGCCGGGGCCGAGGCCATGCAAAACGCCCTGGAGCAGCTCACAGGCTCGCAAGAGCTGGCGGCCCAGGAGATGGAATATATCGCCCGCACGGCCAACAGGTTGGGCGTGAGTGTCAGCGAAGCAGTCAAATCTTATGTCAGCCTGAGCGCAGCGACCAAGGGTACCGCCTTGGAAGGCCAAAACACCCGCGCCATCTTTGAGGCGGTCAGTGGCGCAATGGCCACCTTAGGCAAATCCAGCGCCGATACCGGGCTGGCAATCCGGGCGATTGCTCAGATCGCCAGCAAGGGCACGGTCAGCATGGAGGAACTACGCGGCCAGTTAGGCGAAGCCCTGCCGGGGGCGATGCAGGCCGCGAGCCGAGCGATGGGCGTGACGACCGAGGAGCTGATCAAGATGGTCAGCAACGGCGAGGTGCTGGCCACGGACCTATTACCGAAGCTGGCCACTGAGCTAAACCGCAGTTTTGGCACCGAAGCCCCGGACACCCTGAACGCGGGGCTGGCCCGGCTGCTAAATCAGGTCACGCTGACCCTAACCAAATTCGGCGAGACCGGCGCCATTGATGCGTTTAACGCTGCGTTCGCGGCGTTGGGCACTACGGCAAACGCCGTCGGCGTTGTGTTAAGCGGGGTGCAGGAAAGTTTTGAACTCGTAGGGAAAATTATCGGGACCGAGATTGGCGGCATAGTGGGTGTGCTCAGCGGCCTGCCCGATATCGTGGCCCGCGAGCAGCGCAAAAGCCTGGACCGGTCAGCCAAGGACATCGAGAAATTTACCTCGGTCTTTACCGAGGAAGTCGAGCAGGCGGGGCAGCGCACGGCGGCGGCCTTCGTGCCTGCGGTGTCGGAGACAACCAGACTAATCAAGGCTATCGAGGGTTTGCAGGGCGCCGGTAAAAATGCGTCCGAAGACCTGAAAGGGTTGGCCAAAATCCTCACGGAGGAACTGGGGCCGCAGGGCCTGACGAGTGTAGAGGGCGTGTTACGGCTGTCTGATGCCCTGGATTTTGCAGGCAAAAAAGCCGAAGCGCTCCAAGATGCGTCTGGGCTGCTGATCCAGAGTCTGAATGCTGCCGACCTGGGCGCATTTGCCGACTCACTGAAGTCCGCCTATGAAGGCGGTCAAGTCCCGCTGGAGCGCTATCTTGCGCTGCAACAGCAGGTAGTGGTTGGCTATGCGCTGCTGGCCCAGACAGCGGCAGAGGCCGCCGGCAAGCAGTTACAGGCCGACCAACAACGCGCGGAAAGCGCGGCCAAGATTTCGGTCATCGAGGCGCAACTCGCGGGGAAAACTGCCGAAGTCAGGCGACTGGAGGCGCAAGCCACGGCAGACGCGATCAGCCGCAGCAGGGCACTGGCGCAGCAAAAGCAGGATGAACTTACCCAGGCGCAGGCCGCTCTTGCCGCGCTGGAAGCCAGCTTGCCGGTGCAGGCCGAGCGCACCAAGGAGGAAGAAAAGCAAGTCAGGGGCTTAGAGGCCAAGGTCGTCGCCCTGCAAAAAGCGACCGCTGCGGCGCAACTCGACACCGCTGAGGCCAAGCTGGCCGCCGACCAGCAAGCCAAGAATACTTCAGGAATTAAAGACCTCGCCAGCGCCTACGCCAAACTGGCCGAACTGCGCGAGTTGCTGGCCAGCGGGGCAATTACTGCCCAGCAGTATGCCCAGGCGCTCACCGTCACGAATGCCGCCATTGACCAGCTAACGAATGCAAGCAGGGCATCGGTGCAGGCCACGCAAGCACGCACCGCCGCTGAGCAGGCCGCCGCCGAGGCGGCGGACAAGGGGGCACTGGAAATTCGCGCATTGGCGAATGCAGAACAAGATCTGGCCAAGCAGAAGGAACTGGAGGCACTGGCGACCGAAAAGGCCGCTCAAGAAGACGAGGAATTCTTAGGCGGGCTACGCAGCTTATCCGCAGCAATCGCCCAATACATTGCGGATGTGGGGGCGCTGGCCCTGAGCCAGGCCAAGGCAGCCGGGGCGGCAGATGTCAGCACCCAAGCGTTTGACCAGTTCTATCGGTCGGTCTTGTCAGGTAAAAATGCCGCGCAGGTAGTTGGTAATTTCAGCGACCTGTTTACCAATATCAAGGAATCCGCCGAACAGGCGCGGGATACGGCTATCGAGCAGGGCCAGACCTTCACGGCGCTGTTCTCTAAAATCCAGTCAGGCGAATCTACCCTGGCCGAGCTGGACCGCAGCCTGCGCATCATCGCGGCGTCTGGCGTGGCGGTCAACGATGCGGGCCGGGGGATTGTCAACGGCCTCGGCCTAATAGAGCGATCCAGGCTCGACGGGCTGATAAGCCAGATCAATTCGGCCAAGGCCGCGATGGACAGCCTGCGCCGGAGCACCGAAGACGCGATTTTTGCGCAGGAACAAAGGCTGCGCCAGTTGGCAGGGAACGATCTCGCTGCAAAAGAAGCGGAATTTGCCCGCGCCGAGGCGGAACTGCGCAAGCAGATTGCCGCGCAAAAGGATGCTGACCTGCGCAAGGATTTGCAGCGCCAGCTTGATTTAACGCGCAAGGCCAACGAATTAGAGCTAGACCAGCTCCGCGAGTCTATCGCCGAGCGCAAACGGATTGAGCGCGAAGCTGACGCGGAACGCAAGGCGCGGCAGGCCGAACGCGACAGCGAGCGCCAACAGACACAGCAGGACCAAACTCCAGATGCCGACCAGCCGTTACCAGCACGCCCAACGCCTGAGCCGCCTACACCGCGCCCGCAGCGGCAAACCCCTACCGCCGATGAGCCGGATACAGAAAACCGCGCCCAACGCGAGCTGCAAGCGGCGCGGGAGCTGGCCGCGTTGCGCGAGCAGGAACGGCGTAAAGATATTGAGCATGTCAAAACGCTCAGAGCGTTAGGACAACTAGAAATCAAGGTAGGCTACGGTGATACCGACTTACCTGCCTTGACCAGAAAAATCACCGCGTTGCAGCGGGAACGTCAGGCGTTAGGGACATGAGCATTCTAGGCAGACCTGCATTTTTGCTGCAACGGGACAATGTGTTAGCGCAGGCTATACTGGCGGCCAGTAGCGTCTTGCCCAGCAATGCGATTATCCCCAGGCGCTTGAGTCGCACCGGGCACGGCACTATTAACCTGACCGGGCCTTACACCGGCGCGGCCAATACCCTGATTGAAGTCGATATTGTTGCCACCACCGGTAGCAATGTGGTATTGACCACGCCGGTTTTTTCAGGCGCAGGTAACGGCACCCTAGAGGGATTGAGCGTGGCCCCGGCGACCCCGGCCCAGACGTTCACCTTGACCCTCAGCGACCTGGGCAGTAACACCCAGACGGCCAGTCTGGACTTAGGTGCAGGCCAACTTGAAGCCGCCGCAGCCGGAGCCGGGGGTAATAGCTTGCGCCTGTTGGTGAATATCAGCGGCCTGATTCAGACTCCGCGTAATATTGCCTTGCTGGCCGATTGGCCCGCTAACACCGAATTCCAGTTAGGCGACCAATGGGATTTTGGTGGCCTGCCCTTGCAAGCGGATGGCACCCTGGCCAGCGCCACACCGGTGCTGCAATTTGGTTCTGATCCGCAAATATTCAGGCCCTATAAACAATTTGAGGCTGGCCAATGGCAGCATTACCTGGTGCCTGCGCCCCCGCGCACCTTGCCCAAGTCCACGCCCGTCTATGATGTTTCTGGCAGCCTGAGCGTCACCGTCACCGACGGCGTGACCACGGAGCTATACCTAGGCATTA
The DNA here is from genome assembly GCA_964398665.1 of uncultured Gammaproteobacteria bacterium. Taxonomy (GTDB): domain Bacteria; phylum Pseudomonadota; class Gammaproteobacteria; order CAYNNN01; family CAYNNN01; genus CAYNNN01. Next base: position 20,866 of record CAYNNN010000025.1, on the reverse strand, counting down.
CCACCGTTTACAGCCTGCTGTTGGCCCTCGGCACAAGCGCCTTGGTGCGCCCCAAAAGCACTGTGATCAACGACCTCAAGCCCACAGGCGCGGGGGCGCAATGGCTGTCACTACGCACGACGCCCTATCTGTTGCCCCCCGTCAATACCGGGAGCCGCTATGTCTACGGGCTAGATCCAAGCATAGGCACAGGGCCGCACTACACGCAAGAGATAAGCGTGGAATGCGTTGATAATGAACGTATTGGCGCAGAGAGATGGACCGTGAGCGGGTCGGTATCCGGGGCGCTAGATGACGCGGTGACGGATACGGATTACACCAGCGGGCCGGTTAATTTCACAATCCCGCTGCGCCCTTACGAGGCCAACGGCGGGTCTTTGGCTGGCAGTATTGGGGGCAAATACAGCCCAAAAGACAACACCAACACCAACAAAATCTGTTTGCATCGTCCGATTGTCGGAGCATTAGCTACAAACAAATCAATAACATTCACCTGGGTTAAACGCCCAGTTGACACTTGCCCATGTGAACAAGGCACTTATGTCGGGCAACCGTCCGAGGAGTGCTTGGGCTTGCCTATCCCCAATGACCCCACCGGAGGATCTTCAGTGGACCCTGAAATTTTATCCCGACGGACCGCGCTTTGGGCGTGGAGCGCGGAGATTATCGGTGACAACAACACGTTGTCGCTCAACAGCACTCTGGCTACGGCGGTGCTGAAGGCGATAAAAGACGACATCGACTTCATTAAAGACACGCGCGACATATTCGATACCGCAATCAATATATGCGGCACGTCAGCGGCCAGCCGTGCGGTGTGGGATACTGCATACACCGACATGCTGGCAGAGATTGAGCCGCTGCGCTATATCGCTGGGGCTGCGCCAGCAGAAGTGGCGACTGGCTATCAATGGGTAGCCGACGCTGAGCTTGTCCCTACGCTAGTCCCCAGCTGGACTGGAGACCTCACCGGTATCTACGTGCTACCGACAGTGCGCAACGGGTGCGCCTATCGGTTTGTCACCTCGCCGCTGAATACCTTCACCACCGGATCGACGGAACCGACATGGCCGACAACTGCTGTGGGCGAGCAAGTCGCTGACGGGGATATTGTTTGGGAGCTGGTGGAAATTTACTGGCAGCCGACCACCGTCTATCCTGCGCTGCACGATATTAACGTTTATGACGGCATCGCCCGCACCACCACGCTAGGCGGCACCAGTGGCGCAACCTACCCGGCATTTAGTGCCTACACGGCCACGACAGACGGGACGATTACCTGGGATTTAACTGGCGGCCCGTCTGGTTACGATCTGGTTGCCTACGCGGCGGTTAACCGGCAATACGTGGTGCAGCAACAAGGCCCGAGCTACTACATCGTCTACATGATTGAGGCGGGGCGGTCTATTTACCGGGGCGCGTTCAACGATGAGCCCAAGGCCAACGCCGCGATTACGCGCTACAAGGCCGAGGATGCGACCAGCACCCGCCCGGCAGACCCCCGTGAATCATTCCTGGACAAATACCGCGAGTTGATGGGGGCTGCCAAAATCGCCGGGGGGTTTGACCCAAAAAATGATGCCAGCACGAGTAGCACCGGCCCTACCGGGACGTGCTGGCAGGACACAGGCGATGAGTATTTTTGGGCTGATTTATCAGGGTATTATCAGCCTATCTTTAACGGCGTCTATTACATCTCTAGCTATCGCAAAACGCATCCCGATGGCACAGTAACAATTGAGTCAAGCCGAGAATTTGGACTGGCGGCGGTTGCTGGGTGCCCGGATCAACTCCAGGAAGGCGACGAGTTGGTGATAACGATTGCGGGTGCAGGCAGTGCCAAGACCTATCAGATTGGCGATAAGTTCACCGTGCCGATTATTGCCGCTGGGCCTGCCTACCTCACTGGCGGGCAGACCGGCAATGATACCCACACCTGGACGGTACGCGGCACCGTAGCGGGGGCACTGCCCAGCTATGCCGTGGTGAACGGTGCCGAGCTGCCCTACGGCAGCGGCGGCCTGAGTCTGACTTTGAGACGGGGCGGAATTGCTAACGCCTTGGGCGACAAATGGGAATTCAGTGTCCTAGGCGGGCAGATTCAGTGGCGGCGCGACGGCGGAGCCTGGAGCGGGCCGCACGATATGACACCTGCCGGACTGGCGTTAACCGACGGACTCAGTTTAACGTTTACCCCCAACAAATCCCCCAGTTTTGTCGTGGGCGAGCGATTTGCTTGGGACGTGATCCAGCCCTACGGGCCGAGCTACGGCGTTGAACCTGAACCGGATTTCGGATGGCGCTGGAGTGGAGCCACTGCTACCCTCACCGCTGATCTGGGCAGTGCGTTACCGATTGATGTGCTTGGGATAGTGCATCGGTTGCCAGTCGGGGCCAGCTTGGTGATAGCAGGCAGTGATGACAACTTTGCCTCTACCCTCTGGAGCGAGGCTATTGTCATTGATGAACCCGTTATCCTCCGCGCACTTAGCACCCCGCGCACTCAGCGCTATCTGCGCTTGAGCCTCACGGCAGCGACCAACGGCAATATCTTGTGGTTCTGGACCGGGCTGGCCACCCAGACTTATCCGGTGCAAAACTACACCCATGAGCGCGTCTATCTGCGCCAGCCTCAAGGCCGCAGCAAGCTACTCCTGGCCAGCGGCTACGGGGCCACCTTGAATTATGGCGTGCTGACCCTAGACCAATACCAATTACTGCTGGACATTCTGGGCGAGCTGACCGAAACCGGGGCGCCCACTCTATACACCCCGAGCTTAGGCGGTAATGATGCCCGTGCCCCGGTGTTTGGCTACTTGGACACCGACACCGTACCCACCGGATTTAACGGCGGGCGTATCTACGCCCTGAATGGGATCAAACTTACTCCGGCGCTGCTGTAATGCGCTTGCACCTGGCCAGCACCCCCGCCGTAACCCTGTACAACTCCCAGGCCGAAGCCGCCTATTTGACGACTGACCTGGCCTATTTCTGCCCAAGTACCCTCGGCGCATTAAACTTCGAGGCCGAGCAGAACCCGAGTTTAACCGTAAGCCTAAGTCCTCCCGCGTTTTTTATAGCCCAACTTTACAACTTGGGTCTCTTGGGCCAACGAGCTAATTTGTATCAGGGGGCCGACGCCCTGTTTTCTGGGGTAGTCCGGCGTATGAGCGTGAGTGCCGGGGTACTAGCCATCACCCTGGAGCAGGAAACCGCTAACGGAATCCCCTACACCAAAATCATAGACTTGCGCGAGACTACCGCTTGGGGCGTGTATCGTTCCCAGGAAGTAATCCCAATAGTCCTAGGTCACACAACAGTCAGACCTTTGGAATACAGCGCCGACCGCAAGCAATTTGTGCTTGCCGATCATGCTATTGGTGGCGTGGATGCGGTATTTCGCAATCAGCAGCCCGAACCGGCATTCACCTGGCGCAATGCCGCTGATAGCGCGGGCGCTACCGTAGCCCTATTGGAACTGGCTACCCCGCTGGCCGAAGGCGAAGACCTACGCGCCGAACTGCGCGGCAAACTCGCCTCGGATGGTAGCCTAATTCAAGACGCCAACGCGATTTTGACCGATGTGCTAGGCACTTCTTGGCGCGGCCTGCCCACCCTAGAACTCGGGGGAGCCATCACCGAACCGCTGAGCCTGCAAGCCCTGGCACGCGAGGTGCTGGCCTCAATTGGATATGATTTTATCCCAGGCACCCCAACGGCGGTCATCAGCCGCTGGCCGACCATTCCAGCAACGGCGCGGGGGATTGTAAGCCAACAGCCAGCCGTGGCACATCCAAGCGGCTGGCTGGTCCAGACTTGGGGGTTTAATCTGGACAATCGGCCTGTGTCCCGGCTGCGGGTGCTCTACAACTATGATCCTGAGCAACAAGACCATCGGGGCGCATTGGAACTAGAAGCGGTTGGGGTGGACGGTAACGAACACACCCTAGCATTGCCCTGGCTAAGACATGCCCGCGACGCGCTGACGCTGGGTCTTCAGGCCGCTACTTGGCTAGGCCGACCTCTGGCCGCGTTGGAATTTGAGCTAGATTTAGAATCTCCGGCGCGAGCCGTCTGGCCGGGCGACTGGCTGGACGTGCAACTGAGCGGCTGCCCAATAGCCGGGATTTGCGACGTGCAGACCGCTGTTCACAATTATCAAACCGGCACCCAACAGATCCGGCTGCGCGTGCCTTTTGCCCCCACCCCGCAGGTGAATTTAACCCGTCTGGCGGAAGGCTACTACCCCCAGGCCCAGGCCGGGGTCAGCCCCAGCCTAGTGGCAGGCACCTTAACCCTGACCCTGACCGATGAAAAAGGTGCGCCCCTAGTCGCCGCTGATGTAACCCTGGTCGGGATGCAGCAAACGCGCCGCACCGGGTCGGATGGTGCCGTGCAATTTGTCGGCGTGCAGCCTGGCCGCCACCAACTACTGATCGAGCGGGCGGGCTACGGCAGCCAAATTGCGGAGATAATCCTGTGAAAATAACCCGCAGCCCCCTACGCAGTGGCGGCAGTATCCCGCCCAAATCCGCCAACCTCGGCCTGCGCTTAACGCCCAGCCCGCAAGCGGGCTTTGTCACTATCCTGGCCCCAGACGGCAGCGAGCTGGCGAAGGTGCCTTGCGGCGAAACCTACACGGTGCCGCCGAGTGGTAATCAGGTCCGCGTAATCTATGATGGTGTTGATCCGCCGGAGGGTTTATTAGTCCCGGCAGACGCAACGGAGTTGTATTTGAGTGCAGGCGATAGTTGCACAACTCGTTTGGACCATAATGGTGTAACGCCGGTTGGCAGCGGCGAATTTGAATTTGCCGAGGTCGGCTATTGCACCGAAACTGAGCTGACCCTAAACAGTGGAGACACTATTGGGTCAATTCCGGCCTGCATAGAATATGCAGACATAACCATAACTTGCGTTGATGGAGTCCCGACGCTGGAACTAAGGGATGCACAAGGGGAATTGATCGGGACTGCTGATCTTTCGACACTATTACCCCCAACCGAGGTCCACCTCAACGGCGACCTGCTGGGCACGGTCAGCCGCTGCGCAACCCAGATCGACCTCAGCGTGGAGGGTGTTTGCGAGCTAATTGAGGTTGATGAGACCCCAACGTGCGTGGGCAGCGCCACCGTGACTGTGGACGCCGACACCGGCGAAAGTTATTCCGCCGGGGTGGGGTGCTAGGCGCCGCAAGCTGGCGGAAATACCTTCCGAGAGTCTCATTTAATTCTTGCAGAGTCTCATTTAATTATTTCCGGCCTACCTGGGAAACCATGAGCCAGGAAGACACCGAGTTCATGATCGACTTGATGGACACCCTGAAAGCCTGACCCCGCGCGGCTGCGCCTGGCGCGCAGCCGCAGGCATTCAGCCTTTGGCGTGCTTACGCAGGCTTTGCAGGGCTTTGAGCTGCGCCACTGCTTCGGCCAGTTCGGCCTGGGCACGGGCGTAGTCAATGACGGCCTGACGGTCTTTAAGCGCGGCTTCGGCCCGTTCGCGGGCCTGCTGGGCCGCAGCCTCGTCAATATCCCGCGCCCGCAAGCCTACATCGGCCAACACCGTGACCATCTGGGGTTGCACTTCCATCAGGCCACCCGAGACATAAAAATACTGCTCCTCACCATCTGCCGCCCGCAGCATGATTTCGCCAGGACGTAGCTTGGTCAGCAAGGGCGTATGGTGTGGCAAAACCCCCAGTTCGCCCTGCTCGGCCGGGGCGCGCAGGAAGCTGGCTTCGCCCGAGTACAGGGACTGCTCGGCGCTGACGATCTCGACCTGAAGCAAGGCATGGCTCATGGTGATTCAACCTGTTGCAATGAGTGGTTCAGAGCGTCTTGGCTTTTTCAGCCACTTCGTCAATGCTGCCCACCATATAGAACGCCTGTTCCGGAAATTGATCCATGTCCCCATTTACAATGGCCTTGAAGCCCCGGATGGTTTCCTTGAGCGGGACATATTTGCCACTGCGCCCGGTGAAAGCCTCGGCCACAAAGAACGGTTGGGACAAGAAGCGTTGAATCTTGCGCGCCCGCGCCACAGTCAGCTTGTCGTCGGGAGACAGCTCATCCATCCCCAGGATGGCAATGATGTCCTTCAGCTCCTTGTAGCGCTGCAAGGTACTTTGCACCGCCCGAGCCGTTTCATAATGCTCATGACCCACCACCAGCGGATCAAGCTGGCGGCTGGTGGAATCAAGCGGGTCCACGGAAGGATAGATACCCAGTTCCGCAATCTGCCGCGATAACACCACGGTAGCGTCCAGGTGCGCAAAGGTGGTAGCCGGGCTGGGGTCGGTCAGGTCGTCAGCGGGCACATAAACCGCCTGAATCGAGGTAATCGAGCCGATTTTGGTCGAGGTGATGCGCTCTTGCAGGGCACCCATTTCTTCAGCCAGAGTCGGCTGATAACCTACTGCCGAAGGCATACGGCCCAGCAAGGCCGAGACTTCAGTACCCGCCAGGGTATAGCGATAGATGTTGTCCACAAACAGCAGCACATCCCGGCCTTCATCGCGGAATTTTTCTGCCAGCGTCAGCCCGGTGAGGGCCACCCGCAAGCGGTTGCCAGGTGGTTCGTTCATCTGGCCATAGACCAGCGACACCTTGTCCAGCACCTTGCCTTCCTTCATTTCATGGTAGAAGTCGTTGCCTTCCCGCGTGCGCTCCCCAACCCCGGCAAAGACGGAAAACCCGCTATGCTCCACCGCAATGTTACGGATTAATTCCATCATGTTCACGGTCTTGCCGACCCCGGCGCCCCCAAACAGACCCACCTTGCCACCTTTGGCAAAGGGACAAATCAGGTCGATCACCTTGATCCCGGTTTCCAGCAGGTCGGTGGTCGGAGACAGTTCATCAAATTTGGGCGCCTTGCGGTGAATGGGCATGACTTCGGTTGCCGCAATCGGGCCGGCTTCGTCCACCGGTTCACCCAGCACGTCCATGATTCGGCCCAAGGTTGCCGTGCCGACCGGGACCGAAATGGGCCTGCCGGTATTCAACACCGCCAGCCCCCGTTGCAACCCGTCCGTCGTTCCCATCGCAATCGTGCGGACAATGCCATCGCCCAATTGCTGCTGCACTTCCAGCGTCAAGCCCGCGCCTTCGACTTTCAGCGCGTCATAGACCTTGGCGATTTGTTGCGGCGGAAACTCCACGTCAACCACCGCACCGATAATCTGCACGATCTTGCCTGCACCACTCATATACACTCCAAAAACGTCTAAACCGCTGCTGCGCCACCGACAATTTCGGCGATTTCCTGCGTGATCGCCGCCTGTCTGGCCTTGTTGTAAACCAGTTGCAATTCCCCAATGAGCTTGCCGGCATTATCCGAAGCAGCTTTCATCGCTACCATGCGGGCGGCCTGCTCACAGGCCAGATTTTCCACCACGGCCTGATAGACCATGGATTCGATATAACGGGTCAGCAAGGCATCCAGCACTTCTTCGGCGCCCGGCTCATAAAGATAATCCCAGTGATGCTTCAGTTCGGCCTGATCAGGGGCCTCAGCCTGCACCGGTAGCAGGGGCAGTACCACGGGCCGCTGGGTCATGGTATTGACGAACTGGTTATGCACCAGAAACACGCGATCCAGTTTGCCCTCGGCGAAGGCGTCCAGCACCACCTTCACGGCGCCGATCAGGGATTCCACCTTGGGCGCGTCGCCGATATGGGTTACGGTCGCCAGCAGATGCACGCCCATGCGCCGCAAAAACTGCAAGCCCTTCTGGCCGATGGCCCCGGCTTCCACCGTCACGCCCTGATCACTCCAGGCACGCATGGAACTCACCAGGGTTTTCAACAAGTTGGTATTCAGACTCCCGCACAGGCCCCGATCGGAGGTAACCACGATATAAGCCACCCGGCGCACCGGGCGTTCCTGCATCGCGGCTGGACGATACTCCGGATGCGCATAGGCCAGATGCTGGATCACCCGACAGATTTTCTCCGCGTAGGGCCGGGAAGTCTGCCGACGTTCCTGCGCCTTGCGCATTTTGCTCGCCGCCACCATTTCCATGGCACGGGTGATCTTTTGCGTGCTGCGGATGCTACGTATCTTGCCGCGTATTTCTTTGCCAACGGCCATAAGGAGTTACCAGCTTGCTGTCGCCTTGAATTGTTCCACCGCCGCCTTCAGGGCTGCTTCGATGCTCGGGCTGTAATCCCCGCTGGCATTGAGCTGCGCCATCAGATCTGCGTGATTGACCTTGAGATAATGGTGCCAGGCCGTCTCAAAATTGCCGATTTTGGCAACTGGCACATCATCCAGATAACCGCCGTTGGCAGCAAACAGCGAAGCCGCAATCTCCGCCACGCCCATCGGGGTATATTGCTTCTGCTTGAGCAGCTCGGTCACGCGCTGGCCGCGTTCAATCTGCTTGCGGGTGGACTCGTCCAGGTCGGAAGCAAATTGAGCAAAGGCCGCCAATTCCCGGTATTGCGCCAGGTCAAGCCGGATACCACCGCCCAGTTTCTTGACCGCCTTGGTTTGCGCAGCTCCACCGACCCGCGACACGGACAGACCCGCGTTAATCGCAGGCCGTATCCCGGCGTTGAACAGGTCGCTTTCCAGATAAATCTGGCCGTCGGTAATCGAAATCACGTTGGTTGGAATGAAGGCCGAAACGTCACCTGCCTGGGTTTCAATCACCGGCAGCGCGGTCAGGGAGCCAGTCTTGCCCTTGACCCGGCCCTGGGTACGCTTTTCCACTTCGGCGGCATTGAGCCGGGCGGCCCGTTCCAGCAAGCGCGAATGCAGATAAAACACATCGCCGGGATAGGCTTCCCGGCCCGGCGGGCGACGCAGCAACAGCGAAACCTGCCGATAGGCCCATGCCTGTTTGGTCAGGTCGTCATAGACAATCAGGGCATCCTCGCCGATATCGCGAAAATATTCACCCATTGCACACCCGGCATAAGGGGCAATGAACTGCATCGCGGCCGAATCTGACGCATTGGCTGCCACGATGATCGTATGCGCCAAGGCATCATGCTCTTCCAGCTTGCGCACCACCGTAGCCACCGAGGAAGCCTTCTGGCCGATGGCTACATAGATGCACTTAACACCAGTGCCTTTCTGATTGATGATGGCGTCAATGGCCACTGCAGTCTTGCCGGTCTGGCGGTCACCGATGATCAATTCCCGCTGGCCCCGGCCAATCGGTACCATGGTATCAATGGCCTTCAAACCCGTCTGCAACGGCTGAGTCACTGATTGGCGGCTGATGACCCCCGGCGCAATCTTTTCAATCGGCGAGGTTGACGTTGTAGCGACCGGCCCCTTGCCATCGATGGGCTGACCCAGGCTGTTGACCACTCGCCCCAGCAATGCTTCGCCTACCGGCACCTCCAGGATGCGCCGGGTGCAACGCACCTTGTCGCCTTCCTTGATATGCTCATAGTCACCCAGCACCACCGCCCCGACCGAATCCCGCTCCAGATTGAGCGCCAAGCCGTAGGTGTTGCCGGGGAATTCCAGCATTTCACCCTGCATGACGGCTGCCAGGCCGTGGATGCGGACAATGCCGTCCGTCAGGCTGACGACTACACCCTCATCCCGAGTTTCGGGGCTAAATTCAAAAGATTCAAGCTGTTTACGGATCAGCTCGCTGATTTCAGAAGGATTCAGTTGCATACTCGTTCTCGAAAATGGGGTTAGCCTGCCTGTGCCCTGAGCGTCGCAGCCAGTTTCTGCAAGCGCGCCCGCACCGAACCGTCCATGACCTGATCGCCTGCCTGGACCACAAACCCGCCGACCAGATCTGGCGCGGCGTATGCCTGCACCTGAACCTGCCGCTGATAGCGTCTGGACAACGCAGCCTGAACCTGGGTCTGCTGAGCGGCGCTCAGGTCGAAAGCCGAATGCAGCGTTACCGTCAGGCTGTTTTCCTGCTCGGCGCGCAGCTCGGCATATAGGGTAGTCAACTGGGGCAGCAGCAACAGGCGCCGGTTGCCGGCCATCAGCCGAACCAGATTCCGTACTTCAGGGGTAAACTGTGCGCCCCCCAACCGACCCAACAGCTCCGCAGCCCGATCTGGTGTCGTGCGGGGATCCTTGAGGACACGCTGCATGGCCGGATCCTGAACCAGCGCTGCCAGCCAGGCCAGGGCCTCGCCCCAGGCCGCCAGATTGCCCGCAGCACGGGCATGGGCAAAAACGGCCTGCGCATAGGGCCGTGCAAGCGTGCGTAACTCCGCCATGATGACTTCCTGAAGTTACAACTGGGTGATCAGGCTGTCGAGCAATTCGCGGTGGGCTTCCGGATCGATTTCACGTTCCAGAATCCGGGCCGCGCCCAACACCGCCAGATCCGCAACCTGACCCCGCAACTGTTCACGTGCCCGGCTGTATTCCTGCGCGATCTCGGCCTGGGCTGCACTCAACTGACGCTCACCCTCGGCGCGAGCCTGCTGCTTGGCTTCATCAATCAAATTGTTAGCCTGTTTTTGGGCCTGGGTGACAATTTCGGAAGCCTGCTGGCGAGCCTGCTTGAGCAACTCCCCAACCTGCTGGCGAGCCTGCTCACGTTCCTGCTTGCCGCGCTCTGCCTCTGCCAGTCCCTGGGCAATGCGCGTCTTGCGCGCTTCCATCACCTGCGTGATCGGATCCCAGAGAAACTGGCGCATGAACCAGACCAGCACAAAAAAAGTGGCCATCTGTCCGAGTAAGGTAGCCGTGACATTCATAGCAGTAATCCTGCGCTCAGGCCCAAGTGGCCCGCCTTAGTGACCGACAACCTTGCCCGCCGCCTGCACGGCAGCCGCAAAGGCGCCATAGAAGGGATTGGCAAAGATGAACCACATGGCTAATCCCAAGGCAATCATGGGGAAGGCTTCCATCAGGCCGCCGGTGAACAGCATCTGCCCCATCAACTGGGCACGCAGCTCCGGCTGGCGGGCAATGCCCTCAATATATTTGGAACAGATGATCCCCCACCCCAGGGCCGAACCCAGGGCTGCTGCCGCCAGGATGATCCCCACGGCAATCGCCGTCGTGGTATAGATGCTTGCAATCACTTCTGGACTCATTGAATCAACTCCTCAACAAAATAAAGGCAAAATGGTAAAAGGTGTCGGGTGCTGCCTAGTGATGGTCATCGTCCTTGACATGCGCCATACCCAAATACACGATGGTCAGCATCATGAAGATGAAGGCTTGCAGGGTAATGACCAGGATATGGAAGATCGCCCACAAGGAGCCCAGCGCCACCTGACCGATCGATGCCACCCATGAGAACGAGAGCAGGGCGATCAGCAAAAACAGCAACTCACCGGCGAACATGTTGCCAAACAGTCGCAAGGCCATACTGACCGGCTTGGCAACCTCCTCAATGGCCGTCATGGCAATATTGAAAGGGATCAGCCATTTGCCAAAGGGGTGAAACAGGAACATCTTGAGGTAGCCCAGTGGCCCCTTGATCTTGATGTTGTAATATACAATCAGCACGAATACCGACAGGCTGAGGCCAAAGGTCGTGGCCAGGTCCGTGGTGGGCACAACCTTGAGATACTCAAGGCCCGCCATCGAAGCAGCCAGGGGCAGCAGATCCACTGGCACCAGATCCATGGCGTTCATCAGGAAGATCCATACAAACACCGTCAGGGCCAGCGGCCCGATCAACGGGTTATGCCCCGGGAAGATATCCCTGACCTGAGCATCCACAAACTCGATTACGGATTCGACCAGATTCTGGAACCCGCCTGGAGTATCTGCCGTCAGGCGCCGGCCCAACCACCAGCTTGCGCCCATCATCAGCCCGGCGGTCAGCCAGCTAAAAAACAGGGTATCCAGATTCAAGGCCCAAAAGCCCGTGCAATCCCCCACACAAAGATTATGGAGGTGATGCTGGATGTACCCGACGGGGTCAGCAGAAACGGGTTGTCCGGAAGCCATGCGTGCCTCTATAGCCTAGTCACTTTACTTGTATCGTCAATAACACCAACTGGGCAGCAATGAATGCCGCCACCACACCTTCCGGCGGCAAACCCAGCGGCCCCAGGCCCAGACTCAGGCTGGCCACCACCCAGATCAACCGCTCAAACAGACTCAGCATCAGCACCAAGGCGTCTTCCTGGGCACTTTGAGCCACTCGACGCCGCGCTTGCGCAATACGCCAAGCAAAAAGCAGGCCGTTGACCCCGGCGATGAGGCCCCCATACAGGGCCGCTCCAGCCGCCAGCCAGGACACCTGATAGGCAAATCCGACAGCCAGCAACAGCGTCACAGCCAGTTGCGCCTGCAGGCGCCGCCACATCAGCCCGGCCATAAACAACCGCGCCGGAGTATAAAGAGTTTCAATAGGCGGGTCAAACGCATTTAGCGCAAGTGGGCCAGAATGCCGTCGAGTTCATCCAGGCTATTATAACTAATGATAATTTTACCATTACCCTGTGAATTGCCCGTAATTCTGACCGCCGCACCCAGGCGCTCACTCAGGCTTTGTTGCAATTGCATCACATCCGGATCGGGTTCGCGCTCACCCCCTACGGTGACCGGACGGGCTTTGGCCTGTTGCACCTGCCGCACACCGGATTCCAGTTGCCGTACCGACCAGCCTTTTTCCACCGCTTCCCGGGCCAGTGCGCTCTGCTGCGGACCAGCCAGGCTCAACAAGGCCCGGGCATGGCCCATTTCCAATTCGCCATGTTCCAGATAACGCTTTACTTCCGGTGTCAGTTCCAGCAAGCGCAGCAAATTGGTCACCGTCACCCGTGCTTTGCCGACCACCTCGGCAATTTCCTGATGCGTAAGTTCAAATTCCTCACCCAACCGCTGCAGGGCCAGGGCCTGATCGAGCGGATTCAGGTCTTCACGCTGGACGTTTTCCACCAAGGCCAGCACCAGCGCCGCACGGTCATCCACCTCGCGCACCCAGGCTGGAATCACCCGCAACCCGGCGAGCCGGGCGGCCCGCCAACGGCGTTCCCCGGCGATGAGTTCATAGCGGCCCGGCCCGGCGGAACGCACCACGATGGGCTGCATGACGCCCTGCGCCCGGATGGAATCAGCCAGCTCCTGCAGGCTTTCCGGAATGAAGGCACGCCGGGGTTGGTAGCGATTGGGCCGGATGCTGTCCAGGAGCAATTGCTGCAACCCTGGTTCCGGCACCGCTTCCGGGGGTGCAGCCAGGTGTTCGGGTTCCGGCAGGACGGGGGCCGGGCGATTGACGATGCCCAGCAGGCTGTCCAGACCGCGGCCCAGGCCACGCTTGCCAGGACGTTCAGCGCTGCTCATGGATTACTCCCTGCACGGTTGCCGTCATCGCTGCCTGCTTCTGACCTCGGCCCACGATTTCGCTCGCCAGGGCCAGATAGGCAATCGCCCCGCGCGAATGCGCATCGTATTGCTGAATGGGCACACCATGGCTGGGCGCTTCGGCCAGCCGTACGTTACGCGGAATCACGCTGCGATAGACCACATCGGCAAAATGAGTCATGAGCTGAGCCGAAACATCGTTGGCCAGATTATTCCGGGCATCGAACATGGTCCGCAAGATACCCTCGATCACCAGATGCGGGTTAGGCCCCTGGCGGATTTTATCTATGGTATGAACCAGGGCTGACAGTCCCTCCAGCGCATAATATTCACATTGCAGGGGAATCAGGACACCTTGAGCTGCCACCAGCGCATTGACCGTGAGCATGTTGAGCGAGGGCGGGCAGTCGATCAGGATGAAGTCGTATTGGGCGCGCACCTGAGCCAGCGCCTGGTGCAAGCGATGGCCCCGGTGTTTGCCCTGGGTCAGACCAACCTCGGCGGCGGTCAGGTCGCCATTGGCGGGTAATACTGCATAACCGGCTTTGGGCGTTGGGGTAATGGCTTCCGTAATGGGCATGCCGGCCAGCAGGACATCGCAGGCACTGCGGGCCAACTGGTGTTTGTCCAGACCGCTGCCAGTGGTGGCATTACCCTGCGGGTCCAGATCCACCAGCAGCACCTGCTGCCTGAGCGTTGCCAGAGCGGCAGCCAGATTAACGCAGGTGGTCGTCTTGCCAACCCCACCCTTCTGATTCACGATCGCAATGATTCTGCCCATAATTCTCAGGATGTCAACCAAACCAAATGCCGCGCTTCGGATAAACCCGGCACGGTCAGCGGCATGACCTGCGCCTGCACACCAGCGGGCAACCGCGCCAGCTCGGCACCGGGATGAGCGCCCTTCATCAACAGGATGCGTCCACCAGGCACACACAAAGGCTGCATCCAGGCCCAAAGCTGGGCCAATTCGCCCACCGCCCGGGCGGTCACCGTGGTAAATGGCTGTGGCGGCCGGTATTGCTCCGCCCGCATCTGTACCACATTCACCTGCGCCAAAGGCAATTCAATGACCGCCTGGCGCAAAAATCGGGTCTTCTTGCCATTGCTATCCAGCAAGGTGACCTGCATTTCAGGATACAGCAAGGCCAGCGGAATACCGGGCAGACCCGCCCCACTCCCCACATCCAGCAGGCGTGGCCCCGATACCCAGGGCGCCAGGCTCAGGCTATCCAGCACATGGCGTACCAGCATGGCCTGCGGCTCGCGCACGGCGGTCAGGTTATAGGCCGCATTCCAGCGCACCAGCAAGTCCACATAACGCAACAGGGCGCTTACCCCGGCCGGCGGCGCCGCCAGGCCCAGGGCGGTCAGACCTGCGGCCAGTATCGGGGCCAGTTCGGCCTCAGGCGGCATCGGTCCGGGGCATGATATCTGCCTTGCGCAGTTTTTTCAGATGCACCAGCAGCAGGCTAATCGCCGCCGGCGTCACGCCTGGAATCCGGCCAGCCGCGCCCAGGGTCGGGGGCCGGATCTGCGCCAGCTTCTCACGCACCTCGTTGGACAATCCGCTGATGTCCTGGTAGGCAAGATCCAGGGGTAACCCAAGCTGTTCGTAGCGCTGGGTGCGCGCGATTTCATCATCCTGACGTTCGATATAACCGGCATAGCGGGCCTGAATTTCCAACTGCTCGGCCACCTCCGGCACCGCAGGGTCAGGCCAGTCCAGAACAGCAGCCAGACCAGCATAACTGACTTCTGGCCGACGCAGCAGCTCTGCGACTGTGGCCTCATGGCTCAACGGGGTCTGAAACTGCGCAGCATAGCGGGCCGCTGCGGGTGTCCCCGGACGCAGGCGGGCTTGTTGACAGCGCACTGTTTCTGTGGCCAGCGCTTCCTGCTTGCGCGTGAATGCCTGCCAGCGCTGGTCATCCACCAATCCCAATTCGCGTCCCACGGGGGTTAGCCGCAAATCGGCGTTGTCCTCGCGCAGGCGCAGGCGGTACTCGGCCCGGCTGGTGAACATCCGATAAGGCTCCGGAGCGCCCTGCGTAATCAGATCATCGATCAGCACCCCCAGATAGGCCTGGTCGCGGCGCGGATACCAGCCTGCCTGACCCTGAGCGCGCCGGGCCGCATTCAATCCGGCGATCAGGCCCTGGGCTGCGGCTTCCTCGTAACCGGTAGTGCCGTTGATCTGGCCGGCAAAGAACAGGTTCTGCAACGCCTTGGTCTCCAGGGTCGGCTGCAAGTCCCGAGGGTCAAAAAAGTCATATTCGATGGCATAGCCAGGCCGGATGATCCGGGCCTGTTCCAGGCCGGCGATACTCTGTACCAGCGCCAGCTGGACATCAAAAGGCAGGCTGGTGGAAATGCCGTTGGGATAAATTTCGCGGGTATGCAGACCCTCAGGCTCCAGGAAAATCTGGTGCGCTTCACGTTGGGCAAAACGCATCACCTTGTCTTCTATCGAGGGACAATAGCGCGGGCCGGTGCCTTCAATCACACCGGTATACAAGGGCGAGCGATCCAGCCCAGCCTGAATGATGGCATGGGTACGGGCATTGGTGTGGGTAATGTAGCAGGGCAGTTGCGCCGGATGCTGACTAGCCTGACCCAGAAAGGAAAATACCGGCACCGGGGTATCCCCCGGTTGCAGGGCCAGCGCGTTCCAGGCGATGGTATTGCCATCCAGGCGCGGGGGCGTACCGGTCTTGAGCCGTCCAACACGCAGGGGCAATTCGCGCAGCCGGGCTGCCAGGTGGTCAGCGGGGGGATCACCCGCCCGCCCCCCTGCATACTGGCTCAGCCCGACATGGATTTTGCCTGCCAAAAAGGTTCCGGCGGTCAATACCACGGCATCGGCGTAAAAGCGCAGCCCCATCTGGGTCACCACACCCATGACCCGATCGCCCTGCACAATGAGATCACTCACTGCCTGTTGAAACAACTGGAGACTGGGCTGGGCATCCAGTGCCGCCCGCACCGTCTGACGGTACAACTGCCGGTCAGCCTGGGCGCGCGTGGCGCGCACGGCTGGTCCCTTGCTGGCATTGAGGATGCGAAACTGAATCCCGGCCTGATCGGCTGCCTGGGCCATCAGCCCGCCCAACGCATCTATTTCCTTGACCAGATGGCCTTTGCCAATCCCGCCAATGGCCGGATTGCAGCTCATCTGGCCCAGAGTCTCCAGATTGTGCGTCAGAAGCAGGGTTTCCACGCCCAGCCGGGCAGCCGCCAAGGCAGCCTCGGTGCCTGCGTGTCCGCCTCCGACGACGATCACCCCAAAGCGCTGGCCATAGTCCACCAGTATCACCTCACCACGTCAAAGGCGGGCATTCTAAGCGCTGGTCAGAACTTGCACAAGGAATGCCCTCGCCACCCTGCCCGGACAGGCCAGCCAGTGGCTGGACAATACTCCTACTCTCATCTAAGGTTGATGCAGTTCATCCTGGTACCACGGCTATGGTTGCACCGCAAAAAATTCTTATCGTTGATGGCTCCGGGTTGTCCCGTGCCCTGATAGCCCGCATCATCCGCGCCGAGCTGAGTGACGCCAAGATTTTTACCTGTTGTAGCGTCCGGGAGGCCCTGACGCTGGTGGATCTGCACCAATTCGATCTGATCAGCACCGCGTTGATGCTCCCCGAAGGCGTGGACGGCCTGGAACTCTGCCGTCAGGTCCGCAACCGCAAACGTTACCGGTTCACGCCCGTGATTCTGGTCTCGGGCGATGCGGATGCACGTCTGCTGCGCGAGGGGTTTACCTCCGGAATCACTCGTTATTTCAATAAAAAATTCGGCTATCAGGACCTGGCTGATTTCATCCGGGCCTACCTGGTTTATCATGCCGGGATGCACGGACGCATCCTGTATGTGGAAGATAGCGCCACTGCCGCCATCATCACCCGCAACATTCTGGAACAGCACGGTCTGGAAGTCACCTGGGTCAAAACTGCCGAAGCAGCGCTGGAATTACTCCAGCAGCATAAAAATCCGCTGGATACCTTCGATTTGGTCTTCACTGATTTTTACCTGGCCGACCAGTTGACAGGGGGCGACTTGCTCCATGCCATCCGTAACCGCCTGAATCTGGCGACCCACGAATTGCCAGTGCTGGTGGTCACGGTCGGCGATGACCCCAAACATCAGAGCAAGATTTACCAGGCCGGGGCCAATGATTTCATCACCAAACCGTTCGTCGAGGAAGTCCTGATCGCCCGCATCCGCACCCTGCTGCTCATCAAGCACCAGTTCCATGCCCTGCGGCAGCAAACGGAACAATTACGGCGATTCTCGGTCATTGATGCGCTCACGGGCACGTTCAACCGCCGGTTTTTGCTGGATCACGGCGAGGAATATCTCAAGGCGGAATACCAGCCCATCAGCGTTTTTTTCATTGATATCGACCATTTCAAGCAAGTCAACGATTACTACGGCCATCTGACCGGCGACCGGGTTCTACAGGCTGTCGGCAAGATTCTGATGCAGACGTTCCCGGAACCACAGCACCTGGTGGTGCGCTTTGGTGGCGAGGAATTTTTGGTCCTGGCCAGTCACAAATGCGGCGTGGATGTGGCCCGCGAGGCTGACCAGTGCCGGATCGCCATCCAGCAACTCTACCCCGAGGGCGTCCCGGTCACCGTCAGTGTCGGCATCAGTTGCAGCAAGGCCAGCCCGCATGCCAAGTTTGACCGCCTGATTTCGCTGGCCGATGCTGCGCTGTATGTCGCCAAGGATCAAGGCCGGAATCAGACCTGTGTCCACACCGGCACCAGTGTCAAACCCGCCAGCCAGTTGTTCATGGAATGCGAGCTGCCCGCGCTGGCACCGCCGACCGAAACCCCCTGACGCCTGCACGGGCTACTTGACAAGCCCCGTCAGAGGCTCAAGAATGCCCGATTTTTACCTGAGGGAAGAACCTTGGCTGCCAGAAAGTACCGCCCACCCGCGTTGAAGAAGCAATCCATCAAGCGTGCCCGGACGGCGGAAGAACATCGCCTGCGCAACAATGCCCGGCGCAGCATGTTGCGCACCTCCATTCGCAATGTCCGCCGTGCCCTGCTGGCGCAGGACAAGACCGCCGCAGAAACGGCGTTCCGGATCGCCGTGCCGCTGATTGATCGGATGTCCCGGCAGGGTTACATCCATGCCAACACCGGCGCACGTTACAAAAGCCGGATCAACGCGGCCATCAAGGCGCTGGCTGCGGCTTGAATCGTCCGCGCGGGTGGTGGCTGACCACCGCCCGGATCGGCCCGCCTGACTCCGCCCGCTCCGGCTAACGGCTTTGCCCGGAATCCAAGGCCGGCGGCTCAATGACCGGTGTCCCTGACGCCAGGGTACAATGCTCGTTGCCGCAGGCCTTGCACTGCGGCGTTTCCCGACAGAATCGGCAAGCGATTCCGTAGACCAGGCCCACCATGCCGACCAGCAATGCCAGCGCGGCCCAGAACTCACACCCTGCACACGTTACCCACGCAGACATGACTGCAACTCCCCCGTTATGATTGTGAATACAGTATATGCAATTTGAGCGCCTTGCAGTACGGGGCAAGGCCCGCCGGGGCCGGCTGCATTTGCGCCGGGGCGTGGTGGAAACCCCCGCTTTCATGCCCGTGGGCACCTATGGCAGCGTCAAGGCCATGGCACCTGAGGAGTTACGCAACCTGGGCGCGCAGATCATTCTGGGCAATACCTTTCATTTGTGGTTGCGCCCCGGCTTGGAGGTGATTGAGACTTTCGGCGGGCTGCATCGGTTCATGCACTGGGACGGCCCCATCCTGACCGATTCGGGTGGCTTTCAGGTGTTCAGCCTGGACAGCCTGCGTAAGGTCAGTGAGGCCGGGGTTGCCTTCCGTTCCCCGGTAGATGGACGCAAGGTGTTTCTGGACCCGGAAACCGCAATCCGCATTCAACATACCCTTGATTCGGACATCATCATGAGTTTTGATGAATGTACCGAATACCCCGCCACCCCGGCACGCGCCCAGCAGTCGCTGGAGCTCTCCTTGCGCTGGGCCGCGCGCGGCAGGCAGGCCCATGGAGAACATCCTTCCGCATTGTTCGGCATCGTGCAGGGCGGCATTTACCCGCAGTTGCGGCAGCAGTCGCTGGAAGGCCTGCTGGCCATCGGCTTTGATGGTTATGCCCTGGGTGGTTTGGCTGTAGGCGAGGAACGCGAGGCCCGCGAAGCCATTTTGGCCGAAATTACCCCCCGGCTACCCGATACCCGCCCGCGTTATCTGATGGGCGTGGGCACTCCGCAGGATTTGGTCACTGCCGTCAATTGCGGCATCGACCTGTTTGATTGCGTGCTGCCGACCCGTAATGCCCGCAATGGCCATCTGTACACCACCTATGGCGCTCTCCGCCTACGCAATGCCCGTTACAAAAATGACCCGCGCCCAATAGCCCCCGACTGCACTTGCTACACCTGCCAGCACTATAGTCGGGCCTATCTGCACCATCTGGACAAGTGCCGGGAGATTTTGGGTGCCCGCCTGAATACCTGGCATAACCTGCATTATTACCAGCAGCTGATGCAACAGATCCGGCAGGCCCTGGTCGAAGACAACTGGACGGACTTCTGTGCCCGCTTTGCCGCCCAGCAGCGCATCGGTGCAGATATGGCATAATGCCGCCCCGAATGGGCGCTGGGAATCAACGCCCGGGTTTACGTTTACCAAAAGGCAATAATCAATTATGGCACTATTCACGACTGCCTGGGCACAGGCCGCCCCAGCTGCGCAACCCGGCGCAGGCTGGGAAGGTTTATTGTTCCCGATCCTGCTGCTGGTCATCTTCTACTTCATCCTGATTCGGCCTCAGCAAAAAAAGATGAAGGAACTGAAACAAATGATTGACTCCCTGGCCAAGGGCGACGAGGTCATCACCAGTGGTGGCCTGGCCGGGCGGATCAGTGCCCTGGATGATAATTTCGTCCGTCTGGAAGTCGCCGCCGGGCTGGAGGTTCAGCTTCAGCGTCAGGCCGTGTCGGCCATCCTGCCCAAGGGTACTCTGGAGCTGAAGAAATAATGACACAGTATCCTGTCTGGAAATACTGGCTGGTCGGCATCATCACCTGTCTGGGGCTGCTTTATGCCCTGCCCAACCTGTATGGTGAAGACGAAGCCGTACAGATTTCCGGGCTGCGGGGGAATACCCTCACTGCCGAACTGACCGCCAAAATCCTGGCCGCCCTGGAGCAGGCCAAACTCACGCCCCTGGGGCAGGAAACCCAGCCCGGCGGCGTATTGTTGCTGCGCTTTGCCGACCCGGAAGCCCAGCTCAAGGCAGCTGGCCTGGTCCGGGAGACAGTGGGGAGCGATTATGTCGTAGCCCTGAACCTGGCCTCAAAAACCCCCGGCTGGCTTCAGGCCATCGGCGCCAAGCCCATGTATCTGGGGCTTGATTTACGCGGTGGGGTCCATTTTCTCCTGGAAGTGGACATGGTGGGCGCCCTGGAGCAGGCCCTGGAGCGTTATGCCGGTGAATTACGGGCCAGCCTGCGCGACGCCAAGCTGCGTTACAGCACTGTGAGCCGGGAAGGCATCAACCTCCGGATCGGGTTTCGCGGTGCCGACGAGGCCCAGAAAGCCTATGC
>CAYNNN010000024.1:0-37031 GCA_964398665.1 uncultured Gammaproteobacteria bacterium | reverse complement strand
ACGCCGGTCTGAATGCCACCCAGCAAAGCGCCGGTGCTGAAACCGTGCTGCATCTGCAACTGACCGAAGCAGAACAGAAAAACGTCAAGAAATTTGCCCTGCAACAAAACCTGACCACCCTGCGCAACCGGGTCAACGAACTCGGCGTGGCCGAACCGCTGATTCAGCAACAGGGCGAAGGCCGCATCGTCGTGGAATTGCCGGGAGTACAGGATACCACGCGCGCCAAAGAAATCCTGGGGGCCACGGCAACCCTGGAATTTCGCATGGTGGATACGGAACATGACCTTGCCGGGGCCTTGGCCGGCAAGGTGCCGCCGACTGCTCGCCTCTACCGGGATCGTAAAGGCAACCCGGCCTTGCTCAAGCGTCAGGTCATCGTCACTGGGGATCAAATTACTGATGCCGCTTCCGGGATAGACCAGCAAAGCGGCACCCCGGCGGTATTCATCAGCCTGGATGGCGTCGGCGCCAAACGCATGAACGACACCACCCGGGAGAACATCGGCAAGCCCATGTCCGTGGTATTCATTGAAACCCGTGACGAAGAGAAGATGCAGGATGGCCAGTTGGTCAAGACCCCGCGCAAGGTCGAGGAAGTGATCAACACCGCCGTGATCCGCAGCCAGTTCAGCAAGCGTTTCCAGATCACGGGTCTGGACAGCAGCGACGAGGCCCATACCCTGGCCTTGCTGCTGCGGGCCGGTGCCTTGGCCGCCCCGATGCGCATCGTCGAGGAGCGTACGGTCGGCCCCAGCCTGGGTCAGGAAAATATCCGGCTGGGCACCCAGTCCGCCATTGCTGGCATGATCATGGTGCTGATTTTCATGGCCGTGTATTACCGCATGTCTGGCTGGATTGCCAATGCTGCCCTGGTTCTGAACCTGGTATTGGTCGTTGCACTCTTATCGCTGTTCCAGGCGACCCTGACCCTGCCCGGCATCGCCGGCATTGTGTTGGGCATTGGGATGGCAGTTGATGCCAATGTATTGATTTTTGAACGTATCCGTGAAGAAATCCGTAATGGCAACACGCCGCATGCCAGCATTGACGCCGGCTATGATAAAGCCTATAGCGCCATCTTTGATGCCAATATCACCACCGTGATTGCCGCCGCCTTGCTGTTTTCCTTTGGCAGCGGCCCGGTAAAAGGTTTTGCGGTCACCTTGGTGCTGGGGATTCTGACTTCGATGTTCACCGCGATCACGGGCACCCGAGCCGTGTTTGCCTGGCTTTACGGCCAGCGACGCATCAGCAAGCTGTCCATTTAGGAGTCCAGGCAGTGGAATTTTTCAAGACCAAAACCAAGATTGATTTCATGGGCCAGAGTCGTCCGGCCTTTTTTGTGTCGCTGTTTCTGGTGCTGCTGGCCCTCGGTGCCCTGAGTACGCGGGGGCTGAATGTCGGGCTGGATTTTAGCGGCGGCACTCTGCTGGAGGTGATTTATCCCCGGCCCGTGGAGGTGGAGCCACTACGCCAGGCCATTGGCAATGCCGGTCTGGGGCAAGCTGTGGTCCAGCACATGGGTGCCGCCAATGAAGTGCAGGTGCGCCTGGGGGTCAAACTGAGCGGCACCGACGATGCCGCCCTGACCAACCAGATTTTGCGCGCCCTGACCGTGGACGCCAATAATGCCCCCAACCTGCGCCGGGCAGAGTTTGTCGGTGCCCAGGTCGGGGATGAACTGGCCGAAGAAGGCGGGCTGGCCGTGCTGTATGCCCTGATTGCCATCCTGATCTATGTGGCCTGGCGCTTTGAGTGGCGGTTTGCACTGGGATCGGTGCTGGCTTTGCTGCATGACGTGGTGATCGTCGTGGGTCTGTTCTCGGTATTTCAGTGGGAATTTGACCTGACGGTGCTGGCGGCCGTCCTGGCCGTCATCGGCTACTCGCTGAACGATACCATCGTGGTCTTCGACCGGATCCGGGAAAACCTGCTCAACCGTCGTTTGCGCAAGGAAACCGTGTATGTGGTGATGAACATCTCCCTGAACGAAACCCTCTCGCGGACCTTGATGACCGGGGTTACGACCCTCATGGTCTTGCTGGCGCTGTTCGTCTGGGGCGGACCGGTAGTGCACAACTTTGCCCTGTGCCTGATCCTGGGGCTGATCATCGGCACCTACTCTTCGGTCTATGTAGCCAGCGCCTATGTCTTGTGGCTGGGCGTGAGCCACAATGACCTGCTGGTGGAAAAGGTCGAAGTGGACGACGGTCGCCCCTGAGCGACACCCGGCCCGGCCCCTGGTTGCAAAGGCCAGGGGCTGGGCTATGCTCAAGGGATGAAAATACCTTCGCAGCTCGTCATTATCCTGGGCTTTGCGCTGATGCTGGGCTTGCTGCTGCTGACGGCGCTGTTTGGTTGGCGCCAGATCCACAGCAACCAGCAAGGTATGGAAGCCGTCGTCAGGCAATATAGCGCGAAAGTTGCCCGTATCAACACGTTACGCCACATTGCCCGTGAGCGGGCGGTGACCATCTTCCACATGCTGATCGCCAAAGATCCCTTTCTGGCGGGCACCTTGCGGAGCCGTATGGGTGATCTGGCCAGCGAATTCATCGCAACTGTCGAAGAATTGCGCGCCATGGAGTTATCCACGCAGGAACGGGATGCCATTGTGCGGCTGCAAAAACAGGCCGGTGTCATTGCAGCCCTGCACTTCAAGATTATCGAACATATCGAAAACAACGAATTCGACCCGGCTTACCGGGTAGCCCTGGATCAGCAGGTGCAGGAACAGGAAAAATTGATGGCCATTTATACGGAGCTCATTGCCATCGAGAATAAATCCACCGAACAGGCCCTGGATGCGGCCCGCAGCAGCTACCATCAGGCCCTGAACGCCATGCTGACCCTGGGTATTGCCACCATTGGCCTGGGACTGTTGATTTCCATTTTTGTCATCCGCAACACCCTGCGCATCGAACACCATCTATACGCGCTCAACAACACGCTGGAACAACGGGTTGCTCAACGCACCGAGGATCTGGAGCACGCCAATCAGGCTCTGCAACGCACGATTACCGAACTCAAAACCACCCAGGAGCAATTGGTCCAGGCGGAAAAAATGGCTTCCTTGGGTAATCTGGTCGCCGGCATGGCCCACGAGATCAATACCCCGCTCGGGGTCAGTGTCACCTCGGCCAGCAGCATGCAGGTGGAAACTACCCAGCTACGGGCAGCGCTGAACGCAGGCAGTGTCAAGCGCTCGGAATTGCTCAGCTACATGCAGTGTATTGAACAAAGTTGTTCCTTGCTCCTGAATAACTTACGCCGCGCCAGCAGCCTGATCAGCAGTTTCAAGCTCGTGGCCGTGGATCAAAGCAGTGAAGACTGGCGTGCAATCAATCTGCATGAATATGTCGGGGAAATCATTACCTCACTGCATCCCCGGCTGAAAAAGACTGTCTTGACCATCAAGAATGAATGTGAAGCCACCGGTACGCTTTATACCAATCCTGGCGCCCTGTACCAGATCCTGAGCAATTTCATCATGAATTCCCTGACGCACGCCTTTGAGCCGGGTCAGACTGGCCATATCCGGATCAAGTCCTGGCGGGACGATAGCGCGTTATACCTAGAATATCGTGATGATGGAAAAGGAATTCCCCCTTCCCATCTGAGCCGGATTTTCGAGCCGTTTTTCACCACTCGCCGGGGCGCCGGGGGCAGCGGTCTGGGTTTACATATCGTCTACAATCTGGTGACAGGCACCCTCAAAGGCACAATCAGTGTCAAAAGCGCTCTGGGCGCCGGTGTCATTTTCAAACTCAAACTTCCTCTTGGTCAGGGCAGCCCGCATGTTTCCCCAACCCCATGACGATGACTTCTGCTTCGCACCGGAAGACACCCGGCGGCCACCCCGGCGCCCCTGCTGGAAAGTGCTGATTGTAGACGATGATCCCGGCATCCATGAAGTTACCCTGATTGCCTTGCGCAACTTCGAGTTTGATGGGCGTGAGCTATGCTTTCTCCATGCTTATACCGCCAACCAGGCCCGAGAACTGCTGCGCCTGGAACCAGATGTGGCGCTGGCCCTGGTGGATGTGGTCATGGAGCATGAACACGCCGGACTGGATCTGGTACGCTGGATGCGTCAGGAATTGCATAACAAGCATGTCCGGATCATCCTGCGCACCGGCCAACCGGGCCAGGCCCCGGAAATCAAGGTAATCCGCGATTATGACATCAATGATTACAAGGAAAAGACCGATCTGACCGCACAAAAACTCTATAGCACCCTGTATACGGGCCTGCGGGCCTATCGGGACATGATGGCGCTGGAAACCAACCGGCACGGCCTGCTGCACATTGTGCAGGCTTCCGGAGAAATTGCCCGCATCCAGCACATCGGGCGCTTCATTCAGGCCACGCT
This sequence comes from uncultured Gammaproteobacteria bacterium, assembly GCA_964398665.1. Taxonomy (GTDB): domain Bacteria; phylum Pseudomonadota; class Gammaproteobacteria; order CAYNNN01; family CAYNNN01; genus CAYNNN01. The sequence goes on along the minus strand of CAYNNN010000024.1, from coordinate 32,656 downwards.
GGAACAACTGACCGGGCTGCTGTATCTGGATCAAAGCTCGCTGTACATCGGCTGTGACTGCATTGCCGTGGAAGGCTCACTGGACAAGTTGACCATTGTGGCCGCTACCGGACGCTTTGAAACCCTGGTCGGCCAGAACCCGATGGAGGTCCTGGAACCTGACCTCACCGCCCATGTCACCGAAAGCATCCAGCGTCAGCGTTCAATTGCGCGGGGCGCCATCTATGTGGGTTTTTTACGGGCCCGGGCCCAGCGCAATGAGGTCATCCTGCTCACTGGCCCGCGCCCGCTGGACAAGGATGACGTGAACCTGATCGAAATGTTCATGCGCAATATCGCCATTGCCTATGAAAACACGCTCCTGCGGGAAGATATCGAGGCCACCCAGCGGGATATGGTCTACATGCTGGGCGAGGCCGTGGAAAGCCGCTCGCGGGAAACCGGGCAGCATGTGCGTCGGGTTGGCGAGTACTGCCGCCTGATTGCCCTGGGTATCGGCCTGAGCGAGCACGAGGCCACCGTGCTGCATGTTGCAGCGCCACTGCATGATTTTGGCAAGATTGTCATCAGCGACCATATTCTCCACAAACCGGGGCCTCTGGACGCCGAAGAATGGGCCATCATGCAGACCCACGCCCAGGCCGGCGCAGAATTGCTACGCCGCTCACCCCGTGAAATCCTGCAAGTGGCCAGCCTGATCGCGGCCCAACATCATGAACGCTGGGATGGCAGCGGTTATCCCAATCGACTCAAGGGCGAAGCCATCCATATCTACGCCCGCATCTGTGCCATCGCCGATGTCTTTGATGCCCTGGCTTCACGCCGGGCTTACAAGGAACCCTGGAATATGCGGCAAGTATTTGAGCATCTGGCCAAAGCCAAGGGCAGTCATTTCGAACCACGCCTGGTGGAATGGGTGCTGGCCAACCCCAAACTCATGCTGGGCGTCCTGGCGCATTACCCGGATCCCCTCCCCCGCTGAAGCGGCCGGATCGGACCGCCAACATTACGTGGCCGGGGTCGCACCCCCCATGCCAGCCGTGTGGAGTCATGCCCCGCTGCTGGCCAGCACGGGTCGTGGTACCGGAGCCAGCCCACAGGGTGTGAAGTCTGTGGCAGCCCCGCCAAAACCTGCGCCAGAGCCGCCGCTTTCAGTGCCCATCGGCATTTGCAAGCCCGGGGTTTGGGCTTATGATCACGTCCATCCACAGCGTTTGAGGAACGGCTCATGAATCGGCAATTGGGTATCTTGTGCGCCAGTGCCTGGCTTGCAGGCTGTACGGCAACCCTAAGCGAGCGCGACATCGCCCGGGAAACCGGCGGTGCAGGTCTGAACGTGGACAAGCTGGTGGTGGTGGACTGCCTGTTGCCAGGACAGGTGCGCCGTTTGGGCAGCGCGGCCACCTATCTTAGCGCCCGGCGCCCCATCCGCACCACAGCGGCGGACTGTGAAGTGCGCGGGGGCGAATATGTTGCCTTTGACCGGGCCAATTACCAGACCGCCCTGCAGATCTGGTTGCCGCGTGCCCAGGAAAATGACCTGGAAGCACAGACGTATGTAGGCGAGATTTACGAAAAAGGCTTAGGTACGGCCCCTGATTATGCCGAAGCGGCCCGCTGGTATGCCAAAGCGGCCAATGCCGGTTATGGTCGGGCGCAAATGAATCTGGGTTTTCTCTACGAACGTGGCCTGGGCGTGCCGCAGGACCGGACCATCGCCCTGAACTGGTATCGCAAGGCTTCCGGCATTGGTGAGGATGCTTTGGATTATGTCTCGGCCATCAGTCAGAGCAGTGCGGCCACTGTCACGGCCCTGAAAGCAGAACTCAGCAGCCAGCAGCAGACGACGGCGGCCTTGAATGCCGAGCTGGAGCGTACCCGACAGGCGCTGGATCAGCGCCAGAACCAGTTGCAACAGCAAGCCCGGCAAACCCAGCAACAGCGCCGCGAGCTGGAGGCAGCGCGGCAAGCACTATCTGCCCAGCAACAGCGGGCGGCAGCCCCCAGTGCCAGCCCGGCAGACCGGGAAAAGCTGGCTCAGCAGACCCAGACCCTGCAAACACGGGAAGCCCAATTGCGGCTGCGCGAGCAGGAACTGGCCCAACTCCAGGCTCAGTCCCGTCAGGCCGAACAGCGGGTCCAGCAGTTACAGCAGGAAAAAATGACGCTGGCCCTGCGGGCCGACGAGTCACTGCGTGACAGTCGGGGTGAAAACCAGCAACTGCGGGCCAAACTGAGTGAACTGCAACGCGAGTTGCAAACCAAGCAGGCCAACCTGACAACCAAGGAACGGGAAATGACCGTCACCCGTCTGGAGCTGGAGGAGCAGCGGGTGGAAGCCCGGCAAAATACCGCTGCCCAAACACGGGTCAGGCAACTGGAACAACAGCTCAGCACCCGTGAAGCCGAAGTGCGCCTGCAACGCCAGGAATTGGCGCAACTGGAAGCGCAGGTCAAGCAGCCCCGCGCCCAGCCGCTGCAACTGGCGGCACTGGGTCCCAGCATCGAAGTCGCCGACCCCTTGCTGTTATCCACCCGGAATGCGACCAGCTTGCCGGTGGCTCAGGTCAATAATGCCGAACCCACCCGTATGGTCAATGGCCGGATCAAGGCACCCGCCGGGCTGGTTGCCTTCAGCGTCAATCAGCAACCCGTGACCGTGGCAACCAACGGTGTGTTTCAGGTGCCTGTTCCCCTGCAAGGTGCGCAAACCCCGGTCAGCCTGGCGGTGGTGGATGCCAACGGTAATCGGGCGGTGCTGGATTTCACACTCGTGAAGGCCAGCAGCACGCCCGCAGTCCGCACCCGGCAGGCAGCCCCGGTACCGCTGGCGCTAGAGGCTTTGCCTGACCAGACCTTTGGGCAGTACCACGCCCTGATCATCGGCAACACCCGTTACCAGAAATTGCCCGCTCTGGAGACCCCAGCCAACGATGCCCGTGCCCTGGCGCAAGTGCTGAAGGAGCGTTACCAGTTTGAAACCCAGGTGCTGCTGGACGCCGACCGGGCACAAATTCTGGTGGCGCTGAATGCGTTGCGGGAAAAATTGGGTGAACAGGACAGTCTGCTGGTGTACTACGCCGGGCATGGCACCCTGGAAGAACAGGGTGAACAGGGCTACTGGCTGCCAGTGGATGCTGACCCACAGACGCGAGCCAACTGGATTTCCAACAAGCAAATCACCGACATTCTGGGCACCCTGGCCAGCAAACATGTGCTGGTGGTGGCCGATTCCTGCTATTCCGGCACGATGACCCGCTCCTCAATGTTCCTGCCCAGCAGTACGATGAGTCAGGACCAGCACAGCCGCTGGGTAACCACGCTGTTGCAGGCGCGTTCACGCACGGTGTTGACCTCTGGCGGCCTGAAACCGGTGCTGGATAGTGGCGGTGACAATAACTCGGTTTTTGCCAAGGCGTTCCTGGTGGCCTTGCGGGAAAATCAGGGCGTGCTGTCTGGCCAGCAGCTATACCAGGTGGTGGCAGGCCGGGTTGCAGATCTGGCCGCAGCACGGGGCTTTGAGCAATATCCGGAATATGGCCCGCTGCGCTTTGCCGGGCACGACTGCGGGGAATTTTTCTTCCGGCCCAAGTCCCGCCTCGCTCAGCGTCTGCACAGTGACCCGCTGGCCTTAAACCAGCCGCTGTAGGAATTTGGCCTGTTGACGCAGCCAGCGAATCATCGCCTCCACGCGCTGTTTGTCGCCGGCCTGCTGCTGATAGTCGCCCAGGAGGCGCTCCAGGTCGCTGATCAACGTCTTGCAGCGGCCCAGCTCGGCCCGAAAGAAGCTGATCTCCTGGCGCGCCTGGCGCAGCTCTGCCTGGAGCTGATCGATATTGGGACTCTCGTCACGCCGCATCGCCTTGGCAAAGGCATCTTCCCGAATCTGAGCCGCCACTTCTACCATCGTGGTGCGGCGGCGCCCCACTTCCGGGTACAGTTTGGCCAGATCCAGCACGTCGATTTTGTCGTCCTGTACGGGTAAGGCACCAGTAGCGATATGATTCTGGATTTCGTGCCGGGTCACGCCGGCCAGACGGGCGGCGCGTTCGGTGTCGAGCAATTGGGTCTGGTGCATGGATTTCACTCCTGAGGCTGAAGTTCAAGCTTAGCCGAATGCCGGGAATCTATCCCGCAACCTGTCTGGGGAATATTCAGCCGGAAGACTGGCTGTCACCATGAGGCAGGCGGGTTTGTGGGCAGGGGTAATGCGTAACACTGCGGGTTTCCAGACACAGGGCGGTCAGCCGCCCGCCCCACAGACAGCCGGTATCCAGCGCATAGACATTGTCCCCGGCATAAAACCCCAGCGTTGACCAGTGCCCGAAAACCAACAATGGCCCGGCCCGGCTGCGCCGCTGGGTCAGGGTGAACCACGGGTAGGCCCCCGGCGGCTGGGTACCCGGTGCACCTTTGGGTTTGAGCACCAGCCGACCATCGGCGGTGCAATAGCGCAGACGAGTGAAGCAATTGGTGATGAAGCGCAATCTGTCCCAACCCGTCAGTTCGGGTGTCCAGCAATCCGGCTGATTGCCATAAAGCTGGGTGAAAAATGCCGGGTAATCCGGACCGCGCAGGACTGCCTCCAGTTCTGCCGCGCACGCCTGGGCCTGGGCAAAATCCCATTGCGGCGGTAATCCCGCATGAATCATGCCGATGGCCAGCGCCGGGTCGTGGTGCAGCAGGGGTCGGTGGCGCAGCCAGGTCAGCAGGGTCTCCCGATCGGGCGCCTGCAATACCGCATCCAGCGATACATCTTCACGATGCTTCAGAATACCGCCTGCTACCGCCAGCAGGTGCAGGTCGTGATTGCCCAGCACGACCCGGATGCAGGCATCGTGAGCCTGTGCCCAACGCAACATCGCCAGCGAATCCGGGCCACGATTGACCAGATCCCCGACCAGCCACAGCTGATCCCGGCGTGGGTCAAAGCGCAACTGGGTCAGCAGACCCTGAAACTGGGTGAAACAGCCCTGAACATCCCCAATGGCGTAGGTGGCCATGTCTGCCCAGGCTAGTGCAGCACCCTGGGCATGGAGAGGGTAAACATCGGAATCTGGGCAGAAAAATCGGTTCCATCTTCGGCAACCATCTGATAACTGCCGCGCATGCTGCCTACCGGCGTTTCCAGCAGGCAACCGCTGGTATAGCGGAAGGCTTCACCGGGGCGCAGAAAGGGCTGCTGCCCGACAACCCCCTCCCCACGCACTTCCTGGACTTTCTGGTTGGCATCAGTAATGATCCAGTGCCGTGTCAGCAGTTTGGCCGCCAAAGCGCCCTGATTGGAGATGGTGATGGTGTAGCTGAATACATAGCGACCTTCATCGGGATCGGATTGCTCCTCAATGTAGTTGCTTTCAACTTCAACCAGAATATCATAGCGTTCGGAAGTAGTCATGCCGGTCAGGTGCGCGAAAGATTGCGTCCAGTATAACACGGCATCCGACCCCGGTTGTGGCTCAACACCCGCAACATGCGCCTGGTGCAGGCGCCCCACCTCTGTTCCCCTCTGAATGTTTGGGTTATGCTCTGGCTTTGCACAACAGGAATCACCCATGAGTTATGACAATCCCTATTCGGCCCCGAAGGCTGCAACAGGTGGTACACGGCGCGGAGGCGGTGTCAGTGAGGAAATGCTGGCCAGCTTGCGCCAGACCAAGCCCTGGGTACGCCTGTTCTCGGTCATCGGTTTTCTGAGCATCGCGCTGATGTTGTTTGGCGCCTTGAGTGTGATGGCGGCCGGACTCATGATGTCGGGTAGTGAGGGGGGTGACGGTGCTGCCACGATCGGCCTGATGGCAATGGGGGTGGTCTATCTGCTTATGGCGCTCGTCTACTTCTTCCCAGCCCTGTACTTGTGGCAGTATGCCTCGGCGATCGGGCGGCTCCTGGGTAGTGAAGAAGTGGCCGATCTGGAAGAAGCGCTGAACCGCCAGAAAGCCTTCTGGAAGTTCATCGGGATTCTGGTTGTGGTAATGTTTGGCCTGATGCTGCTGGCCGTGCTGGCCAGCTTGTTCATCCCGGCTTTCATGGCGGCTTCACTCTGAATCTACTCGATAATACGCTGAACCTGGAGGCGCCCGAGGGCGTGGTGCTGACTCTGCGTCCTGCGGGGGCACTGGTACGCGCCCTGGCCTGGGTAGTGGATTTCAGCATCCGGATTGCAGTGTGGCTGGCACTGGGCATTGGTCTGGTCACCAGCTTGCAGGAATTGGGCCTGGGGCTATTTTTCATCAGTGCATTTTTGCTGGAATGGTTTTATCCGGTGCTGTTTGAACAGTATGCACAGGGAGCCACACCGGGCAAGCGTCTGTTTGGCCTGATTGTGGTCCACGATGATGGCACACCGGTCCAGCTATCGGCCTCTGTGGTACGGAATCTGCTGCGGGCGGCAGATTTCCTCCCGGCCTTTTACGGCCTGGGTATCGTCTGCATTCTCTACCGACGCGACTTCAAGCGCTTGGGTGACCTGGCCGCCGGCACCCTGGTCGTCTATCGGTCAACGGCAGCCAAGCCGTTGCCATTGCCCGCAGTACCACCGCACCCCCCCGTCGTGGCATTACGTCTGGACGAACAACGCGCCCTGCTGGAATTTGCCGAGCGCAGCCCACGCCTGACCCCCGCACGCCTGCAGGAACTGGCCGCACTGCTGCCGCAACTGGGCGGCAGCGCTACACCTGCCGGAGTGGAACAACTCCTGGGACAAGCGCGCCATCTGGCAGGGGAACGGTGAAACAACAGCAATTTGAACATCGCTATGCCGCGCAGTGGCAGGCCTTCGATGCCTGGCTGGGCGGCCTGCGTGCTGGCAAGCCCAACCTGCGTCCACCGGAAGAATTTCCGCGCCTGTATCGGCAATTATGCCAGCAACTCAGCCTGGCCCGTGACCGTTGCTACAGTCCGCGCCTGATTGACAACCTGAATCAGCGCGTGCTGGCCGGACATCAGTATCTATACGGCGTGCAGCCCAGTGGACGGTTCAACCCGGCACGTTACCTGTTGCAGGATCTGCCGCGCTGCGTCCGCCGTGAGTGGCAGGCCGTGTTATGGGCCAGCCTGCTGTTTTATGGTACCTTTGGCGTGATGCTGCTACTGTTGAACCAGTACCCGGAGCTGGTCTACAGCGTGGTGGATGCCGAAACTGTCGCAGAAGTCGAGGCCATGTATGATCCTGCCAGCGATGCCCTAGGCCCGGCGCGGGACTCCGAAAGCAATTTCCTGATGTTTGGCTTTTACATCAGGCATAACATCAGCATTGCGTTTCAGATGCTGGCAGGCGGGGTCGTCTTTGGCCTTGGAGCAATTTTTTATTTATTTTTTAATGGACTATATCTGGGAACCATTGCCGGACACCTGACCCAGGCAGGGTTTGGCGAAACTTTCTGGCCGTTTGTCATCGGCCACGGTGCCTTTGAACTCACCGGCCTCGTGTTTGCCGGGGCCATCGGTTTGCGCCTGGGGTTCGCCGTGCTGGCACCGGGACGTTGGCCCCGCAGCGAGGCCCTGCGCCTGACCATGCAGCAGCTGCTGCCCATGCTCTATGGCGTTATCGGCCTGTTATTGACAGCCGCTTTCGTGGAAGCTTTCTGGTCGGCCAGCAACCATCTCTCCGCTACCCTGAAACTGGGCGTGGGCAGTGGCTTCTGGCTGCTGGTCGGGGCTTATTTCTGCTGCGCCGGACGGGGCTAGAGCTTGGACATTCAGCAATTGAATCTGGCCATTCGTCCACGCGCCCCCTGGGAGGCCCTGGATGTGGGCTGCCTGCTGGCCCAGCGTCATTACCCGGAATTGCTGCGGTTATGGGTGGCCATCACCCTGCCCTGGCTGGCACTGTTGGCACTCCTGGCCCCGCCGTGGGTAATTCTCCTGCTGTTCTGGTGGGCCAAACCGGCGTATGACCGCGCGCTGCTCCTGGTACTGGGCCGGGGTGTGTTTGGTGAACGTCTGAGTCTGCGTCAAAGTCTGCGTCTGCTGCCGGGCCTGTGGTGGCAATCAGGGCTGCTGTGGGGTCTGACCCTGGGCCGGTTTAGCCTGACGCGCAGCTATGACCTGCCCCTGCGGGTGCTGGAGGGGGTGCGGGGCCAGGCTTACCGGGCACGGTGGCGCCTGTTGCACAACAACGGCGACGGCACGGCAACCTGGCTGACCCTGCTGGCGGTACACCTGGAAGCCTTGCTGGTGCTGGCGTTGCTGGTGCTGCTGTTGTGGCTGCTGCCCGAGAATGTCGCGCTGGATTTTGAAGATTTTTTCACTGAAGAGACGGAGACAACCGCCGATTACGTATACCTGATCCCAACGTACCTGGGTATGACCCTGATGGAGCCGTTTTACGTGGCCGCCGGATTTAGCCTATATCTGAACCGACGCACCCATCTGGAAGGCTGGGATCTGGAACTGGCTTTCCGCCGGATGGCCGTCCGTCTGGGCCAGTTCCTGCTGTTGGCCGGGCTGGGCCTGAGCCTGGCAATCCAGCCCCGCCCGGCAGTCGCGCTGGAGGCACGGGTGCTGGCACCAGAAGCCGAGTGCCAGCCCCGCCCGGCCTCCCCGCATGCAGTCGAGCAGGCACTGACCGAGGTGTTGGCCGCCCCCGAGTTTGTCGCCTGTCGTAGCGAGCGGCGCTGGGACTGGCTTGCACCCAAGAACCGGGCAGTTCAAAGCCGGGCCAATACCCCCCCGCTGCTTTGGGACAACCTGGGCCGCATGCTGGCGGCGGCGATGGAATGGGTATTGTGGGGCATGCTGGGGGTCGCACTGGTAGCCCTGGGCCTGTATCTGAAACCCTGGATCCGGTGGCTGGACTGGCAAAGCCTGGCACCCCGCCGACCTGCCCCACCGACTCAGTTGATGGGTCTGGACATCCGCCCGGAACAGCTCCCCGCCGACATTCCTGCCGCCGCCTGGCAACTCTGGCAAGGCGGGGCGGCTGAAGCCGCTTTGAGCCTGTTGTACCGCGGGGCACTGGCGGTGCTGGTGCAACGGGCAGTTCTGCTGGCAGACAGCGCCACCGAAGCGGATTGCCTGCATCAGGTCATGCAACATCAGCCCCCCCCCGTCGGCCAATTTTTCACCGAGCTGACCCAATCCTGGCTCCTGGCTGCCTATGCACACCGCCTGCCTGCCACCCCGCAGGTGCAACAACTCTGTCAACAATGGCCGCAACATTTCGCTTCCTGAAGCAGGGCATCGGCTTCTGGCTCCTGTTGGGCCTGGGCCTGAGCCTGTTGGCGGGCCTGATGCTCTGGGGCTTCCTCCTGACCCATGAGCTGGTCGAGCAGCAGGTTTTTACCGGTTACACCCATAAGGCTGCACGCCAGAATCCCTTGCTGGCCGTCGAGCGCCTGACCCGGCACCTGGGCCGTACGGCCGAAAGCGTGCGCACACTGGAGGAATTACTTTCCCAACTGGAGGATGGCCCGGATTGGGTCTTGCTGAGCACGCCCAGCACTAGCCTGAGCGTGCTCCAGCGGGACAGGCTGCTTGATTGGGTATCCCGAGGTGGCACCCTGGTCTTCGCCCCCCAGCGCTTTGATGCTGCCCCGGCAGCCACCGACCTGCTCCTGACCGAACTTCAGATTCATACCCAGGCCCTGGAGCCGGATCAGTGTCGCCGCCAGTTGCAAACCTCGTGTCTGAATCTGGAAACAGTGCGGATCGGGCATGGTTCGAAACCATTCAAGGTTGATTTTGATCCCCTGCGCGTGCTGCATGATGCCGGACCTGCTCCCCCGGCTGCAACAGCTGCCCAGGGGACAGGGAATGATGCGGGATCCACGGCTGCCGTGACGCCCACTTCCAGCAGCACCTGGCCGGTACAGGGTGGCAGCGGCACGCATGGCCTGCAACGTCCGTGGGGTCAGGGACAAGTCATTGTTTTCAGCGATCTGGACTGGCTGAAAAACCAGCAGCTGGGTCGGCAGAATCATGCCGCCTACTGGTGGCATCTGGCCCAACAGGCGCCCCGGTTGTGGCTGCAATATCAGCCAGACCTTCCACCCTGGTGGTGGCATCTGGCCCAACAGGCCCCGCTGCCGTTGCTGGCCATTGCCGTCAGCCTGTGCTTATGGCTGTTGCATCAGGCACAGCGTTTCGGACCACCGTTGACCCGGCCCGACCTGGCCCGGCGCAGCCTGCTGGAACATATTCAGGCCAGCGGTCAGTGGCTGTGGCGCCATCAAGCCGCCCAGACCCTGCTGGATAGCCAGCGCCACACCCTGCGCCAACGGTTGCAGCGCAAGCATCCAGGCTGGCTGAATCAGGATTCGTCCGCACAACTGGACTACCTGGCCACCCTGACCCACTGGCCCCAGCCTCGGCTGGAACGCGCCCTGCATGCGCCGGCATTACCGCAGCGCCTGGGTTTTATCCAGCAGGTTGAAGATATTCGACAACTGATCCATCTGCTTTGAACCATCGAGACGCACCATGACGGATATTGCTCCCTTGACACTGGATTTGATCCAGGCAGGCCAACTGGCCCTGCAATTGCGCCGGGAAATCGGCAAGGCCGTGGTCGGCCAACAGGCCGTAGTGGAACAAACCCTGGCGGCCCTGCTGGCTTCCGGGCATGTACTGGTCGAAGGCGTGCCGGGTCTGGGGAAAACCTTGTTGGTCAAAGCCCTGGCCAAAGCCATCAGCGGCCAGTTTGCCCGGATTCAGTTCACACCCGATCTGATGCCCAGCGACATTACCGGCCATGCCCTGTTTGACCCCAAGACGGAAAGCTTCAAAATCCGGCGCGGCCCCATCTTCACCAACCTGCTCCTGGCGGACGAAATCAACCGTGCCCCGGCCAAGACACAGGCCGCCCTGCTGGAGGTGATGCAGGAACGACAGGTGACCATCGAAGGTAAAGCCTTCACCCTCAAGCCACCGTTCATGACCCTGGCCACCCAGAATCCGCTGGAGCAGGAAGGCACTTATCCCCTGCCCGAAGCCCAGCTGGATCGCTTCCTGCTCAAGGTACTGATTGATTACCCTGATGCCCATGAAGAATACGCCGTGGCGCAAGCCGTGACACAGGGCCGCACCGGTGACGACCTGGCTGTGGAACAGGTGCAGCCGGTCGCTACCCCGGACGCCTTACTGGCCCTGCAACAGACAACCGCGCAGCTGACCGTGGATACACGGGTGATCCAGTATGCCGTCAATATCGCCCGCGCAACCCGAGACTGGAAGGGCATACGCCACGGCGCCGGGCCACGCGGCGGCATTGCCCTGATCCGGGTGGCACGCGCCCACGCCCTGTTGCAGGGCCGGGATTTCGTCACCCCTGATGATATCAAGCAGATGATCCTGCCGGTACTGCGCCATCGGATCAGTCTGAATGCCGAACTGGAAATGGAAGGCGTTGCCGTGGATCGCGTGCTGACCGAGCTGACGCAGCAGGTGGCTGCGCCGCGCCTGTGAACCTGCGTCCGGCCCGCCGCCTGATCCACCTGAGTCTGGGCTGGGCAGGCGTCGCGCTGGCCAGCCTCTGGCTGCCGGAACTGCTGCCGCTGGGCATCTGGGCCGGAGTTGGCCTGGCGCTGGCTGCCGGCTATGATGCTGTGAGCCTGCGCCGCCTGCCTGCCTTGCAAGTGGAGCGCAGCGCACCGGAAAGCTGGGCCCTGGGCATCTGGCAAACCGTGCGCCTGCGGCTGCATAACCACTCGCAACATACCTGGCGCGTCGAAATCTTTGACCATTACCCCCGCCAGGCCGAACTCTCCGGCCAGCCACAGACCAGCCATCTGCCTGCTCAGGGCTGGGTGGAACAACAGTACCAGCTGCGCCCGCTACACCGGGGTGATGCCGCGTTTGGCCAGACCGAGCTGCGCCTGGACAGCGTCTGGGGTCTGTGGCAACGGCGCTGCCACCTGGGCACGCCACAGGCGGTGCGCATTTACCCCAATTTTGCCGCCGTGGCCCATTACGCCTTGCTGGCCACCGATCATCACCTGAGCCATATCGGAGTCTGGCTCAAGCGGCGCCGGGGCGAAGGCACCGAGTTTCACCAACTGCGCGATTACCGTCCCGGGGATAGTTTGCGCCAGATAGACTGGGGTGCATCGGCCCGGCTCAGGCGCTTTATTGCCAAGGAATATCAGGATGAACGTGATCAGCAGATTCTGTTTGTCCTGGATTGCGGGCGGCGGATGCGGGTCCGCGAGGCCGAACTCAGCCACTTCGACCATGCCCTGAACGCGATGTTCCTGCTGGCTCATGTAGCCTTACGTCAAGGGGATGCGGTGGGCCTGCGCTGCTTCAGCGGCAGTGAGCGCCACTTCAGCCCGACCAAAGGCCAGATGGCGCTGCGCCACCTGCTACAACAAACCTACGACCTGGAACCGACCCTGCAGGCAGCAGATTACCTACAGGCTGCCCAGGCGGTCTTGCAACATCAGCGCAAGCGTGCCCTGGTATTATTCATTTCCAATGTACAGGATGAGGATGTCAGTGAGCTGGCCCCCAGCATCAAGCTGCTGCGCCAACGGCACCTGGTTGTCTTTGCCAGCCTGCGCGAAACGGCGCTGGATCATCTGAATGCCCAGCCGGTGCGCGACTTTCCTGCCGCTCTGACCTTAAGCGCCGCCCAGCTGTACCTGCAAGCACGCCAGCAAGCCCATGACGCCCTGCGCCAACCAGGCGTTCACCTGCTGGATATCACCCCTGACCAGCTTCCAGTCGCCCTGATTAATCTGTACCTCACCATCAAGCGTAGCGGTCAGCTTTAGAGATTGTTGTCGCGCAGCGTAAGCACCATCGCCCTCATGATGAACTGAGCGCGTTCACACGCCGGCAGTCACCCCTCGACACGATATTTCAGCTACTACCGGGCACGATTTGCGCCACATCTGCCAAGCCAGCCCGGCAGACGGGATTGCGCAAGGCAACCAGAGCGGCAATCAACAGCAAACCAGCCGTTCATCCGGCGATCAGTCGCCGTCTTCATTTTCCTGCGCCAGCTGCGATTTGAGCACGTAGGCGCCAATGTCGAAATCGGTACTGTCCATGACCGCAGCCAGCACCTGGGGCACAACCCGTCCCCGCTCCTCCTCAGTCTCGGATGTTGCGAAGTTCGCTGCGGCCGCTGCGGCGAACAGCTGCGTCGTCAGTCGTTCTGCCCGCGCCGCGTGGCTCTCAAGGTCGTGGTTGGCGCCGGGAGGAATATTTTCCTCAATCCAGGTTTCAGCCCACCTCAGGAAGCGATTGCTCATGACTGCCTACCTATCTTTTGTATCGTATTCGGGGCCGGTTTCCCGAGCCACTGCGACTCGCCCACCTGTTCCGGCCCAGGCGGCTCCGAGTCTATTATATGCGCTTGTTTTTTTCAATCGTTTGGTTCCTTTGGCAATGTACGCGCCCAGGGTCTCCTCCTGCGGATGACCAGGCCATAGTCCAGCCCCATTACGAAGGTACACGCCGCCTGGGGTGCGGAAGGTGAACGGGCGCCTGACGGGGAGCGCCTCTGACTGGGCAGGGTCTGCTCAGCGGTAGACAGTTTCTGATGCAACATTACTGCCGGGGCAACCAGAGGGTGAACCGGGTGCCATGACCCACTCTGGAATGGACTTCAAGTCGGCCACGATGCTGTTTGACAATGGAATAACTGATGGTCAGACCCAATCCCAGGCCTTCGCCCTGGGGCTTGGTGGTGAAGAACGGCTCCCCCAGACGGCGCAGATGTCGGGGTGCAATCCCAGGGCCCGTATCCGTGATGCTGACCCAGACTTCCTGACTGGTGTAACCGGTGGCCAGAATCAGATCGCCTCGGCCCTGCATGGCCTGGATCGCATTGGTGATCAAGTTGAGCAGAACCTGATGGATCTGGGCCGGGTCACAGGGCACCGGGGGGAGCTGACTGGCATAGTGTTTGACCACATTCAGGCTGCGCAGCAGGGGCGTGGCAATGCGCAGCGTGACTTCCAGTCCCTCGTGTAGATCATAGGCAATCTGCTCGGCCCGATCTATCCGGCTGAAATCGCGCAAGGTATGGACAATGGCGGCTACGCGGTCAACCCCGCTCAGGCAGTCTTCGGCCAGCGCCTTCTGCTCATTCCAGTGTTCCGGGTCTTGCCAGCAGGGGGCCTGGGCACCGTTGCGCAAGGCTGTCAGCCAGATTTCCAGATTGCTGCGCACATAGGCCAGAGGGGTGTTCATTTCATGGGCAATACCGGCCACCATCTGCCCCAGTGCAGCCAGTTTGTCGCTATGCAGCAGTTGTGCCTGCGCCAGGGCCAGCTGCCGACGCAGGTAGAAAGCAATCCCCAGCGCAATGAGGGTCAGGATGACGACCAATGCAAGGGCATAGCCCGCATCGTACCAAAGTTGGGTCAGATAATGCTCGCTGGGCAACGGGTCGGCGATCACGATCAAATCCCAGAGGGTGCCGACAATCGGCTGGGTATAGGCAATTGGGAGATCGGCACTCAGGTAATAATCGGTTTCGGGATGTTGCAGGCGACTCCCCAGCGCGTCAATTTCCAGGAGCCGGGTGCCACGTTTGACCAGCAGGATGCGCTGGCCCGGAAATTGGGTATCGCGCAGCAGGGCCGCCAGCGTGTCCAGTTTGATGCTGACAAAGAACACGCCGGACTTCTGCTCAGGCTTGTCTTGCCAGACCTGCATCAGATCAAAATGGTAACCCTCCGGGTCGGGATGCACGAAGATGTGCGGCAGGTGAGGGTTTTTGACAAAGCCGCGCAGATCCTGCTGACATTGCTCACCCACGGGCGGGGAAAAATGCGGCAGGACGATCTCGCCTGCCGCATCCGTAATGGTCATGGCCAGATAATCCTTGAAGTATTCTACCGCGACCGTGCGCAGGATATCTTCTGCGCCCGGGTCGCTGCGCGCCGCGCTGGCAATCAGGGCGTGCTGCTGGCTGACAAAAATCTCCAGCTTATGACGCAACTCACCAATCAGCCGAGTGACTTGATTGGCCGCGATCAGACCTGCCGCTTCGCTCAGACGCTGTTGGTTGGCCTGAAAATCGACATAACGCAGCTGAACGTTCCAGATCAGCAGGATGGCCAGGATCAGCGCGTTGAGCGCAATGGCCAGGATGGCATAAGGAGGTGTTTGGCGCATGGCGGACTTCCGGGCTACAGAACCTGATGCCGAGCCAATGCTGCGACATCAGGAGGAGTGTAGGCCAAAAAAGCGCTGAATATGGGCGAGTAGTTCGCGTGAAGGGCTGAGATTGCCAGGGCGCGCGGTCTGGGTGCTGGACGTGAAGCTGGCTTGAACATCACGCAGGGCCTGACGCCGCTGGGTCAGGGTGATGGACAAGACTTCAGCCAGACCGGGCCGGGCACGGAGTATGCCTTCAAAGCCTTCCTTGTCGAGCCGGAAGCATTCCATCGGGGAACTGGCCACGACGGTAGCCGAGCGCGGGGCGCCGGTCAGCAACGCCATCTCGCCAAAAAAATCTCCGGCAGTCAGGGTATTGACCTTGGTGCGCTGTAGTCCGGTTTCCAGAAATACTTCGGCCTCGCCACTGGTGATGATGTACAGCCAGTTGGCAATGGCGCCCTGTCGGGTGATGGTTTCGCCCGGCATGAAAGGCGCATAGACCAGGCGCTGCGCCAGACTTTCCTGCTCTTCCGGAGTCAGTTCCTGAAACAGTTCGATATGTTGGATGGCCAGCAGACGTTTCATGGGGTCCTGATATAAAGCGGCCTGAGTCAGGGCACCGGGTTCAGGGCGCCACTCGATGACCTGTTGTTCAATGGCCGGGCTGATGCCGGCCCGTTGCAGGGCAGTATAAAGGCAAACCCGCACCTGAGAATCGGTCGGGTCATCAACGGCAAAATCCAGCAGCCAGTAGCGCAGGGCATAACGACCATAGCTGCCGCGCAGCTCCATCAGCAGGGCGTGGGGTGCGGGTTGAGTCGCAAGCTGAGGCAGTTGGGCCTCGCGCAGGGCGGTTTCCGTCAGCGCAATGACCCGCCCCGGCGCATGGCTGTAATCCACGTGAAAATGAATGGTGCGCCGCCAGCGGGGCAGGCTGGAGCCCTGACGCCGGCCCAGTACCTTGAAACGATTTTTCATAAGCAGGCTGTTGGGGATGATCACCGTTTCCCAGTCGCGGGTTTCCACGGCAGTGTAGCGCCAATGAATCTCCACGACCCGGCCATTGATACGCTCCAGCTCGATCCAGTCGCCGATGGCAAAGGAATGATCCAGCTGCAAGGCAATCCCGCCCAGGATGTTGCCCAGGGTATCCTGCAGGGCGAAGGCCAGCACTGCCGTGATTACGGCTGAAGTGGCAATCAGGCTGCCGGGGTCCAGGCCTACGTGGCGCAGTTCGATGAACAGCCAGCCCAGCGAAACCACGATCAGGAAAATATCCTCGGCGATCTTGGGCAGGGTGCAGTAGATGCGGGGCAACAGGAGCCGGAACAGGCCCAGAGTCAGCAGGCGGATCAGGGCCAGTCCCAGCAACAGCGCCAGCAGAACCTCACCCAGACGCAGCAGGGTCAGCGCATTGCCCGCAGTAACGGGGAGTGCCAGCAGCAGAAGATAACTACTGCCCGCCAGCCCCAGGCTACCCCAGGCCGTTTTGCGGGCGGCCGGCAGCCGGTAGGCCAGCCACACCGTCAGCAGCAGCGCCAGCGTCCCCACGGTCAGGGGCAGATGCTGTTGTGCCAGCCAGGACCACCAGACGCCAGGGTCAGTCATCGGATAGAAAACTCACGATGCCGGTTTCCAGACAGTATTCAGCGCCGACAACCTGCAAGCCTTCATGCTGCGTCATGTGTTCAATCAACTGGGAACCGTGGCGCAAATGATCCACCGAGTTGCGGATGTTGGCGCGCACCGCCTGCCGGATCAGGGCATCCGGGTCGGTACGCAGTTCGGTGGCCAGCAAGCCTTCCACCGAGGGCCGGATGCGATCCACGATTGAACGCAGATTGCGGGAACGGGTTTCAGTCGGGCGGCGTAACTCTTCCAGCGTGGCCATCACGGCGCCACAGCGGGAATGACCCAGGACGACGACCAGGCGGGTCCCAAAACGTTCTGCAGCAAATTCCACGCTCCCAACCTGCGAGGGCGCCACAATATTGCCCGCCACCCGAATCACGAACAAGTCACCCAGCCCCTGATCAAAGACCAGTTCGGCCGGCACCCGCGAGTCAGAGCAGCCCAGGATGATCGCAAAGGGCTCCTGACCAGCGGCCAGCACCCGGCGCCGGGCCGGGGTCGGCAGCGCGTCCTGATTGCGCACGTCAGCGACAAAACGCTGATTGCCCGCTTGCAGGCAGTCAAGAGCAGCAGCAGCAGAACGCATGAGGACCTCTTTAGTTCGGGGATTCCGCCAGCTCGGTCAACTGCTGGATATTATGAATCACCAGCCGGTGCGCATTGATTTCAACCAGGCCCAGTTCCCGCAGGCGGCGCAAGGTGCGGTTGACATGCACCAGGGTCAGGCCCAGGGCATCGCCGATAATTTCCTGGGTGAGCGGGAAGTTGATGCCCTGGCCATCGCGTATCGGGCCGTAGCGCTGGATCCGCGCATGGATATCGAGCAGGAAGGAGGCCACCCGGCCCAGGGCATCCTTGCGGCCCAGGGCTGTGAGCCGGGATTCGCATTGAGCCAGCTCCTGACGGGCAAAATAGAGCAGACGCTCCTGCAGGGCAGGCTGCTGTTGCACCATGTCCTGAAACTCCCGGCGTTTGAAGGCGCAAACCGTCACACTGCTCAGGGCCTGGGCCGAAACCAGCATCGGGGCAAACATGTCCGGCTGGGTGCCCAGCAAATCGCCCGGCAGCTTGATGGCAATGACCTGGCGTCGCCCGCCGCTCAACACCCGGTGCAACATGACCCAGCCGCTGAACAAGGTGAACACCTCACCCGGCAAGGTGCCTTGGCGAAACAGATAATTTTTGGCGGTCAACTGGTACTGGGCGCTGCGGTAGCGCTCGCTCCAGACCAGTTGCTCCTCGGTCAGCCCGCCGTACAGGGCAAAACTGCGGATCGGGCACAGGGGACAGCGGATATGGGGCAGAGGTTTGGCGTGCATCCCGCTATCATAGCATCCTATGGCGCAGTCTGGGCTTAACCCGGCTAAGGCCGGGGTAAAGTGACCCCACGCTGGCCCTGATATTTGCCCCCCCGGTCCTGATAGGAAACCTCACAACTTTCCGATGCACCCAGAAAGATCATCTGGGCCACACCCTCATAGGCATAAATTTTTGCGGGTAGCGGGGTGGTATTGGAAAACTCCAGGGTCACATGGCCTTCCCATTCCGGCTCCAACGGTGTCACATTCACGATGATGCCGCAACGCGCATAAGTGGATTTTCCAAGACAAATGACCAAGGTATCCCGTGGAATGCGGAAATATTCCACGGTATGTGCCAAGGCAAAGGAGTTGGGCGGGATGATGCACACCGGGCCGCGAAAATCCACGAAATTACGGGCATCAAAATTTTTTGGATCAACGATCGTGCTGTTGATATTGGTAAAAATTTTGAATTCATCGGCGCAACGCACATCGTAACCGTAGCTGGACGTGCCATAGGAAATAATCTTCTGGCCTTCCAGGCTACGCACCTGCTCCGGGGCAAACGGGGTGATCATGCCCTGTTGCGCCATCTGGCGGATCCAGCTATCGGGTTTGACGCTCATGAAACAATGCTGCCGACCAAAGCCGCCGTTATAGCACCTCATTCAGCACTAGCCCAGCGCGGACACAGCGGCCCAATTGCACATTGCAAAACAACTGGAATCAGTTAACCTTCAGGGAAGGTCGGCCTCGGTTTCAGGCGCACTGGGTTATGGGACCTGTCATCTTTGGCCCCGCTTCAGGGGCGTCCATTTTATAAATACAGGGGGGAGATTTTATGAGAAAGTTACTAGCAGGCCTCAGTTGTCTGGTATTGCTGGGGGCTTGCCAGCCTTCGGGTCAGGCTCCGCTACCGGCGGCAGCTACACCGGGCCGAGCGGAACCGACCACGGCGGTGACTCAGGCCACCAAAATTGTCATCGTGGGTCCCAAGGAGGCCGTAACCTTGCTGGACAATCAGACTTTATTTCTGGATTACAATGTCGTGGCGCCACCAACCCCGCTGCGCCTGCGGCTGGTGCTGGATGGCAAAGTGCTGACCCATCTGGATACGGCCAAGAGTAGTCACCCGCTGGGTAAGCTCAAAGCCGGTGCCCACGTGCTGAAGCTGGAACTGCTGGATGCCAATGACCAGGCGACCGGAATCAACGCCAGCCGCATTCTGACCGTGGTGGCCGCGCCTGAGGAATAACCGGCTAATCCAGGCCCAGCCGAGGTCGGGGCCGGTGCAGCCAGGCGGCCAGGCTCAGACGTGGGGCCTGTGCAGGCAGGACTTCATGATAGATGCGATCACTGCGGAAAATCAGCCAGTTTCCGGCAGTAGGCGCTATCTCGTGATAGCCTTCCGGGTGGTATAAACGCAGTAAACCACCGTCCGCCGGTTGCCAGTTTGGGTTCAGATACAGCAGGCAGGACAAGCCGCGTGCGTGATGCTGGGTCAGGCAGTCCAGATGCTTGCGGTAGCCGGCACCGGGCAGGTACAGCGAGTAATGCGCCTCGATACCCGATAATTCCCAAAACAGCCGCTGATTGATGCTGTTCCGGAGTTCAGCCAGCACCTGAAAATACCGGGCCGCCGCCGGGGGGGGCTGGTCGGCACGCAGCGGCAGGATCAGATCGCCCCGCAGATCCTGGGTCACGGCTTCGTGGCGTCCGTGGCCGATACCAGGCCGGGAAAACTGCCCGGCAGCGACAAGGCTCTGAATCTCGGCGACCCAATCGGCTACCCAGGCCGACGGCAGCGCGTCCTGGCTCAATGCCCAGTCACGTTCCCGTAACTGCTCGACCAGTGCCAGCAGGGTGGCAGGGGCAAGGTGCATGTTTTAGTACTGCAATTGCCAGGCCGTCACCCGACTGCGGAAGGTGTGCGCTTCCGTAAAGCCGATACGCACCTGCCGCTGGCTTTTGCGCACCGTGAACTGGCGCACGCTGCCCTGACTGAAGGCCTTGCCGTCGTACAGCAACCGACAAGGCCGCTTGAGGGGTTCATGGAACTCCACCGTTACGCTGGACTGATTGCATAACAACAAGGAACTCAGGACGATTTTATCAACGACACAGGCAATGGGCGTCATCTGTAGCACTGGCACGCCCGGCAGAATCACCTTGCCGTGCAGCGCCCGATTGTAGCCAGTAGAGCCTTGCGGGGTGGAAAACAACAGGCCATCGCCGACAAACAGGGCCGGCTGGCGCACGCCGTCCAGGGTGACGATCATCTTCAGGGTCTGGCCGCTGTCACGTTCCACCCAGATATCGTTGAAACCGTGGACCCTGCTGGTCTGGCCTCCGGTTGTGACCACTTCGGCTTCCAGCATCCACAGCTGCTCCACCACAATGTCCTGAAACAGCATTTCCAGCGTCTGGGCGGCCACGACATGATTCATCAGAAAGCCCAGGGTGCCGGCATTGAGGCCAAAAAAGACACGCTGCGCTTCGTGGTACTCGTGGATGGCATGGAGCATGGAACCATCTCCACCCATCACGACCAGATAATCGGCAGCGTCCGGAGTCGCCACCACCTGAAAGCGCGCCCGCAAGGCTTCGGCCCACTCGTAGCGCAGATTCTGGGTCGGGACGATGAACAGGCGCAAATCTTCAGGCGCATGATGGCGCACTTGCAGCAACAGGCAGGGGTCGGTTGCAGTCATGGTAGGGTGTCTCATGCAGGGCAATAAGGCTACGTCAGTCCAACCCAGTGTAGGCGAATTTTCCCGGCGGCACACGCAGCCCCCCGGCCCCCAAAACCTGTCGGGCAGATTTTGGGAAGCGGCATTTACAAATCACCGCTGGAAGCAGCCTTGATCATGTCGTTCATGATGTCGATGACTTCTTCAGCCCGCTTTTTGAGCTTTTCCGGCACGGGAGCCGCACCTTTGGGCCGCTTGAGCAGACTCATGTCCAGCATCATGGACACGACCCAGATTTTATGATCCTGGTCTTCCAGAATGGCGATCCGACACGGCAGGAATGCCGCAAATTCAATGCTGACATCCAGAAATTCCCGGGCCGTCACGGCATCGCAGAAGCTGAAGATTTCCGTGCGCAGGGTGGGTTTGCCGGTAGTGGCCTCGACTTCCTGGGACAGGGGCGCATGACCAACAAATTTGAAATTGCGGTTATTGGCCCGCAATTTCAGGGACTCCACCGCATCATCAAAGCTCACGCCTTCCTTGACCGGCACACGCAGAATCTTGACTTTCACAGTCAGGGGTTTGGGTGCCGCTTCCGGTTTTTGCCCGGCGACAGCCTGTGCCGGGGCCCCCAGCCAGAATGCAGCCAGCAGGGTCATGGTCAGGGCGAATGCTTGAATCATGGTGATCTCCCGTTGTGTCGTTGTTAGGGTGTGCCGCACGGGCGGCACCGGCATTATCCTGTTTCCGAGGCGCTAACGAAAGCCTTGGCTGGACGTTCCCGCGCTGGCTTTGCCACTGGCGCGCAGGTGTTTCAGGAAGGCATCGCTGACGACGGACAGACGCTTGCCCCTGGGGTAGGCCAGATACCAGAAGCGCTGCAAGGGAAAACCCTCGACCTGCAAAACCGTCAAACCCTGTGCGCCGCCCTGCAAGGTATGTTGTGACACCACCGATACCCCTAACCCGGCAGCTACGGCCTGCTTGATGGCTTCCGTGCTGCCCAGTTCCATCCGGATGTTCAACTTGAGTTTATGCTGGGCAAACAGGCGTTCCACGGCCAGCCGGGTGCCGGAGCCTGGCTCACGCACCAGAAACGGCGCTTGGGCCAGCCGGGCCAACGGCAAAGGCTGTTGCAGACCCAGCGGATCGGTGTGCGCGGCGATCACCACCAGCGGGTTGGGCAGAAAGGCAAAGGCCTCGACAGCCAGCCGGTCCGGTGGCCGGCCAAAGATGTACAAGTCATCCATGTTGTCTTGCAGGCGCGCCAGGAGCCGTTCGCGGTTGGTAATCTCCAGTGCCACTTCAATCATCGGGTGCTGCTGGCAAAACGGCCCCAGCAGGTGGGGCAGGAAATATTCCGCCGTGCTGACCGCTGCCAGGCGCAGGGTGCCCCGCTCCAGCCCCTGCCACTGAGCCGCTGCCATCTCGAAGCGCTCAAGGGCATCAAATACTTCCCTACAGGTGAGCAATAACTCCCGGCCCGCCAGGGTTAGATGGTTTTTCTTGCCGACCTGTTCCAGCAGAGCCAGGCCGATTTGGTCCTCCAGTTGCTTGATTTGCATTGAAACTGCGGGCTGGGTCAGGTGTAATTCCGCAGCCGCCCGGCCATAACTGAGGTGGCGGGCGACGACCGTAAAGACCTTGAGTTGGCGTAAGGTGAAATTCATAAGTTACAGCTTATCATTGAACAGATAAAAATTGAATTTTCCTGATGGCCGGAGCCGGTTATAGTGCGAACTGTTCCCAACAGGGACACCACTCACCTACGTTTGGAGGTTTTCGATTATGTCGCTGGAACTCAAAGGCGCCGACCGCTATAAGTCGGGTGTTATTCCCTATAAAAAGATGGGCTACTGGGATCCTAACTACGTTCCCAAGGAAACCGATGTTATCGCGATGTTTCGCATCACGCCGCAAGCGGGCGTCGATCACGAAGAAGCGGCTGCTGCCGTCGCCGGTGAATCTTCTACTGCGACTTGGACGGTGGTATGGACTGACCGTCTGACTGCTTGCGAACTCTACCGCGCCAAGGCTTACAAGAGTGAGCCTGTGCCGAATACCGGTGAAGGCACCAAGACTGAACAAC
The DNA here is from genome assembly GCA_964398665.1 of uncultured Gammaproteobacteria bacterium. Lineage (GTDB taxonomy): Bacteria > Pseudomonadota > Gammaproteobacteria > CAYNNN01 > CAYNNN01 > CAYNNN01. The sequence goes on along the minus strand of CAYNNN010000024.1, from coordinate 9,887 downwards.
AGTATTTTGCCTATATCGCCTACGACCTGGATCTGTTTGAGCCAGGTTCCATTGCCAACCTGACGGCTTCGATCATCGGCAACGTGTTCGGGTTCAAGGCGGTCAAGGCGCTGCGTCTGGAAGACATGCGCATTCCGGTGGCTTACCTCAAAACCTTCCAAGGCCCCGCGACTGGTATCGTCGTGGAGCGCGAACGCCTTGACAAGTTTGGCCGGCCATTACTCGGTGCCACCACCAAGCCCAAGCTGGGGCTGTCAGGCCGCAACTACGGTCGTGTGGTCTATGAAGCGCTGAAAGGCGGCCTGGACTTCGTAAAAGACGACGAAAACATCAACAGCCAGCCCTTCATGCACTGGCGGGATCGTTTCCTGTATTGCATGGAGGCTGTGAATAAGGCTTCCGCCGCCACGGGTGAGGTCAAAGGTCATTACCTGAATGTCACCGCCGGCACCATGGACGAGATGATCGAACGTGCCGAGTTTGCCAAATCGCTTGGCTCGGTCATCATCATGATCGACCTCGTGATCGGCTACACGGCCATTCAGACCATGGCGAAGTGGGCGCGCAAGAACGACATGATTCTGCACCTGCACCGCGCCGGTAACTCCACCTATTCACGCCAAAAAAATCACGGCATGAACTTCCGGGTCATTTGCAAGTGGATGCGCATGGCAGGCGTGGATCATATCCATGCTGGCACTGTGGTCGGCAAGCTCGAAGGTGACCCCTTGATGATCAAGGGATTCTACGACACGCTGCGCGAAACCCACACGCCGACAAGTCTGGAACATGGCCTGTTCTTCGACCAGGACTGGGCGTCGCTCAACAAGGTCATGCCAGTGGCCTCGGGCGGTATTCACGCCGGTCAGATGCACCAGTTGCTCACCTATCTGGGCGAAGACGTGGTATTGCAGTTTGGTGGCGGCACCATTGGTCACCCCATGGGCATCCAGGCCGGCGCGACGGCAAACCGCGTGGCGCTGGAAGCCATGGTGCTGGCACGTAATGAAGGCCGTGACATCTGGAACGAAGGTCCCCAGATCCTGAATGATGCGGCCAAGTGGTGTTCACCGCTGAAGGCTGCGCTGGATACCTGGAAGGACATCACCTTCAACTACGAATCCACTGATACAGCGGATTTCGTGCCAACCACCACCGGTTCGTTCTGATCAGCTAATCTCGGGAGATAGCAATTATGATGACCAATCATGGCAATCGCGTCACGCAGGGACAGTTTTCGTTCCTGCCCGATCTGACCGATGCGCAAATCACCGCGCAAATCAACTGGGCGCTGAAACACGGCTGGGCGGTGAGCGTCGAATACACCGACGACCCACATCCGCGCAATACCTACTGGGAAATGTTTGGTAATCCGATGTTCGACCTGAAGGATCCTGCGGGCATCCTGATGGAAGTCAATAACTGCCGCAAAACCTTCCCGAACCACTACATTCGGGTGATGGCGTTCAACTCGACGCGCGGCATGGAAAGTCCGGCCATGTCCTACATTGTCAACCGGCCGAAGAACGAACCTGGCTTCGGTCTGGTGCGCCAGGAAGTTGACGGCCGGGCCATCCGTTACACGGTCCACTCCTACGCGACCGACAAGCCGGAAGGCGAGCGTTCCTGAACACGCCCAAGCGCCTGATATAGATAAAACATGCCGGGGTGCAATGCCCCGGCGTCCTGAGTGGAGATTCTGACCCATGACCGAAGCGACGATTAGCCTGGAAACCGAATACCAAGCCTCAAACGTGCAAGAGGTCTTGGAGAAACTCGACCGTGAACTGGTGGGTCTCAAGCCTGTCAAGACCCGCATCCGTGAAGTGGCCGCCCTGCTTCTGGTGGACCGGGTGCGCAAACAGTTGGAACTGTCGGCTCAGACACCGACCTTACATATGAATTTCACCGGAAATCCCGGCACCGGCAAAACCACGGTGGCGCTGCGGATGGCCGAAATCCTCAATCGTTTGGGCTACATCCGTCGAGGCCATCTGGTCTCCGTAACCCGCGATGATCTGGTGGGGCAGTACATCGGCCACACCGCACCCAAGACCAAGGAAGTCATCAAGAAGGCCATGGGCGGCGTGCTGTTCATTGACGAGGCTTATTATCTTTACAAACCTGAAAATGAACGCGACTATGGTGCCGAATCCATTGAAATCCTGTTACAGGTGATGGAAAACAACCGTGATGATCTGGTCGTGATCCTCGCCGGTTACAAAGATCGCATGGATCGTTTTTTCCAAAGCAATCCGGGGATGCGCTCACGCATTGCCCACCACATTGATTTCCCGGACTACAGTTCGGAAGAGCTGATGGCGATTGCCAAGCTGATGCTGGCCCAGTTGAAATACCGGTTCAGCCCGGATGCAGAGCAAGCTTTCCGGCAGTACATCGACCTGCGCCGGGGCTTGAGCCATTTTGCCAACGCCCGCTCGATTCGCAATGCCCTGGATCGTTCGCGCCTGCGCCAGGCCAACCGCCTGTTTGCCAATGCACACAAGCAACTGAGCCGGGTTGATCTGATGACGATTGAAGCCGAAGATGTCCTCGCCAGTCGCGTATTCAGCGAAGGCACTCCCGACGATGGTGCTCCGGCGGCTGCGGGTGATCATTAGCCTTTCGGCCTGGCATCAGAAAGAACTGCCGCTGAGGCGTTCGTAATCGGCATAAGCGGCGTAATACCCCCGCTGGGCGGCTTCCTGGTAGTAGTGCAGCGCCTGGGCGTCATTGTGAGTCAGGCCTCCCAGTTCATGCTCATACAGCCGGGCCAGATAATACAGCGCTTCGGCATCATGTTGATCGGCTGCCTGCTGGAGCCAGTGCCGGGCCTGTGCATAATCCTGGGACACGCCACGGCCATGAAAATAAGCCAGGCCCAGTTGCCGCTGGGCCGTCGCATTACCCAAGGCCGCCTGCTGGCCCAGGCTCCGCCAGGCGGTGGGCAAATGGGGTTCCGGCTGGGCTGCCGAAACCCCAGCCTGCGGCAAAGGCGCTTTTGGTGATGGTGCGGCGGGTTCTGGCGTTTGCCAAACCGCCAGATCAGCCAGCAGGGCTTCGGCATTGGGATAACGTTCGGAGACCGGTTTGGCCAACAATTTATCCAGCACCGGCTGCAGGCGGCTGAACGCAGCGGGCAGGCGGGGCGGCGGCTGGGTCAGGTGCTGGACGATCAGACCCAACTCGGTTTCAGCCGCAAAAGGTCGCTGGCCGGTCAGCAGTTCATAAAAAACCACGCCCAGACTGTAGAGATCAGAGCGGTTATCCACCTTCAGACCCCGGCCCTGTTCAGGGCTGAGATAGGCCGCAGTTCCAACCACCATGCCGGAACGGGTCAGACTGCCATCGTCTTGTTGCTTGGCAATGCCAAAATCGGTGAGCACCGCCTCCCCATCCTCACGGAACAGGATATTTTGCGGCTTCAAATCCCGATGCACCAGTTGCTGTCGGTGGGCACACGCCAGCGCCTGGGCCAGCTGGCAGATCCACTGCACCCGCACGCACAAATCCCCCTGCCCTGCGCGGCTGCTCAGATCACCGCCCGGCAGGTACTCCATCGCCAGATAGGGCATATCGCCAGCCAGACCAAAATCATGAATCGTCACGATGTGCCGATGGCAAAGGCGCGCGACCAGGCGGCCTTCCCGCAAAAAGCGGGCGCGCCAGGTTTCATCCTGCGGTGGTCCATGCAGGATCTTCAAGGCGACCGGGCGCTCCAGCAGTGTCTGGGTTGCCAGATACACCACGGCCATACCGCCCCGGCCCAGCTCGCGTTCGATGTGATAGCCCGGAATGTTGATTGCACTCACCCGAAGTCCCCCGCATGGCTTGTGGCTGGATCATAGTCCATCCTGATAGTACAAGCCATCCGGCCGGCACGATAGGTCAGCGGGAGGGTGGACGGTGCTGGCGCCGGGGCATTTGCTGCAGGGATGGACGGAGGTGCGGGGATGGGCGGCCCGCATCCTGCCAGCGTTGCTTCAGGCGCTCGCGCTCTGCAGGCGGGAGGTCCTGAAACTGGCGCATTTGCTGCCGCAACCGCTGTTGCTGTTCCGGCGGCAGTTCCCGCAGGTGTTCAGCCCGCTGACGCAGACGCTGGCGTTCCTCAGGCGGCAGTTTTTTCCAGGTCTCCAGCCGGGTCTGAGCCCGCTGACGCTCTTGTGGGGTCAGGCGCTCCCAGCGTTGGATGCCCCGGTACAGCTGTTGCTGGCGCAACGCCGGCAGGGTATCCCACGTCTGGCGCACCGGTGCCAGCAAACGCTGCTGTTGTGGGGTCAGCGTCTCCCACGATAGTGCCGTTTCCTGAGCCAGCGCACTACCAATGCTCAGGCCGGCGATAAGGCTCAGGCCGCCAGCGAGGCGGGACATCAGCAGGATGGCGCATCTCAAAGCGCCCAGCGTCGGGATTGGTCGGGGTCTTGGGCATGTCGGCCACCAGGTATTCATCACCGCTACCCAGAAATTCCAGAAGTTCCAGGGTAGGCAGGGTCTCGGCACCCACCCCGCTGCCCAGCAACCATAAACTCAAGCCTAACCCGCATCGGCGGCAGCGGGTGCCTGTTCGGCCAACCATGCGTAGAATTCCCAATCTTCGGCGTACAGTGCAGGGTCTTCCGCTGCAGTCAGAAGGTCCAGATCATCCAGTAGCGCCAGCTGCGGCGCTGCGGAGGGCCACTGGAGCCACAGCACGCCGATCAACAGGCTGGCTACTGCCCAGACCGGCGCAAGACGACGGTAAGGCCTGGACACCGGAACCGACAAAGCCCGCAGCCGGGCAGCGCGCAGCCGGGCCAGCGTCAGTTCGTCCAGTTCCTGAGCGCTGGTATCCAGCACCTGACGCGCCTGGTCGCGCAAATTGGGTTTCATGACTCCGCCTCCAGCACGGCGCGCAGTTTTTGGGTCGCCCGGAACAAATGGGTCTTGACGCTGCCTTCAGTGCAGCCCATGACTTCGGCCGTCCGGGCCGTATCAAACCCCTCCCAGGCCCGGAGAAAAAACGCCTGCTGCTGCCGCAGGGGCAGTTGCGCCAGGGTTGCCAGCAGACGCTGGCTGGCATCGGCACGGGTCAGCGCTTCCAGGGGTTCTTCGGCGGCCAGGTCAGGGATATTTTCCAGCCATTCTCCGTCATCAGTTGCATCTTCGGCAAGCGGGCTGCGCCATAAAAACCGCCGATAACCACGCTGGCGCCGCCGATGCTGGTCCAGCAGCTTGTTTTGCAGCACCCGCTGAAACAGGGCAGGCCACTGGGCAGGGTCTTTATGACGATAGGCGCGGATGAAGCAATAAAACGTATCCTGCAGGACATCAAGGGCGTCATCCGGGTCCCGCAAGGCCGTCTGGGCCATCCGGAGAGCACGCCGCTCCACGCTGGCCAAAAAACGGTTCAGGGCGGATGCGGTGTCGGTTGTGGCGTCCACGCTGACAGATGCGGATTCCAGAGAGGCGCTGCGGGCGTACATAGCATAGCCTGAAAAAATGGGACTCTCCGGGGATAACGCTGACACCGGGGTCCGGTTGACACGCCAGACGCCCCAACAACTGCCCGTGCATCCGCCGGGGTACAGCCCCGGCTTGCGGTATACCCCCGGTCAGCCGATACTAGCCCACACCTTGGTCGCCGATACCCGCCGCATGTTCAGACCCCTGCCCCTATTTTTGGGCCTGCGCTATACCCGCGCCCAACGCCGCAATGAGTTCATCTCGTTCATTGCGCTGACTTCCATGCTGGGCATTGCCCTGGGAATTGCCGCGCTCATCGTCGTGCTCTCCGTGATGAATGGCTTTCAGCAGGAGTTGCGCGAGCGCATCCTGGGTATGGCCTCACATGCCACCATCAGCGGTCCTGGCGGTGTGCTGCATGACTGGCGGACGGTGGGCCTGGCGGCCGAGGAACACCCGGAAGTGGTGGCGACAGCGCCTTATGTCGAAGGTCAGGTGATGCTGACCGCCGACAGCATCGTCAGTGGGGCCCTGCTGCGTGGCATCCTGCCCGAAGCCGAACCGGATGTGGCCGACAAGCTGGCCACGCTCAAGCAAGGCACCCTGCCTGACCTCAAACCGGGCGGATTCGGCATTGTCCTGGGCGCGGAGCTGGCTGCCGCCCTGGGGGTCGGCCTCGGGGACAAGGTCACTTTGGTCACGCCGCAGGCCACGGTGACGCCCGCCGGGATTCTGCCACGCTTGAAGCGCTTTACCGTAGTCGGGCTGTTTGAGGTGGGCATGTACGAATATGACCGCAACCTGGCACTCATTCACCTGCATGATGCCCAGACCCTGTTGCGCCTGGACGATGCCATCAGCGGAGTACGCTTGAAACTCAAGGATTTGTTTCGCGCCCCTCAGGTTGCCCGTGCCCTCACTGCCAACCTGCCCGGCGCCTATCTCGTCAACGACTGGACCCGCCGCCATGCGAATTTCTTCCGGGCCGTGCAATTGGAAAAACGCATGATGTTTATCATATTATCCCTGATCATTGCCGTAGCCGCCTTTAACATCGTCTCCACCCTGGTGATGACCGTGACCGACAAGCAGGCCGATATCGCCATTTTACGCACCCTGGGCCTGACGGCCCCGGAGGTGATGCTGATCTTCATCATCCACGGCGCCATCATCGGCAGTGTCGGCGTCTTGCTGGGCCTGGGGGGTGGCGTCAGCATTGCCTTGAACATCGAAACCCTGGTGCCCGCCATCGAGCGGGCCTTCAACATCGAGTTTCTGGATAGCAGCGTGTATTACATCAGCGAGTTGCCTTCCGACCTGCAATGGCGTGATGTAGGACAGATCTGCGCCACGGCCTTTGGTCTGACCCTGCTGGCCACGCTGTATCCCGCCTGGCGGGCGGCCCGTACCCAACCTGCCGAGGCCCTGCGCTATGAGTGAACCGGTCCTGCAATGCCAGAATCTGGGCAAGATTTACGCCGAAGGCCGCTTGCGTGCCGAAGTGCTCACCGGCGTGAATCTGAGTGTGGCAGCCGGGGAACGGGTCGCCATCGTCGGCGCTTCCGGCTCGGGCAAAAGCACCCTGCTGCACCTGCTCGGCGGTCTGGATCAGGCCAGCAGCGGCAAGGCCAGCCTGCTGGGCCAGTCCTGGGCCAGACTGAGCGACACGGCCCGCAGCCGGTTACGCAATCGGGGCCTGGGTTTTGTCTATCAGTTCCATCATTTGCTCCCGGAACTCACCGCCGAGGAAAATGTCGCCCTGCCCTTGCTGATTCAAGGTCAGCGCACCACTCCGGCCCGACAGCAAGCGGCGGCGATTCTGACTGCCGTGGGGCTGGAAGCGCGCCTGGCCCACAAGCCGGGGGAATTATCCGGTGGCGAACGCCAGCGTGTTGCGCTGGCGCGTGCCCTGGTACATCGTCCCGCCTGCGTCCTGGCTGATGAACCGACCGGCAATCTTGACGCCCGTACTGCCGCGCACGTATTTGCCCTGATGCTGGAACTCAATCAGCAGGCAGGCACCAGTCTGGTGGTGGTGACCCACGATTTGCAGCTGGCCCGGCAGATGCAGACCGGTTATTTACTCGAAGAAGGCTGTCTACATCCCTATGCCCCTCCCCATGCGTAATACCACCTCGGAACACATTGCCCTGGGCCTGGCAGCCCTAACCCTGGTGCTGGTGTTGAAACTGGGCCTGCTGGCCGCCCTGATCGGCGGCCTGGCGGTGTATCATCTGACCCACGGGCTGGCACACCTGATCCCGCATCTGGAACGGGGCGCAGCCAAGCGCATCATCCTGATGCTGATCTCCAGCGCCATCATCCTGGGGCTGCTGGTCGGCGGTCTGGCCCTGACCACTTTTGTCCGGGCCGAAAATGGCGGCATGATTGCCCTGCTGGCCAAAATGGCCGAAATTCTGGAACACTCCCGGCAGATGCTGCCCAGCGACCTGACGATGTATTGGCCACAGGACGTGGAAGAATTCAAAAACCGCCTGGTGGAAACCCTGCGCGGTCATGCCAGCGAACTGCAACACCTGGGCCAGGAAGCCGCCCATGCAGCAGTCCACCTGCTCTTTGGCATGATCATCGGGGCGATGCTGGCCCTACACCCACCCAGTCCGGCCCTGGCCCCGTTTGCCGCCGCCTTGCAAGGCCGGGTAGTGCGTTTTAGCCAGTCTTTTTCCGATATTGTATTTGCCCAGTTGAAAATTGCCGCCATCAATGCCGTATTCACCGGGATCTATCTGGCCATCATCCTGCCCCTGTTCGGGGTCAAGCTACCCTTTGTCCTGACCCTGACCCTGCTGACTTTTGTCACCGGCATGATTCCGGTTGCAGGCAACATCATCTCCAATACCGTGATCGTCACCGTGAGTCTGGGACATTCCCTGCCGGTGGCGCTGGCTTCCCTCGCCTTTCTGGTCATCATTCACAAGCTGGAATATCTGCTGAACGCCAAGATCATCGGCACCCACATCCACGCCCGCGCCTGGGAACTGCTGCTGGCGATTCTGGTACTCGAATCGGCTTTTGGTCTGGTCGGGGTCGTGGCAGCCCCGATCTATTACGCCTGGGCCAAGGCTGAGCTGCGCGACCGGGGCTGGGTCTGAGCCATAGCCCCGGCGTCCTGGGGCTGAGGTCCACGCAGGCTTTGCTATACTGCGCCTTCTTCAGAATCAGGTTTTGAGCGATGCAACTGACCCAGCTCCACAGCGCAGCCCCGAATTTTGCCGCCCGACTGCACGCAGAGACGATTCGCACGCCGCAGGAAGATGCGGCTACGCAGGCAACAGTGGCAGCCATCCTCCAAGATGTGCGCATCCGAGGCGATGCTGCTTTGCTGGAATACACGGCGCAATTTGACCATTACCCGGTCGCCAGCATGGCCGCGCTGGAACTCAAGCCACCGCAACTGGCTGAGGCGTATGCGGCCTTGCCGTCCGAGGCGCAGGCGGCGCTGGATTTGGCCGCGCACCGGATTCGGGCCTATGCCGAGCAGCAAAAGCTGCAAAGCTGGAGTTATCAGGAAGCCGACGGCACTCGGCTGGGTCAGGTGGTGAGTCCGCTGGATCGGGTCGGGATTTACGTCCCCGGTGGCAAGGCTTCTTATCCGTCTTCCGTCCTGATGAATGCCATCCCGGCTCACGTGGCTGGCGTTGCCGAGATCATCATGGTCGTGCCTGCGCCGCGTGGCGAACTCAACCCCTGGGTGCTGGCCGCCGCGCATCTGGCGGGGGTAAGCCGGGCCTTTACCCTCGGTGGGGCGCAGGCAGTGGCGGCGCTGGCGTACGGCACGGCCACGGTGCCAGCGGTGGACAAGATCGTCGGGCCGGGCAATCGCTATGTCGCCGAAGCCAAGCGTCAGGTGTTTGGCGCGGTTGGTATCGACATGATCGCCGGACCTTCGGAAATCCTGATCATCTGTGATGGCAGCGTGCCTGCGGACTGGATCGCCCTGGACTTATGTTCTCAAGCCGAGCATGACGAAGATGCTCAGGCCATTCTCATCAGCCCGGATGGCGATTTTCTGGAGGCCGTGAGGGCCAGCCTGGCGCGCCTGGTACCGACCCTGGAGCGGGCGGCTATCGTCCAGACGGCCCTGGCGCAACGGGGGCTGCTGATTCAGGTGCTTGACCTGGCTGAAGCCACCGATCTAGCTAATCAGTTAGCCCCGGAACATCTGGAGCTGGCGGTTGCCGACCCGGAAGCTTTGCTGCCCCGGATTCGACACGCCGGCGCCATCTTTCTGGGCAGTCACACCCCGGAGGCGCTGGGTGATTATTGTGCCGGCCCCAACCATGTCCTGCCCACTGCCCGCAGTGCCCGTTACGCCTCACCGCTGGGCGTGTATGACTTTCAAAAACGCTCCAGCCTGATTCATTGCTCACCCCAGGGCGCCGCCCGGCTGGCCCAGACGGCCAGCGTGCTGGCGCGGGCCGAGG
>CAYNNN010000023.1:0-38473 GCA_964398665.1 uncultured Gammaproteobacteria bacterium | reverse complement strand
AAGGCTGACCCCGGCGCACCCCATGAAGTGCTGCTGGTGCTGGATGCCAGCAGTGGCCAGAACGCCCTGATTCAGGCTGAGCAGTTTTGCCAGATGATCGGTGTCACTGGCCTGGTGCTGACCAAGCTGGACGGTACCGCCAAGGGCGGCATCATCTTTGCCATCGCTGAAAAGTTGAAGTTGCCGGTGCGCTTTATCGGAGTCGGCGAGGGTATCGAGGACCTGCGTCCCTTTGAAGCCGCTCCATTCATCAGCGCCTTGCTGGATCGGGAAGAAGCGGCCTGAGCACCACGACAGGCTGCAAAGGTGCGGGTACTGGCTCGGCCTGCAACAGCGCTGCCAGTGCCTGAGAGCGCTCAGGGGCTATCACGCAGTTGGCGCCGCGCCGCTACTGCAGCGGCCTCTGCGGCCTTGACTGCCTCTTCCAGCGCCTTGACCCGTTGTTGATAAGCATCACTCAGCCGTGATCCGCGTACCGTCTTGCCATTGGCGCCCTGGCGCACGGTACCGACCCGTTCGCCCGGTTCCGGATCCTGGCCGTCTGCATAAGCCTTTTGAGCCTTGGCCAGCGCTGCTTCGGCCTCGCGCAGCCGGGCGGTGCGTTCGGCCCGCTGGGCACGGCGTTGTTCAAGCTGGCGGTCAGCGTTCTGAGCGGCATCGTCAAGCTGAACTTCTCGGGCTGCCGCTTCATTGACTCTGTTTTCGTTCGGGCCGGGGGCTGGCGTGATGATCTCGACGGCACGGCCTGTTTGTGCTGGCGGGGCCTCCGAACTGTAGGTGACGTGGCCATCCGCGTCTATCACCTTGTACACGGGCGCAGCCTGTGCCAGGGTGGTCAGGCTCATGAGGCAGAGCAATTTCAGATGCATGGCTAAGGCTCCGCATGAAATTGAAAGCGAAATCCGCTTGCGGGCGGGGTCGGAGCGCGCAAGGCCAGCCGGGCAAAGACGATGGCTTGCGGGGCTACCGTGTTTGCGGGCGACCCTTCCGAGGGTGGCAGATATTCGTGGGCGTGAAAACGCCGCCCGGCGTAAGCCAGCCCGCGTTCGTCCAGTAAAACCAGCTCCAGGATCGGATAGGGCTGGGCGTTGATGCCATCATTCAAAAAGCTGACCTCGGCCAGCCAGGCCTCTGCCTGACCGGGATGTGGTCCAACTTCCCGATGCAGAATTTTCCAGGCTTCCAGTGTGGGTGGGGCGGGCAGGCTACAACCCAGCCAGCGGCAGAATTCAGTGAGGGCAGGGCGCGTAGCCGGATAATGCTGATGGAGCCAGAGTCGTTCTCCGTAGCTTAGTTGGCCCAACAGCGTCAATGCCAGCAGCGCCCCGGCCAGGCGCCAGATCCAGCGCCCCGGTGGCTGGGGCGGCAGGTCGGTTTCCGTGAGCCAGGCGAGACGTTCAGGCGCGTGCTGGAGTGGTGGTGGGTGATTCGGCAGGACGGCGGTGGGCGTACCAAAGGGTGTGGTCCCGGTAGCGGGCGTGCCCCACAGGGCGCTGACATCCGGCGGGGCGTGTGCGGGCAGCGGGGGTAATTGCTCGTAAACCTGTGCATAGGCATCAAAAACAGCATGGCACGTGCCGCAACGCGCCTGACCCTGGCTAGACTCAAGGCTGGCAGGTTGAAATTGATAGACGGTCGCGCAGGCTGGACACTGGGTGTAGTAGGGCATTGTTCAGCCCCCGGTGTCCCAGTCCAGCCGCAGCCAGTCACCCTGCTGAGCCTGATGGCGCAGGCGGCAGGGCGGGGCGTAGGCGGATATGACCTGCTCAGCCTGAGTGGCCAGGAGCCCAGACAGGATCAGGGGGCTGTGGGGCCGGGTATGGCGCTGCAATATCGGAGCCAGTTCAATCAGCGGGTTGGCCAGAATATTGGCCAGGGTCACATCAGCCTGGATCAGGGGAGGCAGATCCTGGGGCAGCCAGACTTGCAACTGTGCTGCAACGCCGTTTTGCGCTGCGTTCTGGGTTGTAGCCCGTAGGGCCTGCGGATCATGATCCACGGCAATGGCGGCGGCAGCCCCCAGCTTGAGGGCCGCAATGGCCAAAATCCCCGAGCCACAACCGTAATCCAGCACGACTTGCCCATGCAGATTCCGGGTAGCCAGCCAGGCCAGACACAGGGCCGTGGTCGGGTGGGTGCCGGTGCCAAACGCCATGCCGGGATCGAGTTCAACAACGCTGGCCTCAGGATCTTCGGGGCGGGTACCGACAGGACAGACCCACAGTCTGGGGCCAAACTGCAAGGCCTGCCAGTCTTGCTTCCACAGGTTGGCCCAGTCTTCGGTGGCCAGGCGCTGCCATGCCAATGGGGCAAGACCCAGGCTGGCCAGGTGCAGCAATACCGGCGTCAGGTCCAGGTCAGCCGGGAAATAGGCTTGCAGGCTGACCGTGGGCCACAACGGAGTTTCCCCCGGTGCGGGTTCGTAGAGGGGCTGGTCTTCGGCGTCTTCCAGGCTGAAGCCCAGGGCGCCGGCGGCCGTGAGCACATTTTCCAGCGCATCGGTGTCGGGAGCCGGAATCTGGAAGCGCAAGGTCTGCCAGGCGTCCATCAGCTTGCCAGCAGCTTGTTTTCCAGGTAATGAATATTCATGCCCCCGGCCGCAAACCCGGCATCCCGGAGGATATCCCGGTGCAGCGGCAGGTTGGTCTTGATCCCTTCGACGATGATCTCGGCCAGCGCATTGCGCATCCGCGCCAGCGCTGCCTCACGGGTTTCGCCGTGGGCAATGAGCTTGCCGATCATCGAATCGTAGTAGGGCGGGACGCGGTACCCGTTGTAAATATGGGTATCTACACGAATGCCGGGGCCACCGGGCAGGTGCACATGGGTAATCTGGCCGGGTGAGGGCATGAAGCTGCGTGGGTCTTCGGCGTTGATCCGGCATTCGATGGCATGGCCGCGCAGTATCAGGTCTTTCTGGCGCAAGGAAAGTTTCTCGCCCCGGGCGATACGGAGCTGTTCCTTGACGATGTCCACGCCCGTGACCATCTCTGTCACCGGGTGTTCGACCTGGACGCGGGTGTTCATCTCGATGAAATAGAATTCTCCATTTTCATAGAGAAATTCAAACGTACCCGCGCTGCGATAGCCAATGCGTTTGCAGGCATCCACGCAGCGCTCGCCGATGGTGCGGCGCTGGCGGTCAGTGATCCCCGGCGCGGGCGCCTCTTCGACCACTTTCTGATGGCGTCGCTGCATGGAACAGTCCCGTTCACCCAGATACACCACGTTGCCGTGCTGGTCGGCAATGACCTGAATTTCGATGTGCCGAGGATTTTCCAGAAATTTTTCCAGATACACGGCGCTGTTGCCAAAGGCACTTTGCGCTTCGGCCCGCGTCAGGGTGATCGCGTTGGGCAGGGCAGCTTCGGAACGCACTACCCGCATCCCGCGTCCACCCCCGCCGCCTGCGGCCTTGATGATGACCGGATAACCGATATCGCGGGCGATTTTCAGGTTCAGCTCGACGTCATCGCTCAGCGGTCCGTCGGAGCCGGGCACGCAGGGCACTTTGGCTTCCTTCATCGCCTTGATGGCGGCGACCTTGTCGCCCATCATGCGGATGGTATCGGGTTTAGGGCCGATGAAGATGAAGCCGCTTTGCTCGACCCGTTCGGCAAAATCGGCATTTTCGGACAAAAAGCCGTAACCGGGGTGGATGGCTACCGCATCGGTGACTTCGGCAGCACTGATGATTGCGGGGATGTTCAGGTAACTACCTGCCGCCTGGGCCGGGCCGATACACACCGCTTCGTCGGCCAGCCGGACATGCTTCAGATCGCGGTCGGCTTCGGAGTGAATGGCAACCGTCTTGATGTCCAGTTCGTGACAGGCCCGAAGGATGCGCAAGGCGATTTCGCCCCGATTGGCGATAACCACCTTGTCCAGGGTCTTGGGTGGGGTGCGGGGGCCTTCGTAAGAGAGCAGTGGCCCCAGGAGTTGGTTGACTACCGTCACTGGATCACCACCAGGGGCTGACCATATTCCACCGGCTGGCCGTTTTCGATCAGGATGGCACTGACGGTGCCAGCCTTGTCCGCTTCGATCTGATTCAGAATTTTCATGGCTTCGATGATGCAGACTGTCTGGCCGACTTCCACGCGCTGGCCCACCTCCACAAAAGGCGAGGCTGTGGGGGAGGCAGCCCGGTAAAACGTCCCGACCATCGGTGATTTCAGGGTATGGCCGCTCGGCTGGGCGGCGGCGGGCAGGCCGGCAGGTTCCGGGGCAGGCGCCAGCAGGGGAACAGGGGCAGTGGTCGGCTGGCTGGCGCTGAGCGGTGCGCTGACGACGGTTACGGGTACTTCGGGTCTGCGGATGATGCGCAGGGTCTGGCCGTGTTCGTCCTGGCGCAGCTCCAGTTCGGCAATATCATGCTGGGCCGCAAGGCGGATGAGGCGTTTGATGACGGAAATGTCCATGAAATTTCCTGTGTCCTGGTCAGGACGTTTGGAGTTGGGCCAAGGCAGCCTGAAGTGCCAATTCATAACCTAGGGCGCCAAAGCCGCTGATGACCCCGCGTGCCACGTCCGAAAAGTAGGAATGCCGCCGGAAGGCTTCCCGGGCATGGACGTTGGACAGATGCACCTCGATGAAGGGCAGGGCGGTGGCCAGCAGGGCATCGCGCAGCGCAATGCTGGTATGGGTATAGGCTGCCGGATTAAAGATGATAAATTCAATGCCCTGGGTGCGTGCCTGATGAATGGCCTCAATCAATGCGTGCTCGGCATTACTCTGGAGGCAATGCAGGTGATGACCCTGGGCCTGGGCCAGCATTTGCAGGTGTATCTCAATGCTGGCCAGCGTGGTCGCTCCATACAGCCCAGGCTCGCGGCTGCCGAGTAAATTGAGGTTGGGACCATTCAACAGTAGCAAATTTGCCATATCAACATGCAACAACAAGGGCGCCGCTATTCTGCATGAGGGGGTTGTTTACAGCAAGGGCAAGAGCAGACTACGCATCTGCGCTTCGCTGAATTCGCCGGGTCGGGCCTGCACGATTTTGCCATCACGGTTGATGATGGCGGTAAATGGCAATGCAGCCATCCGGTTGCCATAATTCTGGGAGACTGCCGTGGCATCGGCCTCGCCGATCAGCAGCGGATAGTTGATCCCCATTTCATCGCGGAAATCCTGGACAGCCTGACGATCGTCAATCGCCACACCGACAAATTGCACACCACGCGGCCCCAATTCTGTTTGCAGACGGATGAAGTCCGGGATTTCCTTGCGGCAGGGTGGGCACCAGGTTGCCCAGAAATTCAGCACAATGACTTTGCCATCCCATTCCCGGATATTGTGCATCTGCCCCTGTAGATCAGGCAGGAGAAACTCGCTGCGCAGGTCGGAAGCAGGCCGATCCGGAGGCGACGCTGCGACCAGGTGGAGACGTAATTGATGGCCCACGATCAGGCCGACAAAGGCCAGCACAAAGGCCAGCAGGGTCAGACGTAATGGCTGCATGTTGGGAGAGTGGTTAACGGACTTTTTGAATTTGGGCGACAAAATCGGCAGCTTCCTTGAAGCCTACCACGCGCAGGGAACGTTGTTCCTGCCCATCTGTTCCGAAAAACAGGATGCTGGGAGGACCAAACAGACCAAAACGCTTCAGCAGCTCGGCATCGGCGGCGTTGTTGGCGGTGACATCGGCCTGCAACAGGCGAAAGTTTGCCAGCGCTTGCTGAACTTCGGGTTTGGCAAAGGTATAGCGTTCCATTTCCTTGCAACTGATGCACCAGTCGGCATAAAAATCCAGCATGACCCGCTGGCCCTGCCGGGTGGCGGTGGCGAGTTCCTGTTCCAGTTGAGCCACATCGCGTACCCGGATGAACGCCAGGTGTGGGTTGGCCGGGGTGGTCGCACCGCTGCTGTGCTGGCTCAGGGCGCCCAGCGGTCGCAGCGGGTCTTTGCTGCCCAGGGCCGCGCCCACCAGCAGCAACAGCCCATAAGCCAGCAGGATGACCCCCAGACCCTTCCAGAATTTCTGCCAGCCGCCGGCAGTGGCCGGAAGGCTATCCAGGGCATTGAGATAGATGGCTGAAACGATGAACAGGGCTGCCCACAGGGTCAGCGTCACTTCGCCCGGCACGATGCGTTCCAGCATCCAGATGGCCACCCCCAGCATCATCACGCCAAACAGGGCCTTGGTTGCCTCCATCCAGCCCCCTGCGCGTGGGAGCCAGCGCCCGGCGGACGTTCCGACAATCAGCAGTGGTACGCCCATGCCCATGCTCAGCGCAAACAGCGCTAGGCCGCCCAGGACGGCATCACCCGTCTGGCCGATGTAAATCAGTGCCCCCGTGAGCGGCGCGGCGACACAAGGCCCGACGATCAGCGCAGAGAGAAAGCCCATGATGGCCACACCGATCAGCGTACCGCCCTGTTGCTGGTTGCTGAACTGGGTCAGGCGGCTCTGGATGCTGGCCGGCATTTGCAGGTCATAAAAGCCGAACATGGACAGCGCCAGGGCTACGAAGATCAGGCTGAAGGCCACGATGATCCGGGGGTCTTGAAAGGCCGCCTGCAAATTGGCGCCAAACAGGCCCGCCGCAATCCCGGCCAGCGTGTAGGTCAGTGCCATCGCCAGGACGTACACCAGCGAAAAGACAAAAGCCCGCCGGGTCGTCATTGTTGACCCCTGACCGACGATGATCCCGGACAGGATGGGCAGCATGGGAAATACGCAGGGTGTCAGGGATAACAGCAGGCCAAAACCGAAGAAGGCCAGCAGGGTGTATGCCAGGCTGCCCTGTTGCAGAATCTGGCTGATTTGTTCTTCCTCCGACTGTTCGGCGGGGGTCTGGATGGAGGCAGGCGCCACAGTGACGGCAGGTGTGGCTGCTGCAGCAGGAGCCTCCCCGGTCAGGCTCAGGCTGGCGCGCTGCTTTTGCGGGGGATAACACAGCCCCCGTTCGGCACAACCCTGATATTTGAGTTCCACCTCCAGGGTCTGGAGGTCGGCCTGCTGCAGGGTGTAGGGGACGCGGACGAGGAGTTCATGGTGATAGACCTCAACCTTGCCAAAGGTTTCGTCTTCTTTCAGCTCGCCGGGTGGCAGGGCCGGTGGACTCAGGATGACGCCGGTCGCGTTGAGGGCGGTGATGCCTACCTTGTCGCGGTACAGATAATAACCGGGCGCAATTTCCCAGCGCACCACCAGGGTTTGGCCTTCCAGGGTCAGATGGGGTCTGAATGCCTGTTCAGGCGGCAGGAAGTCATCGTCGGCAGCCAGACTGGCGTCTGACGGGACGGCCGCTTTGCGCAGGCTGGCAGCAATGCTGTTGCCTGCTGGAGGCGTGGCAGTGGGTGTGGCCGTGGTCGGGAGTGCCAGGGTGACGAATTGCTGATGGGGGGGGTAACAGATCCCGGCATCAGCGCAACCCTGGCTCAGCAGCCGCAGTTTGAGCGGACCGTTGGCGCCGGCATTTTCCAGGGGTACCGAGAGAAGTAACTGGCCACGATAAATTTCGACTTCTCCAAAAAATTCATCCTTCTTGCGCTCGGCAGCCGGGAATGCGGCCTGGCCCGGTTTGAGACCAGGCGTTTCGCTCATGAAGCGAAATTTGTTCTTGTACAAATAATAGCCGGGGGCTATCTGCCACTCCAGCCGCAGCTGATTACCCTCCATGCGAGCCTGGACGGGGAAGGCCTGTTCCGGGGGCAACAACTCATCTTCAGCCGCCAGAACTGGATTCAGGAACAGGAAGAGCAGCAGGTAATGCCACCCGCCAGACAGATAAGCGCGCATGATGGATTAAGCCTCGGGTTGGGTTTGGGTACGCAGCCAGGTCAGGTAAGCCTCGAAACCATGGACGATGGGTAGGGCAACGATTGCCGGCACCTGGTAAGGGTGCAGGGCACACAAAGCCGCTTCCAGTGCGGGGTAGCGGGCTGCCGTGGTCTTGAGCAGCAGCAACAGTTCCCGGCTTTGTTCCTGCTGGCCCTGCCAATGGTAGATGGACTGCAAATCCGGAACAATGTTCACGCAGGCGGCCAGCTGATCAGCCACAACCCGTTGCGCTATCTGCTCGGCGCAAGTCCGGTCGGGGCAGGTGCATAGCACCAGCAGGGGCGCGGTGGCTTCGGGCATGGCAAGGGCACGGGATTGACACAGGTTGAAACCAGCTTATACACGGCCGGGGCAAACGCCTGCAACGGGTGCTTGACAGGCCAAAGTTTGCGCTTATTATTAGCACTCACCAAACCCGAGTGCTAATAATTTTGGAGGTAGGAATGAATCTGCGTCCGTTGCACGACCGCGTGATCGTGCGTCGCAAACCCGAAGAACGTAAATCGCCTGGTGGCATCGTCATCCCGGATACCGCTGCAGAAAAGCCCATCCGGGGCGAAGTGGTTGCCGTTGGCAAGGGCAAAATTCTGGAAAGTGGTGACATTCGGCCCCTGGATGTCAAAGTCGGCGATCACGTGCTGTTTGGCAAGTATTCCGGCACCGAAGTCAAAATCAACGGCGAGGAGCTGTTGGTGATGCGTGAAGAAGATCTGATGGCCGTCATCGAAAATTAAGAGGTCACTATGGCAGCAAAAGAAGTCCGTTTCAGTGATGATGCCCGCCAACGCATGGTGCGTGGCGTCAATATTTTGGCCAACGCCGTCAAGGTGACGCTCGGCCCCAAGGGACGTAACGTCGTTCTGGAAAAGAGCTTTGGCGCACCGACGATTACCAAGGACGGCGTGTCCGTGGCCAAGGAAATCGAACTGGCCGACAAATTTGAGAACATGGGCGCCCAGATGGTCAAGGAAGTCGCTTCCCAGACTTCCGATGTCGCCGGTGACGGCACGACCACAGCCACCGTGCTGGCTCAGGCCATGATCCGCGAAGGCATGAAAGCCGTGGCCGCCGGCATGAATCCCATGGACCTGAAGCGGGGCATGGATCAGGCCATCGCCAAGGCCGTGGAAGCCCTGAAAGCCATGTCCGTGCCCTGCACCGACAGCAAGGCCATTGCCCAGGTCGGCACCATTTCGGCCAACTCCGATGACAGCATCGGCCAGATCATCGCCAACGCGATGGAAAAGGTCGGCAAGGAAGGCGTGATCACCGTGGAAGAAGGTTCCACGCTGGAAAACGAGCTGAACGTCGTCGAGGGCATGCAGTTTGACCGGGGCTATGTCTCGCCCTATTTCGTCAACAATCAGCAGAGCATGAGCGCGGAACTCGAAGACCCGTTCATCCTGATTCACGACAAGAAAATCTCCAACATCCGCGAGTTGCTTCCGGTGCTGGAAGGTGTGGCCCGTGCCGGCAAGCCTCTGATGATCATCTCCGAAGATGTGGAAGGCGAAGCTCTGGCAACCCTGGTGGTCAACAACATTCGTGGCATCGTCAAGGTTTGCGCCGTCAAGGCTCCCGGCTTTGGTGATCGGCGCAAGGCCATGCTGGAAGATATTGCCATCCTCACTGGCGGTACGGTGATTTCCGAAGAAGTCGGCCTGAGTCTGGAAAAGACCACGCTGACGGATCTGGGCCGGGCCAAGCGGGTGCAGGTCAGCAAGGAAAACAGCACGATCATTGATGGTCATGGCCGGAAGGAAGACATTGATGCCCGCATCAAGCAGATTCGGGCTCAAATCGAAGAAGCCACTTCGGATTACGACAAGGAAAAGCTGCAGGAACGGGTTGCCAAGCTCGCCGGCGGTGTGGCGGTGATCAAGGTCGGAGCGGCCACTGAAGTCGAAATGAAAGAAAAGAAAGCCCGCGTCGAAGACGCCCTGCACGCAACCCGTGCTGCGGTGGAAGAAGGCGTGGTGCCCGGTGGCGGGGTTGCGCTGGTGCGGGCGCTGAGCGCCCTGAAAGACCTCAAGGGTGCCAACCACGACCAGGACGTGGGAATCAGCATTGCCCGCCGGGCGATGGAAGAACCGCTGCGCCAGATCGTCACCAATGCCGGTGTGGAAGCCTCGGTGGTGCTGAATGCCATCATGAATGGCAGCGGCAACTACGGCTTCAATGCTGCTAATGGTGAATACGGCGACATGATGGCGATGGGGATCCTTGACCCGACCAAAGTCTCGCGGGCGGCACTGCAAAATGCGACTTCGGTGGCCGGGCTGATGATCACCACGGAAGCCATGGTTGCCGAGCTACCCAAGGAAGAAAAAGATGCACCGGCCGGTGGCCCCGGCGGCGGCATGGGCGGCATGGACATGATGTAAACGTCCAGGGCCCGCAGCCTCCGGTCTGACCGGAGGTGTCCCCCTGAAACCCCCGCCTGGTGCGGGGGTTTTTTATGCGCCAGGGCCACCGGGCCGTTCGGGGCAAAAGTGCGGGTGCCACGACGGACCGGGTTGCATGTCGGTACCGTTTTGCTATAACGGAACTGCCCCACTGCTTCCACCTACAGGACATCTCATGCCTAAAAAAGCTTTTTTAACCGATATTAAAACCTTGCGCGCCCGCGCCCGGCAACACATCGAGCAGGGTGCGGTCACCTCGGGTTATAAGGCTGATCGGGAAACCGTGCTGCGGATTCTAAACGAGGCGCTGGCGACCGAGATCGTTTGTGTCTTGCGCTACAAGCGGCATTTCTACATGGCGGCCGGGATCAATGCAGACAGCGTGGCTGCCGAGTTTCTGCAACATGCCAATGAAGAGCAGGCCCATGCCGACCAGATCGCCCAGCGTATCGTGCAATTGGGCGGTGCCCCGAATTTTTCCCCCGAAGGTCTGATCAGCCGAAGCCATTCCGAATATGTCGAAGGCGACACCTTGATCGACATGATCAAGGAAGATTTGGTGGCGGAGCGCATCGCCATTGACAGCTATCGGGAGATGGTTGAATACCTTGGGAATCAGGACTCGACCACCCGCCGGATGCTTGAAGGCATTCTGGCCATGGAAGAGGAACACGCCGATGATTTGGTCAGTCTGCTGGAAGGTTTGGGTTAAGCGCTGTCAGGCCGGGCGGCCCCCGTGTCAGGACCGCCCATGACGGATGCCGGTCTGATTCGCATTCGGGGCGCGCGCACTCACAATCTGCGCAATCTCAGCGTGGATATTCCGCGCAACCGGCTGGTGGTGTTCACCGGCGTATCCGGTTCGGGAAAATCCTCGCTGGCATTCGACACGATTTATGCCGAAGGCCAGCGGCGTTATGTGGAATCCTTATCGGCCTATGCCCGGCAATTCCTTGAATTGATGCCCCGGCCCGCGCTGGATGGTATCGAAGGCCTGTCTCCGGCCATTGCCATCGAGCAAAAGGCTGCCGCCCACAATCCGCGTTCCACAGTCGGGACCGTGACGGAAATTCACGACTATCTGCGTCTGCTCTACGCCCGTATCGGTACGCCGCATTGCCCTGAACACGGCCTGGCCCTGGCAGCGCAAACTGTCACCCAGATGGTGGAACAAACCCTGAGCCTGCCCGCCGACTGCCGCCTGATGCTGCTGGCGCCGGTCGTGCGCGCCCGCAAGGGCACGCAGCAGGGCCTGCTGGAGGCGCTGCTGGGCGAAGGTTTCAGCAAGGTGCGTATTGATGGCCAAGTCTATGAGCTTGAACAGGCCCCCGCCCTGATAGCCGGGCAAAAACACCAAATCGAGGTGGTCATTGACCGGTTTCGGCCTCGAGCCGAACTGCGCCAGCGCCTGGCTGAATCTTTTGAAACCACCTTACGGTTGGCCGATGGCCTGGCACGGGTGGTCAGTACGGATGGCCCGCCCGTTGACATCCTGTATTCTGCTCAACATGCGTGTCCATATTGTGGCTTCAGTGTGGCGGAACTGGAACCCCGACTGTTTTCCTTCAACAGCCCGGCGGGTGCTTGTCCGCAGTGTGATGGCCTGGGTCTGGAACGCTACGGGGTGCCCGAACGTCTGGTGCCTCACCCGCAGCGGACGCTGGCCGAAGGTGCCGTACAGGAGTGGGGCGTGGGGGCTGCCTTGCAAACGCTGGTGACGCTGGTACGGCAATTGGGCGCCGACCCCGGATTACCCTTTGCGCAATTGCCCTCTGCCGTGCAACAGGCGCTGTTGTACGGAAACCCAGCACCCGCCTTTCCTGGCGTCATTCCAATGCTCCAGCAGGAATATCGGCAACTGGCACCGGGTCGGCGCCGGGAAGCGCTCAGTCACTATTTTGCTGAACGCAGCTGCCAGGCCTGTGGCGGAGCGCGTCTGAACCAGACAGCCCGACACGTGCAAATCGCCGGGGTGGATCTGGTGACACTCTGCCAGTGGCCCCTGGACCAAGTGCTGGCTTGGGTGCAGGGCTTGCAGTTACCGCCCCAGCAACAGACCATTGCCAGCCGGATTCTGGAAGAACTACGCGGGCGGCTGGGTTTTTTGCTGGGCGTGGGCCTGAATTATCTGAATCTGGCCCGCAGCGCGGAAACCCTGTCGGGCGGTGAAGCGCAGCGGATTCGGCTGGCCAGTCAGATAGGTGCGGGGCTGGTGGGCGTGACCTATGTGCTGGATGAGCCATCCATCGGTCTGCATCAGCGCGACAATGCCCGGCTGTTACAGACCTTGTGGCGGCTGCGTGACCTGGGCAACAGCGTGCTGGTGGTCGAACACGATGAAGAGACTATCCGGGCCGCCGATTACGTCCTGGATCTGGGGCCAGGGGCTGGTGTCCACGGCGGGCAGATCGTGGCGCAGGGCACGCCCGCGCAGATTGCGGCCCGGCCGGAATCCCTGACCGGGCAATATCTGAGTGGCCAGCGCCAGATTTCCCTGCCAACCCGGCGGGTTTTGCCGCAGCCGGGACGCCAGTTGCTGATTCAGGATGCTTGTGGCCACAACCTGCAACACCTGACTGTGGCGATTCCGCTGGGATTGTTCACCTGTGTCACCGGGGTATCCGGTTCCGGCAAATCCACCTTGATCAACGATACCTTGCTGCGCCATGTCTGGCGGCATTTTTACAAGGCGGGTGTCCCCCCTGCGCCTGTTGCAGACATCAGGGGGCTGGAATATCTGGACAAGGTTGTGGAAATTGACCAAAGCCCCATTGGACGCACCCCGCGCTCCAATCCGGCGACCTACACCGGCGTGTTTGAGCCGTTGCGCGAGTTGCTGGCCAGTACCCCGGAGGCCCGGATGCGGGGCTATGGGCCGGGCCGGTTCAGCTTCAATGTCAAGGGCGGGCGCTGCGAGGTATGTGAGGGGGATGGCGTGTTGCGGGTTCCGATGCATTTTTTGCCGGATGTGTATGTGCGCTGTGATGCCTGTCAGGGGCAACGCTACAACCAAGAAACGCTGGAAGTGCGTTATCGGGGCCTGAGTATTGCGGAAATTCTCCAGCTGACCGTGGATGCTGCCCTGGACTTGTTTGGGGCAATCCCGGCCGTTGCGCAAAAGCTGCGCACCCTGCAGGCGGTAGGCCTGGGTTATGTGCAACTGGGCCAGAGTGCCACCACACTTTCAGGTGGTGAAGCCCAACGGGTGAAACTGGCCCGGGAACTGGCCCGGCGCGACACCGGCAAGACCCTGTATATTCTGGATGAGCCGACCACGGGGCTGCATGTCCATGATGTGGCGCAGTTGCTGAACGTGCTGCACCGGCTGCGGGATCAGGGTAATACCGTGGTAGTCATCGAACACAATCTGGACGTGATTAAAACGGCGGACTGGCTTGTGGACTTGGGTCCTGAGGGCGGAACCGGGGGTGGGCAACTGCTGGGTTGTGGTACACCCGAGGCCTTGGCCCAATGTCCACAATCCCATACCGGACGTTATCTCGCACCGTTGCTGATGCCCCGCTAGGGCAGCCAGGGCGGGGTGGCTGTACTGCGCCTCCGGGGCGGCGTCCCCCTGCAAGGGCTGCGGTCGTGCAGAGGGGGGAATATGCCAGCAAACTACTGGCACGCCTCACAGCCGGGATTGTCAATGGCGCAGGCGGGCAGTTCGGCTTCCGAACGTACTGCGTTCAGCTTGCCAT
Organism: uncultured Gammaproteobacteria bacterium; assembly: GCA_964398665.1. Lineage (GTDB taxonomy): Bacteria > Pseudomonadota > Gammaproteobacteria > CAYNNN01 > CAYNNN01 > CAYNNN01. Next base: position 24,578 of record CAYNNN010000023.1, on the reverse strand, counting down.
CGTTCAGCGTGCTTTTCTCGACGTGGGTGGCGCCCAGTGAACGTAGGTAATAGGTAGTCTTCAGACCACGCACCCAGGCGAGTTTATAAAGATTATCCAGTTTCTTTCCGGACGGCTCGGCCATGTACAGATTCAGCGACTGGGCCTGATCCAGCCACTTCTGGCGTCGGCTGGCCGCTTCGACCAACCAGCGTGGGTCCAGCTCGAAGGCCGTGGCATAACGTTGTTTGAGATCATCCGGGATGCGTTCGATGGCTTGCACGCTGCCGTCATAATACTTCAGGTCATGCACCATCACCCGATCCCACAGCCCCAGACGCTTCAGATCCTGAACCAGATAGGGGTTGATGCTGGTGAATTCCCCGGAGAGATTTGATTTTACATGCAAATTTTTATAAGTTGGTTCAATGGACTGGCTGACGCCGCAGATATTGGAGATCGTAGCCGTGGGCGCAATGGCCATCACATTGGAATTGCGCATACCCACTTTTGCAACCTGTGCCCGCAGGCCGTCCCAATCCAGGGTGGTATTGGTATCCATGTCCAGATAGCCTCCCCGCCCCTGAGCCAGCAGGCGAATGGAATCAATGGGCAGTATCCCCTGACTCCAGAGCGATCCGCTGAAACTGGGATAGCGGCCCCGTTCGGCAGCCAGGTCACAAGAGGCCTGGATCGCCAGATAGCTGATCAATTCCATGGACTGATCGGCAAATTCCACCGCCGCCGGGCTGGCGTAGGCCAGACCCAACTGATACAGGCAATCTTGAAAGCCCATGAGACCCAGACCCACGGGGCGATGCCTGAGATTGGAACGCCGGGCCTGCGGTACACTGTAATAATTGATATCAATGACGTTATCCAGCATCCGCACCGCAGTGCGGACAGTCTGGCGCAGGTGCTGGGCATCCAGTTGGCCGTCGGGCGTCAGATGTTGGGCCAGGTTGACCGAACTCAGGTTGCAAACCGCGATCTCGCTTTCGGAGGTATTTAAGGTGATCTCAGTACAAAGATTGGAACTATGCACCACGCCCACGTGCTGTTGCGGAGAGCGCAGATTGCAGGCATCCTTGAAAGTGATCCACGGATGGCCGGTCTCAAACAGCATGGCCAGCATCTTGCGCCACAAATCCACGGCGCGCACCCGCCGAAACAACCGCAGTTCGCCCTGTTCGGCCAGTGTTTCATAATGGGTATAACGTTCGGCAAAGGCGACGCCCGTCAGTTCGTGCAAATCGGGCGTTTCGTCCGGCGAGAACAGGGTCCAGTGGCTTTCCTCCGCAACGCGCTGCATGAATAAATCCGGCACCCAGTTGGCGGTGTTCATGTCATGAGTGCGGCGGCGTTCATCCCCGGTGTTCTTGCGCAACTCCAGGAATTCTTCAATATCAATGTGCCAGGTTTCCAGATACGCACATACGGCGCCCCGGCGCCGGCCGCCCTGATTCACGGCGACTGCCGTATCATTGGCCACTTTCAGGAACGGGATGACGCCTTGAGATTTGCCGTTGGTGCCCTTGATATGAGCGCCCATGCCGCGTACCCGGCTCCAGTCATTGCCCAGCCCCCCGGCGAATTTGGAGAGCAGGGCGTTGTCCTTGATGGCACTGAAAATGCCGTCCAGATCATCGGCCACTGTGGTCAGGTAACAACTGGAAAGCTGCGGGCGCAGGGTGCCTGCATTGAACAGGGTTGGCGTACTGCTCATCAGGTCGAAGCTGGAGAGGGTACGATAAAAGCGGATGGCGCTGGTTTCGCGATCAATTTCATTGAGCGCCAGCCCCATGGCCACGCGCATGAAAAAGGCCTGCGGCAGCTCAAACCGCTGGCCGGCCTGATGTAGAAAATACCGGTCATACAGCGTTTGCAGCCCCAGGTAGGTAAAGCGCGCGTCCTGTTCGGGTGCCAGTGCTGCCGTGATGGTTTCCAGATCAAATTCGGCCAGGCGTGGGTCGATCAGTTCGTGCTGGATGCCATAGTGCAGGTAATGGCGAAAGTACTCCGGATAGCCCATGCCGGACACCACGCCAGAGGACGGCGGATCCAGCTTCAGGGCCAGGAAGGCTTCCCGGCGGAGCTGATCCAGCAACAGGCGGGCTGTGACATAAGTGTAATGGGGTTCGGTTTCGATCAGGCTGCGGGCACTGAGCACCAAAGCCTGGCTCAAGTCCTGCATGGTTGCGCCATCAAACAGATTACGCAGGGCTTCCTGCAAAATCGGTTCGGGGTGGACGTCGGTCAGCCCGGTGCAGGCAGCACTGACCTGAGCGTGCAGTTGGGCCAGATCCAGTACCTGCAGGCTGCCGTCGGCGGCAACCAAGTGCCACTGTGGCGTGGTTGCGGGTGGGGGAGCGCTCTGCCCACGTTCGCGCCGTAAGCGGGCGCGTTCCTCACGATACAGCACATAATCGCGGGCCACTTTGTGTTCCCCGGCCCGCATCAGGGCCAGTTCCACTTGATCCTGAATATCCTCGATATGCACGCTGCCGCCAGGGGGTAGGCGCCGGGTCAGGGACTGCACGACCAGGGCAGTCAGGTCGGCCACGGTGGCATGAATCCGGGCCGGGGAACGCTGGTGCCCTTCCACGGCCAGAAAAGCTTTGGTCATGGCCACGGAAATCTTGCTAGGATCAAAGGGCGCGGCCTGACCATTGCGCCGAATCACATGAAACTGGCGCAAGTCTGGGGTAGTGGCGCTGGCAGTGGTGCCATCAAGGGTTGCAGACATGAACGGTACCTTACTCAGTCGTGGGGCCGCTACTATAGTTTGGGTTTTATAAAAGCGCAAACGCTACATCTTGTGATTTAAGGTGAGGGCAACACCATGTTGAATGGAATGCTGACGGGTGCCCGGCTGGGTCGGGCCATCGGTCTGGCGCTACCGCTGGGCTTGTTCGTGCTGTTTTGGGAAAGCTACGGTGACCCTGGCCCGGTCATCCGTCAAACCACGGTACCGGGGGTGGTGCGGGAAGTCCATCCGAACGCTTACTTGATCGAACTGAGCGACCCACCCGCGCAGGTGCGGGTCCTGCGTACCTATGGCGTCGAGGCCGGGGCCACGGTAGCCCTGACTGCCACCACGCATACCACCGGCGTGGTGCGTTATGCCCTGCAAAACCGGGATGGAGTGCCCAGGCCATGAAGTCATTCTGGTCAGGCGTGCTGGGTGGGTACCGGCGTTATCTTTCGCCGCACAAGGGCTTTTGTTGCGCCCACGCGGTGTACCATCAGGGACCGTCCTGCTCCTGGGCCATTGAGGCCATTTTGTGCGAACAGGGCCTGTGGCGAGGCTGGCCCCGGATTCGGGCACGCTTGCGGGCCTGTCGGGCAGCGGCAACCATCTTGCGGGCGGCGGCTGCGCCCCAGCGCCGGCCTGGCGCTCCCAAGGCGACTCAATCCAGCCGCTGTGGCCGAGCCTGTGACCGGCTGGAGCTTGCAGAGGCATGTAGCTGCCTGCCGGATTCCTGCGATTTCACGCCTTGATCCCCGGTTGTGGTATCGTCGAGTATCGCTCAACCGAGACAGGATTAGCCATGCTGGCGTGGATTATTGACGGGTTTGCAGTGTGGGTCGTGGCGCCGCTGACTGCGGCCATCGGCGCGTTTGATAATAAAGAACTGGCGTTCGCCATCGCGTTCGGGATTCTGCTGGTTGCCCTGGTTGTCGGATTATTGCTGCACGTTCGGGGCCATCGCCGGTTTCGCCAGCCCCTGCGCCAACTGACCCAAGCCATTCAGGCGGCGCGGGAACAACACCCCGGCGACGCCGCAGCGCGGCTGGAAGCCGTCACCGCCGTTTTCAAAAGAATAGCGCCTAGACTCGACAGCTTGTGGCAAGAGTACCGCGATCATCTCCAGCCACACCCCAAGGGAGACGGTTACATCAATCTGCTCAGTCCCCGCGCTTGGTTTTCTCTGGAAGCGCTGCCGGGCCGGGGCTACGAGCACTGGTGTGCTACCTGGTCAGGCGTATTCCTGACGATAGGGCTGCTGTTCACTTTCATCGGTCTGTCAGCTGCACTGCTTGCTGTGAGTGATATCAGCAGCGCAGACTCATCGGCTATGAAAAAGGCTATCGCTGGAATTTTGAATGCCAGCTCAGCTAAATTCATCACCTCGATCGCCGGGATTCTGGCCTATATCATTTTCAGTCTGCTCACACGCTACTATCACGCCTGCCAACATGCCGTAGCGACTGAACTGGCGGATGCCATTCAACATCTCACGACCCCACTCACCCCAGAAGTCTTGCTCTACGAGCAAAAGCAGCTTGCCCAAGAGCAACTCACCCAGATGCAACGCTTCACTGATGACTTGGCTGTTGCCATTGATGGCAAACTCAAAGAACGTATTGCCGACCTGGACGGTATGTTCAACACGCATCTGGGCACCCTGTCAGGTGGGATTACCGCGCAGCTTGAGCAAATCCGCACCGCGTTACCCAGTGCCACCGCGCAGCCCATTGTCACTGCGCTGGAGGGACTGGGCGCCGGGGTCGCACAAGCCAATCAGCAAGCCATGCGGGAAATGCTGGAGCTGTTCCGTACCCAAATGCAGCAAACTGGCCAGAGCGAGATAAACGCAGTCATAGAACGGCTGGGTTCCGTAGCCGAAGAACTGGGCAAGGTGCAAGGGGGTATGCGGGGCGCAGGTGCGGCCTTTGGTACCGATATTCAGGCGGCTGCGCAGCAGCTTGGCTTGGCAGCCGAACAAATGCGCCAGGGCGCTACCCAGCAATCTAACGAATTGGGCCAGCAGTTAGCACAATTTGGCACCAGTCTAGGCCATATCACGGCGGCTTTGGGTGAAACTCCTGAACACATCAACCGCGCCCTGAATGAGACTCTGAGCCAGCTCACGACGGCCGTGGATGCGTTGGTGGATAAACTTTCCCAGGGTGGCAAAATCGCAGGTGCGGGACTAGGCCGCGAGGTTATTCATGCTGGGCAAGCCTTTGACAGGCAGATCGTTGAGTCTTCTAATAAACTTACCGCAACTGTGGGGCACTTAGATGCTACGCTGCAACAATTTTCATCTCGGCTCACTTTAGTAGAAGCCAGTTTGCAGCGTTTACCCGCCGCAGTTGCCGAGCAGGTCACGTCCCTAGCACAGGCGGGAAGTACCTTCACCAACGTCGGAAAAACCGTGCAAGACACCGTTGCAGGGCTCCAGGTCGCTGCTGCCCCAGTCGCTAACACGGCGCAAGCACTACGCCAAGCAGCAGAGCAGATGCAGCAATCCGTACAGGAAAGCGCACAACGTCATGAGGCATTGAAAAAACTTCTGGAAACCAGCCTGCAAGGCTTACAAGCCGCTGCAACCGCTGCCGAGCGCACCTTCTTGACCCATGAAGCTCGCTTCGGCCAGGTGGATACCGCATTGGCAGCGACAATTGACCGCCTGAAAACAGGTGTGGAAGACGTTACCCGTGACTTGGGTCAGGTACTTGGCCAGTATGACGAGCATCTTACTGGGGCAATGAAAAGCTTAAAGCAAGGCGTTGATTACTTGGCGGACGCCATTGACGATCGCAAGCAACCCCCGTCACCACTGCACCGTAGTTAAGCCGCCATGTTTCGCCGCCACGTTGCCGTCACGGTTGCCGAAGAACGCAAGGATTTATTTGGCCCCGTCGCCGACCTGATGGTCGGTGTGGTGTTTATCTTCATTATTTTACTGGTTGGGTTGTCCTTGCACCTACAACCTGAAGACTACCAGCGGTTGCAAGATCGCAATGCGCAACTGGAGCAGGATAATGCCAAGCTCAAAGCCTTTGCACGTTATATCCGCGAAACTCAGCTTAACAACCTGTTTGAACGCCTCGCCGCCGCCGATCAAACCCGTGCAGAACTACTGGTCGCCATCAAACAGCGCCTAGACAAGTTGAACGTGCAAGTCACCATTGACCCGGCGAATGGCACCTTGAAACTCCCTGCAGGCGGATTATTTTTGCCGGGGCAGGCTGACCCCACCCCCGCAGGCCGGGAAACGATTGGCAAGTTGGGCGAGGTATTGGTTGCCATCTTGCCTTGCTATCTACACGGGCAACAACTTCCCGAAGCGGCTAACTGCCAACAGCTTAGTGCGTACAGCAGCCTGAGTTCGGTCTATCTGGAAGGCCATACCGACATCGTGCCCATCAGCACGGCTTCTGGCCGCTTTCACGACAATTGGGACTTATCCGCCGCCCGTGCCATCGCGGCTTTCAAACTCCTACGCGAACAGTTCCCAACGTTGCGCGCGTTACATAACCCTGAAGGGGATGCGCTGTTAGGCGTCAGCGGTTACGCTGAGACCCGCCCTGCTACAGCGGCACCTGACCGCAAGCTGGAAGCTATCCGTGACCTTGACCGGCGTATTGAGGTGCGCTTGGTGATGACAGCAAACCAAGCTGCTGTGCGTCAGGCGATGCAGGAACTCAGCCAGCGTCTGGAGGCGATTGATGAAATTCTCCACTGAACTGAACCAAGCCTGGCAGCCGCCGCGTTTAGTCATCCCCGCACGCGCCCAACTGGAGCGCGTGGCGCAAGCCCTAGCACAGCGTTATGGCGGTATGGAACAAGAATTACAACCGCCACGTGATTATCTGGATGAAGCTGAACGGTATTTAGTTAGGGAGTGTAACCTTTCTCGCCTTACCCGGCGACACCGCAAGGCACTGCCCTGGATATTGTGGAATACCCAATATCGCTGGTCGGAACGCCCCGCTTTGGTGGAAGCTTACCTGGCCTGGGCGGATACCGAGTGGCGCACCGCGCCCAAGCACTTATGGCGGCATCATCTGTTCAATCTTGACCCAGATTCTTTTGCCACGCAAAAGCTGGCACTCTGGCTGCAAGAACGCAGCGCCCGCCTGCCTGAGCGCGTGCAGCTATTTTCAGCTCAGCGGCAATTGTTTACCCCTAACGTTGCTATTGCCAAAGCTGCCCAGTCCGTGATGGAGGGAACCGCCCTGCTGGCAGCGCTGGAAGCGCTGAACCTAGAGCGGCACGAAGTATTGCGCTCAGGATTCATGCTGCGGGTGTTGCTCAGTGTAGGACAGCAATTGCGCGCTGGGTTGCGGCCCCAAACGGATGTAGCTATGACACTGCATAACCTACTGGAACCACTTGGGAAGCGCCCCACTTACGAGATGCAGGTACAAGCCTTGCGCAAACCGGCTGAAACCGCGCTGGTGGAAGGTATCGTGCACTGGACCGAGCAGGGTGGCCATAAAGACAGCAGCCGGGAGTTCGTGCTGTTTTTGATCGGTGATCCGCGTCTCTACCCAAGCCGTTGGGAAGGTATTAACCCCAAAGTCAAGCAGACCGTGGAACGCTGGTTGACTGAAATTACCCTGGATGCAACCTTCAAGGTGATGCTGGAGTTCCAAACCGACCGCCCCGATATGGTGCGAGCGCGCGAGCAGTTTTGGCGTGGGTATCAGCATGCTATCTCTCGTGCTTGGCTGGTGGTGGCCAGTAGAGGGGTGCCTACGGCAAAACGCCTGTTAGGGCAATCAGTTGGTCGGTTTTCCAAGGGTCCTATGTTACAACCAGATCATTGTGGTTTGCTATTACAACTCGGTGACTTGGTGGTATTTGAAATGAATAAAAATGGCGGCACACTGTTTTGGAATATAAACGACTCAGGTGTTCCAAAATTTTACGAGACTGAAAACGGGTATTCCCGTGACCGAATGCGGTTTGGGAGCACAGCACTGACGCATATCCGTGGCGCTTGGCAACAGACCTACGCGGCAGAAATTTCTCGCCGCACTGGCATCCAATCCAAACTTAATACCCGTTAAAACCGATAGTGCAACGCCTGACCTTGATTGCAACCGCCACCCCAGAAGGTTGGCATTTCCAGCTCCAACGTCCAGGGGGCTGGCCGTTGGGCAGGCCCCAGCCGCTGGCTTGGGACGCTTGGCCGGAGGCTGCCCGCACCCACGCGGGTGCAGCGCTGTTGCTGGCGCTGGTGGATGTTGAGACCGCAACGGTAACGGAGGCTACCGTTACTTTGGCGCATGCCGCGGTCGCCACGCTGGCACCCCACGAACTGGCCAGCCTGAATCTGCCGCCTGCAGCACCTTTGACGCTGTTTTTATCCCGTTCCGCGCCAATCAGCGACCCTGCGTTTCGGTTGCGGGTGGAATGGTTCCGTCGGGGCGGTGGCGTGATCCACGCCGTCACGCGCCTGGGCAGCCGGCTGGAGGCTGATGGCCAAGCCTACACCCTGGGTGAGCCGCTGTTTAGCTTGCTGGAAGCCATTGCGACCCTCAATGCCTCGTGTGGTAACACCGGGCCCGAAGGTTTGGACCAACGCATGAGTGCCTATGCCGCGTTTCAAAGTCAACTGGTCAGGGCTACCGGTGATGTGCGGGCCGATGATTATCTCAAAGGGCTGAGTATCCACCATGCCACCGGTCTGGGGCTGGATTTGACCCAGGATAGCCACGCGGCCATCATGCCAACGCTTTATGGCCATCGAGCCGTGGATGCGGCCACGGAAGCCAATGAAACCGTCGAGCTTCAGCACGAAACCTTACTCCCCGTCGTACAGACGCAACGGTTCCAGCAGCGTTTTGCCGATCAGGGTGGACGCCGCCATTACACCCTGGGCAGCGGCGCTTATCTGGTGCTGGATGCGCCTGTGACGGCGGCGCTGGCAGTGATTAGTCACGTCAACCGGACAGGGAAGGCTGCCCGCACCGCGTTTCTCCGCGATCCTTTGGCCCTGCTCATGCCTGCCATTGAGGCTGCGGGTGGGGACGGTGCAATTCTTTGTGACTTGAAGGGCTATGGGGAACGAGTCATCGGCATTGGCCCTTGGGAACAAGCCAAGCTCAACTTCAGGCTGCCGGTCGAACGCCGGTGGTTCCCGGAAGAAGAACTGGAAAGCTTTATCCTGGCCATTGGCGCCGAGCCGCCGCTGGTGATACGCCGTGAGGAAGTAGCTGAATTATAAACCGCTATCACGCAAGCCCAGGCTGTAGGGCAGACCCAGTGTACTTTTCGGGAACGCACGTTACCGCTGGACGCCAGTGTCATTGAAACGGTCAAGGCGCTGCGGCGCTATATCGATCCAGAACCCGAACCGCCGCCTGAAAACCGTCCGGAAAAGCCCGTCAAGCAGGCGGCAATCACCCAGGATAACGAAGAAAATCTGGTGTTCCGAGCTACCGAACGCAACCGTACGGGTCGGTTGCAACCGGGATTGCCTGCGGATTTGCGCACGTCGCCCCTGCTGCATCAACAGGCGGGTATCGCCTGGCTGCAAACCAGTTATCAAGCGGGCGCACCAGGGGTCTTGCTGGCCGATGACATGGGTTTGGGTAAGACCTATCAGGTATTAGCCCTGCTGCGTTGGTTGCATGCGGCGGGCGTGAATCAGGCCCCACGGCCGTTTCTCATCGTGGCACCCAAAACCTTGCTGGGCAATTGGCTGGAAGAGATCAACCAACATCTGGGGTCGGAACAGGCGCTGGGGTCAGTGCTCAAAGCCTTTGATACGGGCTTAAAACAACTCAAGCAGGTCAGTGGCGGCAATGACACGACCCTGGGACGGCAAACCCTTGATACAGGAATAATCGAACAGGCCGGGTGGGTGCTGACTACATACGAAACCTTGCGCGACTACCACCTGTCCTTTGCCAAGGTGCGCTTCTCTGCCGTGATTTACGACGAAGCCCAGAAGCTGAAAAATCCTACCTCGCTGATGAATCGCGGTGCCAAGGCGCAACAGGGGGAATTTACCTTGCTGCTGACGGGAACGCCGATTGAAAATAGCGTGATGGATTTATGGACGTTACTCGATATTGCCTGGCCGGGGTTGCTGGGTTTTAGCGCCAAGGATTTTCTGGAGCGCTATGAGGATGCTAAACCCGAGGCCTATGCCGAACTGAAACAACGGCTGATTGAACCTATCCCTCGTCCGGGGGATCAAGGCTGGCTCCCAGCGGTGATGTTGCGGCGCTTCAAGAACGAGATGCTGGAGGGGCTGCCGGAACGCACGGTGCGTGTTATCGAAGAAGTCATGCCTGCGGTACAGCAGGTTGCTTATGATGCGGTGGTGCAGCAAGTCAAAATTGCAGGCGGCACGGCGACCTTGGCCGGTTTACAAGCCTTGCGCAGTGTGGCCCTGCACCCGCAATTGGCCGTTGCGCCCCAAAATCTGGCTGAAGATGCGGTGTTCATCGCGGCTTCGGCGCGTTTCGTCGCGCTGTTTCGTATCCTGGATCAGCTGCACCGCCAACAGGAAAAGGCGCTGATTTTCGTAGACCTGCGGGAAGCCCAGCGGGCGCTGTACGGCCTGATCCAGCGGCGTTATCAGCTCCGGCCCCCGCTCCCCGAAACCATTAACGGCGATACGCCGGGCCGCGCACGGGATCGCATCCGGCGCAGCTTTCAAAATCGCACCGGTTTTGATGTGCTGATTCTTGGCCCCAAGGCCGCCGGTTTTGGCCTGACGCTGACGGCAGCCAATCATGTCATTCACCTCAACCGTTGGTGGAACCCAGCGGTGGAAGATCAATGCAGTGACCGCGTGTATCGCATCGGCCAAGCCAAACCCGTCACCATCCACTTGCCGTTGGCGCTGCATCCCACCCTGGCAGAACGTTCGTTTGATGCGCAACTCCACGGCCTACTGGAGGCCAAACGTCAGTTGAGCCAGGCCATCGTCGTGCCGGTGCAGTTCAGTGATGCCGATTTTCGCCAGTTGTTTTTAGATGCGGTTGGCTAAAAAAGCAATTGTAATCAATTTGATTGGAAACAACGGAAGCCGATGCGGTCATTGTAGTGAACCCGGTGGCAGCAGACGAAAAGATAGACGCCATACGACGTATCAGAGGCGAAGAGGCATAATAAGTCGGAGCAAGGCGAAAAAACGTCTCAGCCAGAAGCGAAGCCAGTTTATTGAATTTGATAAAGGTTCAAAGTTATTTCTCGCCGAGGCGTTGGCCGCCATCAGATAGCCAGAAATTATCATGAGCAAATCAACAGCAATTTTCGTAAAGGTAGCGGTAGTCCATACCATCCCCCCAGATCATGCAATGCGCAGCAACGACCCAAAAGGCGGCAATTGCGCGAACTAGATTGATAAATGCAAATTCTTTGACCATTTGGCATCCGTAGTGCAGCATGACGTGCGCAGGTTGTGCGGTACCTGCACGAGGGTTGAGCGCATGAAATGCGCGACACTGAAGTGTATGTTCGTTGGGGGGTGACTTCCGCGATGATGGGTCATTGGGAATGGCGAACCCGTTACTGATCCGGTTTCCGCTCACTCGCCTTTTGTTCCTTCTGGATGCGTCGGATAAGGCTTGGGTAAGATCCGTGATCATGAGGTTCAGCATTGCCCTCATGGCGAATGCTTGACGTCAACCCCGCCAGTATCATAATAACGTAATCCTGAACCTGTGTGATCGGATTATTGAATAATGCGAGTCGCATACTCAAGTCAGGTTGGGATTTAATCCATTTTCCCGATCAGGTGTCATGCACAATCTGGTCGATTATTATAATTTTTTGCGGAGATTCTATGAACTTATGGGACTATATCGATCAAAACGGGCATGGTACTGCGGCCAAGATTCAGACTGCATTGGGCAGTTCCAAAAACTACCTGTGGCATAAACGTAAAAGTGGCAAAGGGTTTACCGAAGAACAGGCCGAGATTATCCGTCGTTTCACGCAGGGCGTGGTGACGGACATTCCCGTGCAGGAGTCGGCGCGTCCCATCATCCGGCGTCAGCGTCGGCGTCAGAAGGAAGTAGTCGGTGCGGTTGCAAAGGTCGCCGTGGGGTCTGCCACCGCAGCCAAACCCAAGCGGGTGGTGGTGCCCAAAGCAGCGCCAGCCCAGGCACCACAACCGGTTCAAGGACTACAGCCGGCAGTTGTCAGGCCTGTGGCAGCGACTGAGGCATTCAAGCATTTGTTGCGGCGCCTGGCCGCCAAGGGCCTGGGTGCGGCGGATTTGCTGGACGTCATCGAACGTCTGGATCGGCACCTGTCCGGGGCACCGGAACCCGAAGCAGACGCCTGATCACGTTTACTCGGCCTCGGCGGTGGCTACAGGCAGGTCACCCAATAACACGCTGTGAATCTGGTTGCGCGTGGTTTCGGCCAGTGTGCGCCGGGCCAGGCCAGCGCTGGCTTGGGCCGGGAGCCAGGAGACCTGGACCACGGTGTGGGGGCAGGCGGTGATGCGCCAGAGGTGTCCGGCAAAGGTATCTTCGCCGATGAACGGGAATTTGGGCGCTTGTGTCGGCGCTTCCACGTAACGCAAAGCGACGGCCTGCACTGGGCAGGCCGCCCGAATCGCAGCCTGGAATAACCGGGGATGGAATGGCCTCAGGCTGCGTCCGTCGCCGGTGGTGCCTTCTGGAAAAATCACCAGCCGCTGGCCTTGCTGAAGCCGTGTGGTCATCTGTTCGGCCACGGCATTGGCATCTCCGCCGCGTTGAATGAACGCAGTCCCCGAACGTGCCACCAGCGTGCCCACTACCGGCCAGTGGGCCACCTCGCGCTTGGATACAAAGTTCACGGCGTGAGAGGCACCGATTACGGCGATATCCACCCAGGAAATATGGTTGGCTACCACCAGTGCCGCGCCAGGTTCCGGGGTGCCACTGATCTGAAGTTCCAGCCCTAAAATCCGGCACAACCGCCGATGCCACCACTGGGTGATCCGGGCCTGCCGTTGCCAGCGCTGCGGACTGACCGGTTCCTTGACCCGAAACGATAGCAATACCAGCAGGCCCAGGAGCAGGTGCAGGATGATGGCCACGATACGATAGATCCTAAGCATGAAGCTGACCCCCGTTCAAAGCACCCTGCAGGACAAAATGGCGTAGATAGCGACCTTCCAGTTGCTTGACCGGCAGGAGCACAAAGACATCGGCGACGTTGAAATCCGGGTCCCAGCAGGGTTCCCCGCAAACCCGCACCCCCAGGCGCAAATAGGCTTTGAGCAGGGGCGGAATCACCACGGGTGGCAGCGGTTCGTCAGGGGGTGGCAGCGGGAGCTTGGGCGTAACACGCAGTTCCGGCGGACTGAGATATTCATCCCGGACCTGGGCATAGACGGCCCAGGCGCTGTTCTTGTCCTGACTGAGCGGTACGCTGGCACAACCCATCAGATAATCAAATTGATGCGTCATCATGTAACGGGCTACGCCCGACCATAGCAGGGTGAGCGCGATGCCGCCCCGGTAATCCGGATGGACGCAGGTGCGGCCAATTTCCATGAACCGGCCCGGCGTGGCCAGAACCCGGCTTAAATCAAACTCGGTTTCGGAATAAAAACCGCCTGTGGCCTGAGCCGCCGTATTACTGAGAATGCGAGTGCTGGCAGCCAGTTGCTGGGTGATGGTGTCACGCACCAGCAGGTGATCGCAATGTGCATCGAAGTGATCCACGTCCAGGCCGGCCAGTCCGGTATGCAGCTTGGCACCCATTTCCTCGGCAAAGACCTGGTAACGCAGCCGCTGGGAAGCGCGGACATCTTCCGGGCTGGCGGCCAGCATCACGCTGAGCCGACTTTGAGCGGCTTTGGGTAGCGGGGTGTCTGGAGGCGTGGTCATGAATTTTACCTACAAGTCAGGGCAGGCGCGATGATAACCCAGAGGCCGTGGCCCGACCAAGCTTGAACCGGGTGCCATGAGGAGAGTTACCCTGTGAAAAGTCGTCCGGGTTACAACACGGATTTCCAGCCGGCTTGAGCCGCCGCCGCAGGTCATCATCCGGGTCACAGGGTGTTGCCAGATTGCATGCCGTTTTGCCCGATAGGCCCTAATCTGGTTGGGGGTTGCGCCAGAAATCCAGCAGCAGCAGGACGACACCGACGCTGATGGCCGCATCGGCGACATTGAAGGTAGGCCAGTAATGAACATGGTAATGCCACTGGATGAAGTCAATGACCACGCCATGTAGCACCCGGTCAACAAGGTTGCCAACCGCTCCGCCCAGAATCAGCGCCAGACCCGTTGCCTGCAAGTGCAGCCCCGGCCGCAGCCGCCAGAGCCAGGCGCTGATGAAGCCGCTGGCCAGCAGGGCAATGCCCATGAACAGCCAGCGTTGCCAACCGCCGGCATTGCCCAGAAAACTGAAGGCAGCACCTGGGTTATAGGCCAGATTCCAGTTGAAATAGGAGGTCACTTCATAAGCAACCCCCGGAATCAGCACGTATTCTGCCCAAATCTTGCTGGCCTGATCCAGTCCCAGGATCAGCAAGGCCAGGCCAAAATAGTGGCGCATCAGGCATACTCCCGCGTTTCGCCCGGCAAACTCAGGTTGGTTACACAGCGTCCGCACAGTTCCGGATGTTCCGCATGCTGGCCAATATCGGCACATCGGTGCCAGCAACGCGGGCACTTGGGGGCAGCCACGACCGTGACAGTGACCCAGCCGCCGCTGCTGAGGGGTTCTGCGGTGTCGGGACGTTCGGCTTCAGCGCGTACGCTGGCGCCAGAAGTGATCAATACAAAGCGCAGTTCTGCGCCCGGTTGTGCGAGGATCACCCGTTGTGCCTCAGGCAGATATAAACAGACTTCAGTTTCCAGCGCTGCACCGAACCGCCCGGCTGCCCGGTGTTTTTCCAGCACCTGATTCACGGCGGTGCGCACGGTCAGAACCTGTTCCCAGGCAGACGCAGCCAGCGGTGCCGTATCTGGCAGCAGACTCAGGCCCGCATACCAGCTTCCCAGCAGCAAGACAGAGTCCTCCCGTGGTCCGGGCAGGTTTTGCCAGATATCTTCAGCCGTGAAACTCAGGATGGGTGCAAGCCAGCGTACCAAGGCTTGTGCCAGATGGTAGAGCGCAGTTTGGGCCGACTTCCGCGCCTGGCTGGCCGCCGGGGTGGTATAGAGCCGGTCCTTGATGATGTCGAGGTAAAAGCCGCCCAAGTCCTGGGTGCAGAATTGCTGTACCCCCTGATAGACTTTATGGAACTGGTAACTATCATAAGCAGCGATGATTTCGGCCTGCAGACGGGCAGCCTTGTCCACCACCCAGGCGTCCAGGGCCAGCAGCTGCTCGATAGGCAGTAGCGCCTGCACCGGATCAAAGTCCGCCAGATTGGCGAGCAAAAACCGGGCAGTATTGCGCAACCGCCGGTAAGTGTCCGTCATGTGATTCAGAATTTTGTCGGACACCGACATTTCATTGCGGTAATC
The DNA here is from genome assembly GCA_964398665.1 of uncultured Gammaproteobacteria bacterium. GTDB lineage: Bacteria > Pseudomonadota > Gammaproteobacteria > CAYNNN01 > CAYNNN01 > CAYNNN01. Next base: position 9,425 of record CAYNNN010000023.1, on the reverse strand, counting down.
GGTCGCGGCCACCCACAGGCGCAAGATATCCGCACCCAGTTTGTCCACCACTTTTTGCGGCGCAATCACGTTGCCCAGGCTTTTGGACATCTTGCGCCCTTGATCATCCACCGTAAAGCCGTGGGTGAGCACGGTTTTATAGGGCGCAACCCCATGCAGGGCACAAGCCGTGAGCAGCGAGGACTGAAACCAGCCCCGGTGCTGGTCGGAGCCTTCGAGGTACAAATCTGCCGGAAACTGTAATTCAGGCCGCTGGCGCAGCACGCTGGCATGGGTCACACCGGAATCAAACCAGACATCCAGTGCATCCTGCACCTTGAGGTAGTCGGCTGCTTCAGCACCAATCAATACTTCGGGATTCAGGGTATTCCAGGCATCAATCCCGTGGATCTCCACCCGTTGTGCAACCTGTTCGATCAACTCGGGTGTCCGGGGATGCGGCAAACCCGTTTCCCGGTGTACCAGCAGCGGAATGGGCACCACCCAGGCCCGCTGTCGGGAGATGCACCAATCACCCCGGTCGGCGATCATCCCGATGATCCGGGCCTGACCCCAATCCGGCAGCCATTGTACCGAGGCGATGGCGGCCAGGGCCGTCTGACGCAGGCCCGCAGCGTCCAGGCTGATGAACCACTGCGGCGTTGCCCGGAAAATCAGCGGGGTTTTGTGGCGCCAGCAATGTGGGTAGCTGTGTTGCAGCGTGCTGGCATGGAGCAGTTTGCCATGGGTCTGCAGGAGCGCCAGCACCTGCGGATTGGCGGCAAACACTTCCATGCCCGCCAGACTCGCAGCGTCGGCATGCGGCAAAAACCGGCCATCGGGGCCTACGGGATTGACCACCGGCAGGTGATAGCGCAGCCCGATGTGATAATCCTCCACCCCGTGTCCGGGGGCGGTATGCACTGCCCCGGTGCCGGTGTCCAGGGTGACATGTTCCCCCACGATGACCGGTACGGTACGGGCCAGAAAAGGATGCTGCAAGGCCAGGCCTTCCAGCCGCTGACCGTGGAAACTCAAGCGCAGATGCGCTTCGGGCAGTTTGGCCCGCAAGCGCAGCGATTCCCAGAGATTTTCGGCGACAATCAGGCGTTCGTGGCCTAAATCCACGAGCAGATAGGCTGCATCCGGATGCAGGGCCACTGCCTGGTTGGCCGGTAGCGTCCAGGGCGTGGTTGTCCAGATGATGACGGCAACCGGATGGGTATCCGGGGCCAGCTTCAACCGGGCGTAGAGTTCGGCGTTATCGGCTACGGTAAAACGCACGTCAATGGCCGGGGAGCGACGTTCCTGATACTCGACTTCTGCTTCTGCCAGCGCCGATCCGCAGGCTGCGCACCAATGCACCGGCTTGTAACCGCGCTGGATATGACCGTTGGCATAAATCCCGCCCAGCGCGCGGATGATCGCGGCTTCGTTGGCGTAATCCATGGTCAGATAGGGGGCGTCCCAATCGCCCAGCACACCCAGACGCTGGAAATCCTGGCTTTGCTGCGCCACCTGGGCATGCACATAAGTCCGGCAGGCCTGGCGGAAAGCTTCCAGGCCCACTTTCTGGCCAACCTTGCCGACCTGTTTTTCCACGTTCAATTCAATGGGTAGGCCGTGGCAGTCCCAGCCGGGCACGTACGGGGCATCATAGCCGCTCAGGGTCTTGGCTTTGAGGATGATGTCCTTGAGAATCTTGTTTACCGCATGGCCGATGTGGATGGGACCATTGGCATAGGGCGGGCCATCGTGGAGGATGAAGCGGGGCCGTCCCTGCATCGCGGCCCGACGCCGGGCATAAAGCTGCTGGGACTGCCAGCGGGTCAGAAATTCTGGTTCGCGCTGGGGTAGATTCGCCCGCATCGGGAATGCCGTGTCGGGCAGATTCAAGGTTGCCTTGTAGTCAGTCATGGTTGGGCTGGATCCTCATAAAACTCGTGCTGCCGGGGTACTCGGCGGCGCTTTGAAGCGGGGCAATTTTCAGGATTGGGGCGCCTCGCCCCACAGGCGGGCAACCGCCGGGCCAGCCAGGGCGCCGACGCTGAATCAACCGTCTGGATAAGCCACCACCCACAAGGCGGCCATTATACGGGAAATCAGCTCATCCGGTCATGGGACACCCCAGCGCATCGGCAGCCGCGCTGCCAGGCGCCCTGGATGCCCGTTACGGCAGGTGCAGGTTTTACGTGGTGTTTATCGGCCTGAAAGCAGCGGCGGATGTTCAACGGGCCGCCAGGAGCCGGTAGGTGATCGGTGTGACTAGCAGGCTGCTGCCCAGAGCGTAGCTCATGCCGGAAACCAGCGCCAGCGCCAGCGGCTGGAGCAACTCGGCCCCGGTACCCAGTCCCAGGGCCAGCGGCAACATGCCCAGGATCGTGGTCAGCGTGGTCATGAGGATGGGGCGCAGACGCAGGCGGGCCGCCTGAAGGATGGCCTGCTGCCGGGGTACGCCGTCGTGACGGGCAGCTTCTGCGAATTCCACCAGTAAAATCGCGTTATTGACTACAATGCCGATCAGCATGATGACCCCCAGCCAGACCGGCATGGACAGGGGAGTCGCGCTGTACAGCAGACCCAGCCAGACCCCGGTCAGGGCGAAAGGCACGCTGAGCAGAATAATCACCGGGGCACGGAGGGTTTCGTACTGGACGGCCATCACGGTAAAGACCAGCAGCAGTGCCAGCGCGACCAGAATGCCGCCCAGTTGTCGGCCTTCACGCAGGCTGCGTGCTTCTCCTGCATCGTACCAGACGTAGCCCTGGGGCAGATCCAGTTCCGCCAGGACGGCTTCCACAGCCTGTTGGGCCTGGGCCAGACCGAGTTCCGGGCTGCGTTCGGCACGGATTTCCACGATGCGATTCTGACGCTCGCGGGTGATTTCCGCCGGTACGGCAGCCAGCCGGATCTGGGCGACTGCATCCAGGGGGAGCAGGGTGCCTGCCTGGGTGCGCAGGGAGAGTTCATGCAGGGGGGTGTTGGCGGGTAATTGCAGCCGGAGTGGTACTGCCCGGTCAGCGATGATCAGATCGCCCAGTTCCTGACCTTCCAGCGCGACCTGCAACATCTGGGCAATGTCGGCAGCATCCAGTCCCAGGGCTGCTAGACGCGGGCGGTCCAGGTCAAGGACAATTTCCTGACGGCGATCCTGCAAGGAATGTTCCAGATTGCGCAGGCCTTCGATGGTTTTCAGACGCTGGGTGACTTCGGCGCCCAGACGCTGGAGTTGGTTCAGATCAGGCCCTTGAATGCGAATGTTGATTTCGCCGTCGCCCTGGCTGATGCGCAAGCCCCGGATGCCCGCCGGGGTCAGGTTCAGCTTCAGGCCGGGGATCTGGATCTGGCGTTTCAGTTCCGTGCGCATGCGCTCTGTCCATTGCTGACTGTGATAGGGCGGAACCAGCTGGATACTCAGGCTGGCCTGATGGTTTTGCACCAGTTGCACCCGGCCGAAACTGGTGCCGCCTACCTGGGCATAGCAGCTTTGCACTTCAGGCTGGGTACACAGCACGGCCTCGACGGCACGCAAGGTGGCGTCGGTCAGCGTCAGTGGCGTGTTGGGTTCCAGCGTCAGACGCAGGTTCACCTGGCCGTTATCAATCCTGGGCAGGAATTCGCCGCTGGTTGTCAGGAAATAATGTCCCCCCGCGCCCAGTGCAGCCAGCAGGCCACCCAGGATCAGCAGGCTTAACCAGAGGCGCTGTAATATCCCTTCCAGCAGCCAGGCATAGCCAGCGCCCAGCGCCCGTTGCCAGCCCGGCGATGGGGCGGTTCGGGCAGGCAGGTAACGGGCCAGGGCCGGCGTCAGGCTCAGGGCAACCAGGAGCGAGACGGCCAGGCTGACACTGAGCGTGATGAGTAATTCGGTGAACAACAGGCCGGCCAGACCGCCCAGCAGAAAAAAGGGCACCAGGGCGGCCAGGTTGGTGGTCGTGGCCGCGATCAGGGCCGAAGTGACTTCATGGGCCGCAGGGGCCAGTTGGTCACGTGTAGCCCGGCTCAGGTTTTCCAGCATCACGATACTGTTGTCCACCACCATGCCCACGCCCAGGGCCAGGCCGCCCAGGGTCATCAGATTCAGGCTGATGCCGAGTAGGTCCAGGACATTCAGGGTCAGGAGCAGGGCCAGCGGGATGCTGGTGCCGATGATCAGGGTACGGCGCCAGTCGCCCAGAAACACCCAGACGGTCAGCATGGCCAGCAGCGCGCCCGAGAGGGCGGCATCACGGGCCTGGGCCAGGGCCTGACGCACGAAGATGGCCTGGTCATTGACCGCAGCCAGCTCGGCATCGGCGGGTAACATACCCTGCTGACGCAGCCAGTCCAGCTGTGCGCCGACTGCGTCGGCAACCGCGATGGTATTGGCCTGTGGTTGCTTCTGGATGCTGAGTCGCACCGCAGTCTTGCCATTCAGGCGGACCCGCAATTGTGCCGCCGGTGTGGTATCCAGGATACGCGCCACATCGCCGAGGGTATGTCGGGCATCCAGCGGTAATTGGGCCAGGGCATCGGGATCGTCCACGCGGCTGAGACTGCGCACCCCGATGGTATCGGCTTCCAGACGCAGATTGCCGCCGGAGGGCGGACGTTGCAGGCGTTCCAGCCGGGTTTGCAACAGCGGCAAATCCCAGCCCAGGGCACGTAGCCGCTCGGGGTCAGGTTCCAGACGGATTTCCCGTACCAGACCGCCGCCGACTTCCACGGCACCGACGCCAGGCAGATTGATGAACCACGGGGCCAGTTCGAATTCAGCCCAGGTGCGCAAGGCGATCGGATCGAGGTTGGGCTGGCTGACCACCAGCTCAACCACAGGCAGTTGGGCCGGATCGCGCTTGATGATGCTGGGCTGGTCTACGGTATCCGGCAGCAGGCGCCGGGCGCGATCCAGCCGGGTGCTGGCATCGCGCAGGGCACGGTCTATGTCGTGGCCGTAGCTGAAGCTGACATCCAGGCTGCTGGTGCCGACACTGGTGGTGGACTGGATGTTGATGGCCCCCTCCGTCAGGGCCAGTTGCTCCTCCAGGATGCGGGTGACCCGCTCTTCCATGACGCTGGCAGGCACTCCGGGGTCGGAAACGCGGACCCGAATTTCAGGATAGATGAGCCGGGGCAACAGGTCCACGCTCAGACGGTTCAAACTGAGCAGACCAATGACCGTCAGGGCGACGGCCAGGGTAATCACGCCGATGGGATGGTGCAGTGACCAGGCGGCCAGCCCACCGGGAGGGGGGGCGGTCACGGCTGCGGTGTAGCAGGGAGCAGGAGTTCAGGTTGGGTCAGCGGTGGGCTGCATTCCGGCGCACAACGGTAGGCGGCAGCGTGATCCAGTACGGGCAGGGCCAGATCAGGCGCGCTGGCGGTTTCGCGGCGATCCCACCACTCCAGCCGACGGTGCAGCAGTGGCAGGCGCAGGGCGGCCTGATACAGCCGCAGGGCGGCCGGGTCATCGCGATGTCCGACAATGATGTAGCGAGGGGGATTCTGCTGGAGCAATTCGTCCAGATACAACAGATCATGCTGGCGGTTGCCGGGGCAGGTGGCCGGATCAAAATCGGCGGCCAGAAAGCGTAGGGCGTGCTCGGCCAGCGACCGATAGCGCATGTTATGCGTGGCATGGTACAACTGGGCGGCAACCTGAGCCACGCCGACATTGGCCTGCCAGGGGCGCAGCTCGCTATCTGCGGCGGCGACAAAGCCGCCCCGCAGGTCACGCAACTGTTCGCCGACCTGATTTAACGCTTGTTCCGCTTCTGCAAGCCAGGCGGGCAGGCCGGTGGCCAGGTGCAGATCAAACAGCGCCTGTGCCATCGCCTGAGTATCTTCCAGTTCCAGCTGGTCGGTCTCGGGGTGCCTGAACCCACCTTCCGGCATGCGGTACTGGCTCATGGCCCAGCGCAGGCTCTGTTCGGCCTGGGTGCGCAGGTCCGGACTGTCGTCCAGCAGATACAGTGCCAGCAGGGCCTGCACGGCCTGCGCGGTGTCGCGGGCACGGGGCGGAGTATCGGCAGCGGTGCGGAAAGCGCCGGATTCCTCACGCAGGCCGAGCAGATGCGTTTTGGTGCTGGCCAGCAGTTCCGTATAAGCGCCTGGAAACCAGCGGCTGGCCACGGCATAAATCTGGAGCGCTTCGGTGGTGGCACGCAAGTTGGCAGTGCGGAGGTCGCGGGTCTGCCAGTCAGCACTGTTGCTGCGGCTGACCCAGGTGCCTTGAGCATCCTGAAGTGCGCGGGCTGCCTGCAGGGTCTGGCTGGCCATGAAGCTGAGTCTGTGGTCCTGCGGGCTGTGGTTCAGGGCATAGGCCAGACTGGGCCAGCGCAGGCGTTTGCCGCCATAATCCGGCCAACCACCATATTCCAGGTCATAGTTGCGGAAATAGCTGTGCTGCAACTGCTGTTGTGTCGTGGGTACAAACGGGTAGGGAACCGGGGCTTCCTGGGCAGCCAGCGCGGTCATCCACAGAAACAGGGCGGTCAGGGAGGCGATACGGTGCATGGTAACGGTGGCGAGAAAAGAATGCTGGGCCATGATACCCGAATACCCGGTGCGCTAGGAAACGGCAACCCGGTGCTGGAACCCTGGGCCGGGTGGCCAGCCTGCCAAGCGCCTGATGCCTTCGGATGCAAGCTTTCGTTTGCCACACGCCGATCCTTCAGCGTGTCCAGGCCAGGGTGCGGTTACTTGACCGCCGGCGTGGTGCCTTTGCCCAGCGATGGTAACAGGCCTGAGGCAAAAGGCAGTGCCTGCATGACCCCGGCGATATTGCTGACGGCAGGGCGCTTGCAAATCAGCAGCAGACCCGCCTTGGTTTCCCGCGCCACGACCAGCTCCCAGCGTTCCTTGCCCAGGGCATTGAGCCGGGCTTCCAGGGCAGTGGGGTTGTCCAGGCTGAGGGTTTCGACCTTGTAAAACCAGGTGCCCCACTTGTCCAGATCTTCCTGGGTCCAGGCTGTTGCAGTCTCGGTGGTCGTGCTGGCCTGTTTCTGGGCTTCACTCCAGTAAGCCTGACTGGCTTTGTATACGGACTCCCAATACGTTGCCGCCGGGGTGGACGTTGAGGTGGTGTTGGGCACTGGCGTGGCTGGGGTGGCTGCGGGCGGAGTTTCGGCCCAGGCCAGCGGGGCAATGTACAGGGTACTCATCAGCAGGAAGGCAGATTTCACGGGATTACTCCGGACGATATTTGAAGCCATTGGCATAGACGATGATTTCGGCGCAACTGTCCACGATGTTCGGATGGGCAATTTTCAGACCTACCAGACCCACGTAGCCGCGTTCCCGCGCCAAGGTTTGCAGCTTGTCCAGCGCGCGTGCCAGGGTCTGTTCCAGCAGGCGCTCATAATGGTGCATGTGGCCGCCGGTGAGATTGCGGATATTTTCCCGAAAATCCTTGACCACATTCACCGAGGAGACGGCAACGGCGGTCAGCAGTTCCCCCAGTTCGGCGTGCTCAGGCAGCTGGTCGGTGGTGATGAGCGGCAGGGGTTTATTCATGGGGTTTCCGGGTCGGGGTTTCCAGTTCGACGGTTTTGGCTGCCGTTGGTTTTTGGGGTAATGTTGCCCGCAGCAGCCGCCAGAGGGCTTGCAGCAGCAGCCGCACCAGCGGCCAGAAGCGGAGCAACAGCCAGAGGAGGAACAGGCCGAAGACCCACTGCAACAGGATCAACACGCCGCCTAGCAGCTTGCCCCAACCGCCCTGGCTCAAACCCACAATCTCATCAATGGCGGCGATTTTATCCGGGGCCTGGAGGATGGCCAGCCGGGTAGCTTGCGGCGCAAACAGGGCCAGGGCGGTTGGGTGCTGTAGCACGGCCTGGGTGAAATGCTGCACTGCAGCCGGGTGGGGGTGGAGTTGCTGCCGATACCAGGCGAAAGTTTGCCAGCCGGCAGCGTCCAGGCGCAGGGCCAGGGCACGCAAATCGTCCGGGGGCAGGTTCAGGGTCTGGTCCAGACTCAAAGCGTCCAGGCTCAACAGGTGGCCGACAGCGGCCTTGCTGTCCACGGTCAGCAAAATGTCCAGTTGTGAGGGACTGAGGTCGTCAGGTTGTTGGTGCCGATGCACGCCCAGGCGCAGCAGGGTGGCCAGTTTGGTTTCGGATTCATTGATCTGACGATACCACTGAAGGGTTTTTTCAGCCGAACGGGTATCGGCCAGCAATTCATCTCCGGTCACGGGCGGCAGGCGCATGAGCTGGAATACCTTGCCGCTGGCGGCATGACTGACGGTTGCTTCAGGCCCGACTGCTTCGAGCAATACGCTGATGATTGAAGTAAACCTGCCCATCTGCTCTGGTGTGAGGTCCTGGACGACCTGCGCAAACTCCGGGTGCTGATCCGCCAGTGTCAGGAGACGTTGATAACGCTGCCGGAAAGTTTGCCATTGGTTATGGATGTCGTCGGCAACCTGTTTGGCCAGCCCTGCCGGGGCCAGCAATTCTTCCCGGATGCCTTGTTCCAGCAGGCTCAGCACAGCGGTGCGCGTTTCTTTGGATTTCAGCACATGCCCCACTTCGGGCAGAATGCCATCGGCGGCGGCGTAAAAATCGTAAAGCAGCAAACCCCAGCCCAGGACGGGGATAAAGCGGCTGGCGATGGCACCGCCGATGCGGGACACGACCCCGGAACTGATGCGAGTGATGAGATTTTGCACCATGCGCTGGAGGATGCGCCGACCAATGACCAGGGCCACGCCGGTGGCGGCACTGCCATGCTGACTCAGGCCGCCCAGTTGGGTTTCCCGGAGATTTTGCCCGGCAGCCGTCAGGCTGCGCGGGCCTAGTGCCTGGAAATGCTGGGCCAGCGCCCGGCCGTAGCGGGCCCCGACGAAATTTTCCAGGCAACGATGACCCTGCTGCCAGGCTTGCGCCAGGATGGGGGCCAGTTGGTCTTGGGTGTGCGTGCCGTAGGCGGTCATCAGTTGCTCCAGCTTCTCCTTGAAGGCTGCTGAGCCAAAAACGGCGTTGACGATATCCACGGTGAAGCGTTCCGAGGCTTCGCTGCCCCAGGTGGAGCCGTAGCGTTCCCAGTAGCTGGAATTGGCCCGAATCTGGGCGATGGCCTTGTCGGTTTCTGCAGCCAGGGTGGCATCTATCTGGTTATCATGCCACAAGCGCTCCAGCAGGGCCGTATCCGGGGCCAGTTGCTGGCTGGCCACCTGGGTCTGCACCACCGTTATCAGCGCCTGGTGCAGCCCTTCGGGCCGCAAATCCTGGCACTGTTCCCAGGTGACTACAGCTTGAGCCGTGCCCCATAGCAGCCACAACAAGCCACCCAACCAAGCATAACGTCCCGCCATTGCCGTGCCTCAACCCCGTTGCGGGCCACTTTAATTTCCCGGATGGCCAGAGGTCAAGCTATTTATTTTATTGCTTGTTTTTCCAAGTTTCGTATAGGGAACCTCTAAGAACCCGGAGCGTGCGGCACTCAGGCTGACACCACCGGCATTT